>JAHEZH010000222.1 GCA_023251155.1 Flammeovirgaceae bacterium | reverse complement strand
TCATCGGTTTGTTTTTGGTACTGACTGCCTGCGTTAATTTCATTAACCTGGCTACGGCACAAGCAGTGAAACGATCGAAGGAAGTAGGAGTGCGCAAGGTATTGGGAAGTGTAAAGAGTAATCTCTTCTGGCAGTTTCTATCCGAGACAGCAATTATTACGGTAATCGGGGCTGCCGTGGCGGTATTGGGCGCCTTCGCTATTATTCCGTATGTAAATGATCTTTTCAATTCGCAAATCGCCCTCCACTTGTTTTCGGATGGCGCACTATTGCTTTTTATTCTGTCATTAATTCTGGTGGTTACTTTCCTTGCCGGATTTTACCCCGGATTGATCATGGCCGGATTTCAGCCGGTGGTGGCATTGAAAGGAAAGCTGTCGCAGCAAACGGTAGGCGGCTTCAATACCAGACGTACGCTCATTATCTCTCAATTTGCGATATCACAGGTGTTGATCATCGGTATGGTAGTGATCATGAACCAGATACGTTATGCCCGACAGCAAGATCTGGGTTTTGATAAGGAAGCAATTGTGATGGTCCCCACAGGAGAGGACTCCGTTTATTCAAATAAAACCAGTCTGAAGAATGAAATGGCCCGGTTGCCTGGAGTTGAAAAAGTTTCTTTGTGCTTTACTGCACCGGCTTCTGATGATGACTGGGGTAACTCAATACGATTTGATAACGATACGGAAGAGGTGAACTTCAGAACCAGTATTAAATCTGCCGATGCTGATTATGTTACCACATTTGATTTGGAAATCGTAGCCGGAAGAAATCTTACACCTTCCGATACGGTGAGAGAGATAATGGTGAACGAAGCATTATTACGCAAGCTGAATATTTCTGCTGAAGATGCATTGGGTAAAACGATACATGCCAATGGTGGAAGAATGAATGCTCCCATCGTAGGAGTGATCGCAGATTTTCATGATAAATCTTTCCATGAAGATATCAGCGCTGTTTTGTTGACCACCTCCAGTGAAGACTACAGCCGTTATGCCATAAAACTAAGTGGAACAAAAAACTTGCCCTTCACTTTGAAAGCCATCGAAAAAAGGTGGACACAGCAGTATCCTGATCAGTTGTTCGAGTTTGAATTTCTGGATGAAAGCATCGCCCGGTTTTACAGGGAAGAACAAACCATGCTCAATGTGATCCAGGTATTTTCCGGTATCGCTATTTTTATTGGTTGCCTGGGATTGTATGGGGTGGTGTCTTTCATGGTCACCCACAAAACCAAAGAGATCGGAATAAGAAAAGTACTGGGAGGCAGCGTTGCACATATCCTGTGGATTTTCGGAAAAGAGTTTGCCCGATTAATCGTCATCGCGTTTTTAGTGGCCGCCCCCATCGGCTGGTGGCTGATGAACAACTGGCTTCAGGGTTTCAAATACAAAATGCCAATCAATGCGTGGA
Source organism: Flammeovirgaceae bacterium (assembly GCA_023251155.1). Classification (GTDB taxonomy): domain Bacteria; phylum Bacteroidota; class Bacteroidia; order Cytophagales; family Cyclobacteriaceae; genus ELB16-189. The sequence goes on along the minus strand of JAHEZH010000222.1, from coordinate 6,793 downwards.
CATTTGTGCTGGCCATTGGTTGCTCACTTGTTATTGCCGCACTTACGGTTGGTTATAAAGTGCTTAAAACAGCGTATGTCAATCCTGTTAAGAGTTTAAGATCAGAGTAATAAAGCGTTTCCGGTTACAACCCAGAGGGGTAACCGGAAACGATTAAACAACCGAATAAACACCGATTGAAAAAAGAACAACCATCTCCTCCAGATTTTGCGCTTCGCTTCTTCCGATGGTTCTGCCATCCGAAGTTAATGAAGTACATCGAAGGCGATTTGATGGAGTTGTATGAGGAACGGGTAAGAGAGAAAGGAAAACGAAAAGCAGATCTGCAATTTATTACAGATGTATTGCTCCTATTCAGGCCAGGCATTATAAAACCAAAGGAAGGATATAAAAATATGAGCAATTACGGTATGGTAAAAAGTTATGTAAAAATGGGGTGGCGTAATTTGGCCCGAAATAAAAGTTACTCCGCTATCAACATCGGTGGCTTGGCCGTAGGCATGGCAGTAACTATTCTGATCGGCCTCTGGATCTGGGATGAGGTATCATTTAACAAGAGTTTTAAAAATTATGATCGCATTGGTCAGGTATGGCAGTTTGTAACTTTCGATGTAGAGAAGAGTTCATACAACTCTACACCTATTCCTCTGGCCAATGAACTTCGAACGCAATACCCGGATTTTGAACGCGTGAGTTTATCCTCTTATACTAAAGATGGAACCCTGGCAACCGATAATAAACAATTAGTACGACAGGGAAATTATGTGGAGCCAGACTTCAATGAGATGGTTTCGCTGAAGATGATTTCAGGTTCTCGCAACGATATGCAAGACGTAAACACGATTATGCTTTCGAACAAACTGGCGCATGATCTATTTGGCGAAGAGGAAGCATTAAATAAAATAATTACACTCAATGAAAAATTCAGTGTCAAAATCACCGGGGTGTATGAAGATTTCCCCGACAATAGTGACTTCAAAGAAGTTTCTTTCCTCGGCCCGTGGACTTTATATGAAAGTCAGGACCCCTGGGTTAAAAACGCGGCTCATGCATGGGATGAAAATTCGTGGCAGATTTTTACTCAACTAAAGGAGGGAAAAGATTTTGACATCGTTTCTGCAAAGATCAAAGATATCCGAATGAAGCTTGATAATCCGCCTGGATATAAGCCTGAATTTTTCATTCACCCAATGAGCAAATGGCATTTGTATGGCGACTTTAAGAATGGCGTCAATACTGGAGGACAGATTACTTATGTATGGCTCTTTGGTTTGATTGGCATTTTTGTTTTACTTCTCGCTTGCATCAATTTTATGAATCTGGCCACCGCACGCTCAGAGAAACGAGCTCGTGAAGTAGGCATTCGCAAAAGCATTGGGTCTGCCCGTAAGCAACTTATATTCCAGTTTGTTTGCGAATCATTACTTACTGTTACACTTGGATGTGTGTTGTCGCTTGTTTTGGTTCAGTTAATGATCCCGTTTTTCAACGATGTAGCAGGAAAGCAGATCAGTATATTATGGACAAACGGATGGTTTTGGGGAGCCATCGTTGCCTTTACACTGATCACGGGTCTGTTGTCAGGCAGTTATCCGGCTTTGTATCTCTCCTCTTTTCAACCCGTAAAAGTTTTGAAAGGCACATTCCGTCCAGGGCGGTGGGCATCATTACCACGTAAAGTATTAGTGGTATTTCAATTTAGTGTATCGATTACACTGATGATTGGCATTACAGTGGTGTTCATGCAAATCAAATTCGCGCAAAACAGACCGATTGGTTATAATCGATCCGGACTGATAGAGATTAATATGAAACCAGACCAACTGCGTAATAATTTCGAAACCTTGCATCATGATTTGTTGAATACACGTGCGGTAGTGAATATGTCAGAATCGCTTGGCTCGATTACGTCTGACTATGGCGGCACTACCGATGTAAAATGGCCGGGCAAAGCAGATGGATTTTATCCGCTGTTCATGACTAACAAAGTTTCGCACGAGTTTGGAAAAACCGTAGACTGGAAGATAAAAGAGGGACGAGATTTTTCGCGAGAGCATGTTACGGATAATGCTGCTGTTATACTGAATGAAGCTGCCGTTAAACTGATCGGTTTTAAAAATCCGATTAATGAAACGATTAAGTTTTCCGGAAAGGAATATAAGATCATTGGTGTTGTAGAGAATTTGATAAAGGAATCTCCTTTTAAACCCGTGAAGCCTTCCTTTTTTATGCTTGACTACCATGTTGTTAATGTTGTACTCATTAAAATCTCGCCTGACATAACCACGGCCAATGCATTAGCCAAAGTGGAAGCGATATTTAAGAAGTATTATCCGGCCGCTCCATTTGAGTACCGTTTTGTCGATCAGCAGTTTGCTGAAAAGTTTTCAGCTGAAGTTCGTGTTGGCAAACTCTCCGGTTTTTTTGCTATCCTGGCTTTATTCATCAGTTGCCTTGGAATTTTCGGGTTAGCCGCTTTTATGGCCGATCAGCGAACTAAGGAAATAGGTATACGCAAAGTGTTGGGCGCATCTATACCAATGCTTTGGAAATTGCTTTCAAAAGATTTTGTTGTGCTGGTTATTATCTCCTGCTGTCTTGCTGTTCCGGTTGGCTACTACTTAATGAATAACTGGCTGCAGAAGTATGAATACCGAACCGAGATTTCAGGATGGATCTTTTTGTTAACATGCTTTGGCGCATTAGCTATTTCGTTGGTAACCGTGAGTTACCAAGCTATACAAGCAGCCATGATGAATCCTGTAAAGAGTTTGAAGCGCGAGTAAAGATAATTGTACAGAGTAAAGTGAATTCAAAGAATATAAATCCACCAAAACTCGCCCTCCGCTTCTTCCGATGGTACTGCCATCCGAAGTTGCTGAAGTACATTGAAGGCGATTTGATGGAGCTCTATAAGGAAAGAGTAGGAGCGAAAGGAAAGCGGAGAGCAGACTGGCGTTTTGTACTGGATGTGGTTTTATTGTTCCGTCCGGGAATCATCCGTCCGGCAGAAGGATATCAACAAGTAAATCAATACGGTATGGTCAAAAGTTATTTCAAGATCGGCTGGAGAACCTTGATTCGTAATCAAGGATACTCATTTATAAACATTGTTGGTCTGGCAGTGGGTCTGGCCGTGACAATGCTGATCGGAATGTGGATAACGGATGAGATAACGTTCAACAGGAATCATGATAACTATGATCGCATTGCCCAGGTATATCAGCATCAGACATTTAACAATCAAGTCGTTACAAGGCAGGAGGTGCCGGTACCTCTGGCTGCGGAATTAAAGACCACCTACAAAAACGATTTCATCCATGTCGTAAGAGTTTCGTGGAGAGTGGCTCACATTCTCTCTGTGGAGGATAGGAAGCTCAACCAATTGGGTACGTTCATGGATGAGGAAGCGTTGAAATTGTTTTCTTTCAAAATGCGGAAGGGAAATCATTCAAGTTTACATGAACTGTCGTCCATCATACTTTCGGAATCAGCAGCAAAAGCATTGTTTGGTGATGAAGATCCCATTAATAAAGTAATCCATATTGATAATATGGTAGAGGTGAAGGTGACCGGTGTATTTGAAGACTTCCCTGATTCCTCTGAGTTTCATGACCTGAAATTTGTTTCGTCATTGGAAAACTGGACATCGCATAACGATTGGATGAAGGCGGATGAAAACAACTGGAGCAGTAATGTGCTGCTGTTTATTGAAATTCAATCCGGAGCCACCTTTGAAGAAGTATCGGCCAGGATTAAAAACATAAGGGCAGCAAACATTAACAAGGAACAGGCAATGCAGGAAAATCCACGCCTCTTCTTACATCCCATGAGTAAGTGGCATCTTTATTCCGAATGGAAGAATGGTGTACCGGTGGGCGGAAGAATTCAGTTTGTCTGGTTGTTTGGAATAATCGGATCATTTGTGTTGTTACTCGCCTGCATCAACTTTATGAATCTGAGTACAGCACAATCAGAAAGACGCGCGAAAGAAGTAGGTATCCGAAAGTCGATTGGCTCACTGAGGGCCCAGTTGATTTATCAGTTTCTGAGCGAATCGCTTTTAGTAGTGGTGTTCGCCTTCGTGATGGCCATGGCTTTTGTTACGATCGCATTGCCATGGTTCAATGATCTGGCCGATAAACGAATGAATCCATTGTGGGGTAATGTCTACTTCTGGTTGTTCAGCATTGGATTTGTTTTAATGACGAGCCTGCTCGCTGGAAGTTATCCTGCACTCTATCTTTCTTCGATCAAGCCATTGAAAGCATTGAAAGGAGTTTTTAAAGCAGGGCGGTCGGCAGCACTTCCCCGGAAGGTGTTAGTTGTATTGCAATTTACCGTTTCTATTATGCTGATCGTAGGAACGATTGTCGTGTGGAAGCAAATTCAATTTGTAAAGGACAGGCCGGTAGGCTATACCCGTGAAGGATTGATTATGATGCGAAAAACATCACCTTATCAATGGAGAAAGTTCCATTCCTTTCGAAATAAACTCAAAGACGCTGACGCCATTACCGGTATTGCGGAGTCATCGAGCCCTCCAACGGAATCATGGTTTAGTACGGCAGGCTTTAGCTGGGCAGGTAAAGATCCTGACCTGAATGATGAGTTTGCTACGATGGCCGTAACCCTGGATTATGGCAAGACAATGGGCTGGACATTCGTTCAGGGGCGGGATTATTCTGAAGAGTTCGCTACCGATTCATCTGCTGTTATCCTGAATGAGTCAGCTGTTCGGTTCATGGGCCTGACTAATCCGATTAATGAAGAGGTCAGTTGGAAGGGGAAGAAGTTTACAGTAATCGGTGTTATTAAAGACATGATTATGGATTCGCCTTATCAGAAAGCCCGGCCAACTATTTTTTGGCAAAACTATGAAGACGAAGGAAAAGTCTGGACGGTCGTACGAATGAACCCGATGCTCAGTTCATCAGAAGCAATAGAGAAAATCGAAAAGGTATTCAACGCGGTTTATCCGGCCGTGCCATTCGATTTCATATTTGTTGATCAGGAATACGCATTGAAGTTTTCAGGCGAAGAACGTATGGGTAAGCTGGCCAACCTTTTTTCAGCATTGGCGATCTTTATCAGCGCGCTTGGGTTGTTTGGGATGGCTTCATTTGTAGCTGAGCAGCGTAAGAAGGAAATTGGAGTTCGTAAAATTCTGGGTGCCTCCATTCCTGCCTTATGGAAAATGTTGTCGGGCGAATTTATTGTGTTGGTAAGTGTTGCATGTGTGATCGGAATACCCGTGGCAAGCTATTGTTTAACCCAATGGCTACAAAAGTATGAGTACCGGACAGAAGTTTCGGCGTGGGTAGTGGTGGTAACCATCGGCGGAGCGATGGCCATCACTTTATTGACAGTAAGTTTTAATATGATTAAAGCGGCAATGGCCAATCCGGTAAATAGCCTGAGATCAGAGTAGGAGGGACTGGTAGTTACCGGTTTCGGTAAAGGGTAAGTGAAAGCAATTAATACAAGATTGAAAAAAGAACGTTCATTACCACCACGCCTTGCACTTCGCTTCTTCCGCTGGTTCTGCCATCCGAAGTTGGTGAAGTACATCGAAGGGGATTTGACGGAGTTGTATGAAGAAAGAGTAAGAGAGAGAGGAAAACGAAATGCGGACTGGCGATTCATCTTTGATGTCATGCTGCTTTTTCGTCCCGGAATTATCCGTCCGGCAGAAGGATATCAACATGTAAATCAATACGGTATGTTTAAAAGTTATTTTAAAATTGGCTGGCGTAACCTTTTAAAGAACAAAGGGTACTCATTGATTAATATCGGTGGCCTGGCCCTGGGAATGACTGTAGCTATTCTCATCGGCTTGTGGATTTATGATGAACTGACGTACAATCAATATCATAAAAACTATGATCGTATCGCTAAATTGTATCGCAATCATTACGACCGGGAAGGAGTGCTTGTAACCAATCCTGTACATCCGACAGGGCTCGCCGCGCTGCTTCAAACGGAATACAGCGCCTATTTTGATAAAGTAGTGTTGGTGCGATCACGTATCGAGGAGCGTGTGATTGCATTGGATGACGATCAATTTACGCAGCGCGGATATTTTATGCAACCGCAAGGTGTTGATATGTTTAGTCTAAACATAGTGAAGGGCGACCGTCATGGATTAAAAGACATGAACTCGATCTTATTATCGTCCTCTCTGGCAAGGAAAATTTTCGGTGACAAGGATCCGATCAATCAGATTGTAAAGATGGATGCAAAATGGGATTTGAAAGTGACGGGTGTTTACGAAGATCTGCCAACGAATTCGGATTTCAATGAAGCTTCTTATTTTGCTCCGCTTGATCGCTTTATAGATGGCTGGAGTAATCTGAGTGTTTGGAATAACTATAACATGAATATCTATGTACAGCTTCAGCCTGGAAGCGATGTGTCACAGGTTTCATCGTCTATCAAAGAAGCTATGCTATCGCACGTGGATGAAGAAACCAGGAAAACAAAACCGGAACTTTTTGTGCTGCCGATGAAAGAATGGCATTTGTTCTCTCAATTTAAAAACGGAGTAGCTGTCACCAGCGAACTGATGAAGTTTGTATGGTTCTTTGCTACAATAGGAACATTTGTATTGCTATTGGCCTGCATCAATTTTATGAACCTGAGCACGGCACGGTCGGAGAAACGGGCAAAAGAAGTGGGGATTCGTAAATCCATTGGTTCGAATCGTAACCAGCTCATCTATCAGTTTTTCTCTGAATCGATATTGGTGTCATTACTATCACTGACAGCGGCTGTAGTACTGGTGATTTTGCTA
>JAHEZH010000221.1 GCA_023251155.1 Flammeovirgaceae bacterium | reverse complement strand
CCAATGTCTTCCACATCATATCCATTCACCAGCGACTCCGCCAGGCAAAAGGCCAGTGAACTATCATCCGACCATGTACCGGGAGGCTGATTCCAAACCCTGAAGCCCAGCATTTCCTTCACCGGTTCCCTTCTCCATTGCTCCCGTTCACTAAACTCCACCGGCACACCCAACGCATCTCCTATCGCCAACCCCAGAAAACATCCCTTTACTTTATTATGTTCTATAATCATTTTCCCATTCATTTTTTCACCACACGGATCACTAAGAATTACGCAAAGGGCACAAATCCCATTGTGTTCATTGAGTACCTTTCCGTCGTGGACGTTGTGTTGAATAAAAATTATTTTACATCAATCACTGCTATCCTCTTCAAATTGACACATCATCAAATTGACTCATTGATCAATTGACTACATCATCCCTCGCTCTTCCATCCAGGTCTTTATCTCCAGCCAGTCCGTCTCTCCATCAAATCCGGCTTTGTCTTCAAACAGAACATTGAAGTAAAACTTATCATTGTAGTATCCATAGCCGCCATCCGTTACTTCAGGGTTGCTGTTCACATAGTCGAAGTGAATTCCATGTGCATTGAAAAGGTCCATGTATTGAACGATCTCGTGCGGATAAGAACAGGTATAAAGTATGCGTGCTATATCGGTGCGTTTGCTTAATGCCTGCATCACTTCTAGGGCATGCGGATAAAACTCCGTAGCAATCTCATTGGTCTTGTAGTTGGGTCGGATCATAGTTCCATGTACATCAAATGCCCAATATGTCTTTGCCCAGTTTCGTTGTTTGGCATGAATAAAACTGTTCGCTATTGCCCGGATGATCATAAATGTCCCATGCTTTTATTGGTAATGAGGCTGTCAATGGCCTTCGCCAGCAGTGCCGCACTGGTCACAATCTCTACTTTATCGGATACCACCGCCTCACGTACGGTATCAGCGATGTACAACTTCTTCAGGTTCGACTTCTGAATGGTGTTGAGCGCATCACCACTGAGCACCCCGTGTGTACAATAGGCCTGCACCGACTTCGCTCCCTTCTCTTTCAGCAAATCAGCCGCCTTACAAAGTGTACCGGCTGTATCCACCAGGTCATCAATGATGATCACGTTCTTGCCTTCCACATCTCCAATGATTTCCATGTTTGCCACCTGATTGGCTTTCAGTCGTTCCTTGTTGATCACCACCATATCGGCATCCAGTTCTTTCTTGTATTGCTTGATGCGTTTGATTCCACCAAAGTCAGGACTGCACAGACACAAGTGATCCAGGTTTTGTTTGCGAATGTGTTCTACAAACAACTTGATCGATGACAAAGGATCGAGCGGTATTTTATAGAAGCCTTCAATCGCGTTGGTATGCAGGTCAAGCGTGATGATGCGATCAGCTCCCATCAGTTGAATGATATCGGCAATCATGCGCGATGAGATGGACGTCCGTTGATTATCCCTTCGTTCCTGCCGGCTATGAGGGAGGTACGGTATCACCAGGATCACTTCTTTCGCCGAAGAGCGTCTGGCAGCATCTACCGTCATGAGCATCTCGAAGAAATGTTCGTAGGGCATATCTACTTTAGCAATGAGTATCACCGTTTGCCCGCGCACACTGTCATTGAAGCGTACAAACAGTTCGCCATCCGAGAATTTCTCGCTGTGCACCTGGCACAGATCCACGCCCAGCTCGCTGGCAATTTTACCACCCAAATGAAGGGCAGTGCTGGTACAATATAGTTTACAATTTTCCATAAGTCCTAAGCAATAGCAGGTTGGGTTATTTTAGCTCGTTCACGTATTTCTTCAAAGGTAGTGCTGCTCGTTATCACTCCGTTTTCAAATACCGTCTGCAATACATCAGCCGCTGGCGAAGCAGCTTCTTTTACCGTTGTGAATACCCCCTTCTCCTGGATCAGTTTCAGTCTTCCGGCTTTTGATGTTTTGAATGACTTTACGATCTCTCCTTTTTCATTCATCTCGGTAGGTGCTTTCTTCACTTCAATCACTTTGCCATTCACTTCAGCATGGGAGCACTTCATGGCATACTTCTGTGTATCCCGGTTTACTTTCTGTAACAGCGCACCTCCCATACCCAGCACCAGGTTTTCAGCAGCAATCCCATTGCTCTTCAAGGATTCATAAATCACTTTGATCGAATCATAGTCCACACCATCCCCTTGTATCACGCGTATCTGGGTGGGCAGTACTTTATAGCCTTTGCTGTTTACCGTAAAGCCAAACTTCTCAAACAGCAGTTCATATACTTTCAATAACGTCATCACCGGGTCACCGCTATCCGGGCGTACGACCAGTCGCCCTTTGCGATTCAGGATTTCCTCTTTCAGTTCTGTTCCCCAATACTCACTCACCGCACGGAAGATGTCGTACGAATCGGATACGCAACTCAGTATACCTTCCGGGTAAGCCTGCAATACATGCTTAAACACTTCCTTTTCTCCTTCTGGTCCGAGCAACGTCATGATGGAGTGCTCGGTTGCCGGTACCGACATCCCATACACTTGCTGTGCATTGTAATACGTTTGGGCAAAAGCAGAAGCATAGACCGTATCGCTTCCCATAAAGTTGATCAGGTGAGCAGAGCCCCCCAGGCCAGCGCTCTCCACAGAACTCACCCCCCGGAAACCAAAGTCATTCAACACAAAGTCAATTCCTGCTTTCGCAGATTCATCGCATGTTTCATCGTAATACTGTTCCACTACTTTACGGATAGAACGTGACAGCGTGGCCACCGTGCTGGGATACCATAGCTGCATCAGCACGGTTTCCAAAAAGTTGGTTAACCAAAAGCAATTCGGATCAGTGTTCTCAATGGTCATCAACACATTATGTACCGGCACTGCTGTTCCTTCAGGCACTGCTTTAATACGCACCGGAAGTTTACCCCCGTGCTTTTCAAGAATGTAATCAAAGTTCTTTCTTTCAAATACCCCTTTACGGCCAAACACCCCGTTCAGGATCTGCTCCGCTTCATCTACATCCGCTTTAGTGAAAGCCACTCCTTCCAGGTATTCTTTCAGAAAGTATTGCAACCCGTAAAATACCGTTTCATCAAACTGCCCGCCACGGCTCTCCAGATAAGAATAAATTTTGGTAGTACCGGGCACATAGAGTTTATAGTGCGAATATTTGTAAGCGTCTGCGAGTAAGAGGAAATTGATCTTTTTCATTTTAGTAGACATTGATAGTGAGTATTGAATAGAGAGAGCCAAAAGGGTTCTCTACTTTGTGTAATATCTTTTCATTAATACATCAAACTGGGGGTAGTGCTCTTCGGCGATGCTTTTGTTTTCGAGCATCTCAGACAGTTCTTTTAGTGTGAACCATTTTACTTCGGCTATATCATCACTGCCTTTTACTTCCCCACCGGTATAATCTGTAGAGAACAGTGTAGTGATGATTTTGTCTTCTTCCCTGCGATAGCGCCAGTCGTTCACACGCAGTGAAGCTTCATAGTGCATCGGTGTGGTTTCTACCGGGCCGCATTCCTCGCGCAGTTCACGTGCAGCGGCCATTTCATAGCTATCGTCTGTAGGATCGCTAAAGCCGCCAAGCAATCTCCATTTGTTATCGATGTTCTTTCTTCCCAGCAGGATCTCTTTCTTGCTGTGGCGGAACAAGGCAATGTCCACAGTAGGATAAACTTTGAGATAGGTATTGGAATAAGCGTAGATCACTCCCACGCGGAAGCTTTCGGAGTCCATCACCTTATCACTGATCTTCTGACGAATGACAGTAGAGTTATAATCACCACTTTCCGGAAGCTCTTGTGTATCGTACTGACCCGAGTAGTAGCTGATAAAACTATCCCGGCTACCGTACAGGATAAATTTCGATCCCACGAATGTGTTTCGTAATAAATCGTCCAGGTTTTGTGACCACCTGGTGTCCAATGGGTGATCCGACAAAGGTAATACCACCAGATCAGGATATTCTTTCTTGATCATCTTCTCTCTTGTCGGGAAGTCCAGTGGATTTCTGCGGCTGCCCAGTATGGGTGATATCCCCAATACAATCACAATCTTGTTGTGCGCTCCGCGTACGGATTCAATCAACGATTTGTGCCCCTCGTGCAGGTAGGGGGACTGAAAGCGCGCGATGATGACTCCTATTTTATTCATAATTGAAATGGATTTAATTAACTCCCAGGTAGTTCTGTAATGAAATATGCTGTGGTACGTAAACTCGTTCTTTCGGTACGTGAAGTTCTTCCAGTGAATGGGTTTGAACCAGTGCCCGTTGTGTTTGAATGAACGCTGACATGTCTTCAATCTTCAAAATCTGCGATTGCCCAAACTCTTTCAGGATATCCCCCTTCAAACCCAACTGTATCGCTCTGCGTTCCTGACTTTTCCCAAATGGATCATGATCAGGGTCCCATTGCAATCGTACTTCTTTCAATTTTAAATCTTTCTTCCATGCTTCCTGATCACCATATATCTCTTGCTGATACGAAGAATAAACGGCTTCACTCAGTATCTTTTCAAAGAAATCCTTCGTTATCCAGATAGCCAATACATTTTCCTGTCCTTCTTTTACTGCCCATCCGCAGCGGTACATCATCCATAGGAAGTTGGGCTTTATCCATGACATCCTGTTGAAACTATAATGTGGGCCACCCAGGCACTGGTGCTTAAAAGCATAATCTGCAATTGCATTACGATAAGCCTGATAGACAACTACTGCCTCTCCTTCTGAATACGCTACGATATGCTTCCCATGGTTCGGGATGTTGTTGATGTAGTCGGTATATTTTTCAAAAGTGATTTTCATATTCTATTTGTGTTATTTATACGCAAATATAGACAGTTGGTTGATCGTTCCCGGGTTAATTTGCGTAAAAATTACAATAATTACATAACTCACTGTAAATCAAATCACATTTCTTAATTATTAGCACAGATGACGCAGATGATCACCGATATTTTCTGTGATCATCCGTGCCTTCTGTGGCAAAAAAAGTACTCATCAATAAAACAAATCAAAGTTGTATCCGCTCTCCTTCAGCTCAAAATACTTCTTCTTGTTGAACTGGTACAGCCGCGCTGGCCGCCCTGCCTTCTTCTGCACGACCTCTTCCAACTCTTCGAGGAAACCATAGCTGATGATCTTCTTCTTAAAGTTTCTCCTGTCGATGTCATGGTCCAATAGAATCTGATACAAATGCTCCAGATCGGAGAACGGGAACTTCTTATCCAGCAACTCAAATCCAATCGGTTCGTAAGCCAGCTTTCCACGAAGGCGTTTCAGGGCTACAGCCAGTATCTCCTTGTGATCAAAGGCCAGCTTGGGCAGCTTCTTGATATTAAACCATTCCGCATCTTCGGCATCGGTCTGTGCCGACAGGTGATGCTGCCCCGGACGCACCAGACCAAAATAGGTAACCGACACCACTCTGTTGCGGGGATCACGGTCCGGCTCTCCGAAGGAATATAATTGCTCCAGATAACTTACCGTAATACCGGCTTCTTCCTTCAACTCCCTCCGCACCGCCGTCTCCAGCGACTCCTCATTCAATACCAAACCACCGGGCAGCGCCCACTGCTTCTGATAGGGCTCGTACTTCCTTTTAATGAGCAATACGGATATACCCTGTTCCGGCTCATAGCCAAACACCACGGCATCTACGGCTACTTTAATCTGCTGCATAAAAGAATATTTTATTAGCGTTAAATATACACAAATATAGATCGCACTGATACTGATTTAGCATCCACCCATCCCCATAAGACAAAACAAATCCGAAAGATAAAATCCCCACTTTAGGGTGACTTATTAACGGTTAAAAAAACAATGCAGAGTACGTTATCTTTAAGATCCCTTGTGCATCATCTTCCCAATATTGCCAAATTATATACTCCCCATCAGCCCTCAACGGAGAAAACGTAGGAGGGCATCCGCTATTCCATGACGCAGCCCGCCCTGCCATTACAAAAGTATATTTACAGCTATTGGGAGTTTTTTACCGAACAGCCCCTCACCCAGCCCTATCATCACCGTGTGGTGGCGGATGGTTGTATCGCAATCATTATTGATATGTTGAACCGGAAAACAATTTCATCCGCGATTTTATTACTCGCTATACCGAATACCTGTTTGAAGGTTCGTTTCATTACGGTATAACCTTTATGGTAAATGTAAAATGTAGGTTACTGCCGGAGATGCACGACTGATATGCCGTATCGACTCTGATATTCACGATCATGTCTTAGAAACGAAAAACTATGAAACCATGAAAATGAAGAACAGGGATTATCGTGGATATGTATATGTTCATGAAAACGGTTGAAGCGGAAGAAAGAATTTGACTATTGGATTGGTCGCGCGCTTGTATTCAACAAAAAGGCAAAGACGTCGGAAAAGGCATCACAAAAAAATAATTTAAGCATCCTGTAACAACCGAAGCAGGCCGGTATCTAACGCATGTAAATCCATAAATGCATGAAGTACACGCTTCTATTTCTACTCACACTTACAACTACTATTGTCGTGGCACAAACACCTGCCGCACAGATAACTGTCACCGGAAAAGGTAAACCCGTTTTATTTATTCCGCACATTGGTTGCCCACCAGAGATGTGGAAGGACGTAGTAAAAGAGCTAGCTAAGAGAAATACATGCCATACTGTTTCCCTCGCGGGATTTGCAGGCTCGGCTCCTATTGATAGTGCATATACCAGACAATATATCAGCTTCCTTCAGCAGTACATGCAATCCAAAAAACTAAAAGAAATTACCGTGGTAGGCATGAACTACGGAGGCTTTCTGGCATTACAACTGGCTCAACATCCTTCTGTAGGCAAGCTGGTAGTAATCGATACGTATCCGTTTCTGGCGCAGGTATTAAATCCCAAAGCAACACTACAAGATGCGCAGACTTACGCTACGCAAATGAAAGCAGGCTATCTTTCACCAAGCGATAAAGATTTCGAAGCCATTGTGTATGAGAACGGCAAAGCCATGATTACGAACGATACGATCAAAGCAAAAACGTATGCCCAGTGGGTAGCGCTTTCTGATCGTAAAACCATTGCCACAGCACTGGCCGATCAGATGGCTGCTGACTTACGTCCAATACTGCCATCCATTAAAGTTCCGGTGTTGATTATTGGCACATGGTACTTTGGCAAAACGTATAAGAAGATGCCTATAGAAGAAGGCAGCCGCATGCACGAAGAATTTTACAGAACACTTCCCAATCATACCATAAGGCTTACCGAAACAGCCAAAGACTTTATACACTGGGATGACCCCGAATGGTTTGTGAATGAACTGAAATCATTTATAACGAAGTAACACCGGCATAACGAAAGGCAACAAAGCCATGCAAAAAAACTCACTCCTCTTAATCGTTCTGTCTACAGCGGTCATTTTTACCTCTCCAATGCATAGTCATGCACAGGAACAAAATAGTCACCCCAGAGAAAACAAATGGTTTATTGTATTGCCCTTGCGGTTCACACCGTTGCAAAACACCAACACCATGCTTTCAGGAATCAAAGCGGGCAAAGCAATAGGTGAACAGGTTAGCATTTCACTATCTGTATATCATTCTTTTTACCTCAGGTCGTTTAAAGCAAAAGCCAACGTACCTGGATTTGACGAGCAGCCCCGTTTGTTTATAAATTGCGTTGGCACGGAGCTGGATTATAAAATGTATGAACAAAATCGTCTTTCGATATGGGCACAGGCACTTGTTGGGTGGGGATTTATGACGTACGATCTGGAGCTGGATCATTTCAAAAGTACACAGGTAAATTATATAGCATTGGAACCTTCCATCGTTTCAGGGTATAAATTCACTCATTCCACAGAGGTGAGTTTCGGCATCAGTTATCGCCCGATTATTGGCGAGGATCGTTTTCATTTTTCATCTGATACATGGAACGGATCATTTCCTGTGAACCGTAATTTTCCAAACGGCTTTAACCTGCTGTTACATTTGAAAGGATACTTCTAACAAAAAGCTACGTGAGCGAACTGTTACCATCCAATAAAGAATTTACGCAGCTGTATGCACGTTACGCAGAAAGCATCTATCACCTCTGCCGAAGTTATCTGAACGATGACGAGATCGCAAAAGACTTATTGCAAGAAACGTTTATTTGTGTGTGGAAGAACCGTAGCAAGTTTCGGGGTGAATCGTCTATCCAAACATGGATCTACCGAATTGCCGTGAACACCTGCCTCGGT
>JAHEZH010000008.1 GCA_023251155.1 Flammeovirgaceae bacterium | reverse complement strand
TAAACTCACCGAAGATGCACGAATCAGTGTGATCGAAAAAGAAAAAATGCTAACTTAAAGGGAGTAGCCAGCCGTATTGAATGGGTGAGGCGGGAGTGGAGCGGTGGCTTTTTGTAGGTTGATTCAAATCCCACACCATATGAAATCTCCTCTGCTTCCGGTCGACCTCCTCTCCATTTACAAAAACAAACTGGGCGATGCCCTGCCTTTGCCCGCCCGCATGGCGCGCTGCACACCTGACACACATACGGCCCTCTTTGGCATTGCCAGGGAGGTAGCCAGGAAAGGAGGCCAACTGGTGCTCAGCGATTTGTTTCGCAGCTATGATATGCAGGCACAGTCGCACCAGGATTATGTAGCCAAACGCAAGAAGGCCTACAGCCCGGCACCGGGTGGCAGCTTTCATGAAGCAGGCCGTGCTTTTGATATTGACTTAAGCAAAATAAAAATGCCATTGGCTGCCTTCTGGACCATTGCAGCCAAGTATGGAGTGTCTCCCATCATTGCCCAGCCCAAAGTCAGTCAGTCCGAAGCGTGGCACTTTGATTGCCGCGGCAGCCACCAGATCGTATATCGCTACTATGCGGATGGCAAAGGCAAAAATTTCAAGCCCTATGAAGCGGCGGCTGCCAGTGGTATTCTTTCTATTGGTGTGCATGTCGATGCCTTTGGCCATCATCAGAAGCAGGCCGCTATTCAATCAGGGCTCATTCGTTTAGGCAAAGTGATTGGTAATATAGATGGACAGATAGGAAAGAACACCCACCGTGCCTTGGATGAACTGGGTGTGCCTTTTCATATGGATGACATGGATGCGATGTTGCTCGCGGTGGAGAACAAGGTGCAGCAGCAGTTTGTGAATGAGTTCCGAATGCCAGTGGCATAGTTACTCCCCGTTGCCCCTTCTACTTCAGGCTATCTACCAGCTTGGCATTCTGCCCGGCCAGTATTCGCCACTGGCCATCGTTTCGGGTGAGCAGGATGGTCCTCCGGAATTCAAAAGTCTGGCCCGGATAGCGTTCATCTCCGGTAAGTCCGGTGCGCACATGGGCAATGGCTACATCCGGTTTTATCAACATCACATCTTCTACCGCGCGCGTGTAGTAGCGCGATGATTTAAAGTAACTGTTGTGTACGGTAGCATAGTGCTTCTCTATGTCCGCCCTTCCTTTATAGTAAGCTCCAAACCAGTTTACCCACGTGGCATTTTCAGTATACTGACTGGCCAACCCCTTACTGTCATGCCGGTTCCAGGCTTCTTCATAATTGGTCACCAGTTGTTTGATGGCTTTGATTTCTGTTGCACTGTCCAGCTGCTGTGCACGGGTGCAGACCACCACTGCCATGATCAGAAGTGCTGTGGTACTTATTTTTTTTATCATTGCTTTCTGCTGTGGTATAGTTATGACCTTCAATAAATGAAGGTGTATCGCCAAATGTATTTTTTTAAGCGGTTGGTTCCAATGATTTTGTCCGCTTCTTTCCGGCGTTTCTTTAAGTTCAGGTTTAATGGCGATGAATGGATATCGTAATTTCAGTATTATGTGCTCTTCATTGTTTATTCTTTTATGCAGGACTGAAACCGCTTTGAGGTATCTTTGCGAAAAAAAACAGAACATGTCCGAATCAACGCAATGCCCGCAATGCAAGTCTCCGTATGGCTACCCCACCGGTACATCTATGATGTGCCCGGAATGTGGTCATGAATGGAGTGCTGACGCTTCTGCTGAAACAGTCAGCGCAGAGGAAGTTACAGACTCTCAACTCGTCAAAGATGCCAATGGCAATGTGTTGCAGGACGGTGATACCGTTGTACTGATCAAAGACTTGCCGGTGAAAGGCGCACCGAGACCCATCAAGGCCGGCACCAAGGTAAAAAACATTAAACTCACCAGCGGAGATCACAACATTGACTGTAAGATCGATGGCTTTGGCGCGATGGCACTGAAGTCCATTTATGTGCGCAAAGGATAAGCATCACTTCTCTTAATTTTACGCTAAGCTCGGGCATGCGCAATGCTTCGGCCGCGATGTGAGTAGTGATTTTTTGCGGATGAGGGTGAATGGGTTTGTCCAGATCTCGGTTCCTTTTGCTACGGGTTCGCAGGTAGCTGCGGTGCTTGCCGGATATACCAGACGATATATGCAATGATGTTGCGTTTTTCGATCAGGTGCGTATTTGGATAAAACCGGAATGAATGGGAATGTGAGGGTGCATAGCCGAATGATTAGCACACCAAACCGCTACGTCCCGTTTTTTCTAATCTTTTTCGATTCTTTCCAGTGGTATACCATCTCTTGGACAATACTTAGGGAAGAGAAGGGGAGCTGTTCTTCGATTCTAACATCGTTTCAGAAAGGGTTCATGTAGGTGAAGGATTGATGTGGTAATCGGGTGATTTCAGGTAGGTAAGTCGTGAATCACGGAACCGTAATCACCCAATCTGAAGCCCGGCAGGTGTTTCAAAAAAGATTCAAGCTAAGGGCGAGTTACATAATGCTTCCGTCCCTTATACATGGCGCTTGCCCAGCCCACACCATGAACACCGACCAGAATACGCCTTTTGTCAAGAAGGTATTATTGCGCCAAACCATCGGCTCTGTCCGCTTACTAATTGCTTTATTTACCGTCATTGCAGCCATAACCAAGTTGCTGTACGATTACCTGCTGCCTGAACTGAATGACCTGGATGCAGTACGGTGGACGATCAACGGACTAGGTTGCCTCTTTTTTGTATCGACCTACTTCCGCTATAAGCGCAGTGTGGTCGTCACTTATTTTTATCTTCTGTTATATCTGAGCACACTTCTGTATGTGATTGCGTTTGTGCTCATCAACCGGTTCAATCCGCACGCTGTTACTATCCTCATTCTGGTAGTGGGTGCCAGCTCTATTATTATCAACAAGCTATTCTATTATGGTGTGCAGAGTGCCATCATCATGCTGGCGTGTTTATTTGCCTACCTGAATGGAGGGGTGGATAATGCCAACCCGATTTCATTTCTGAATGTGATGCTTGCGCTCAGTGTCTTTGCTATTGTGATCATAGTGCGATTGAAACTGATTTCGAGTGTGATGAATTCCAACTTCATGCTGGAAAAACTCAATGCGCTTTCCATCGTGGCGAACAAGGAAGGAGAAATTATTTTCGTTAGCGCCTCGGTACGTCACCTGCTTGGCTATGAACCAAAAGAGCTGATGAAGGAAGGATGGTGGCACTCTCCGCATGTGAGCCAGGGCTGGATAAACCGCGATTATATTCTGAACTACCCCAACATACTTCCCAAAGAACTGATGGCCATCGAAACCAGTCTTCTGAATAAGGAGGGAAAGAAAGTATGGTTCAGCTGGGTGAATTCATTGCTTCCCAATGGCAACTACGTAGGTGTGGCGCTGGATATTACAAAGTACAAAGAACTGTCGCGGATGAAAGTAAACGTGGATTGAGACGAAAGAACTGTCGTCACCGATCCTTCATCACTAAACCGTTTACCGCATAATGGCTTTGCGAAAACAGGGAGGGCTCCATCAGAAAATACCGGTCATCGTATTTTTTCACAAACTGATGTGCATCCAGGTTAAAGACTCCGCTGGACCAGGTGGCATCGCACACATACCACTTGCTATTCAGCTGAACTACATTCCATGAGTGATTGGTGATCCCCACAGTATTTTTGTCGATACCTGAATGCCTGGCGTAGCCATTCACAATCTCGCACGAAAGCCCGGCATGAAAGGACAGCTCGCGAATTAAATACGCATAGCCCGTGCAGACGGTTTTTTGTTCCTGCTGCAGTTTATCAAAAACCATCCGGTTGAATTTTTTATTCCAGCGGGCAAGTTTTGCTCCTTTCCATTTTGTTCGGTTGCGTTTGTTAAGGGTAAGCAGGTAATAGTCTGCTTCTATGTTACTGCACACCCATTTATAGATCGCCCGGAATTTTTCCTGCTCCGTAGAAAGTGCGCAGGTCAATTTATCGGCCAGTGTTTTCAGATCGGTTAACGGGTGTGCAGTATAGCGTTTGGCTATACTATCGGCACGACTGAAGTCCGTAGCGGGGAAGTCGGTGACCTGAGCCCGTGCGGAACAACCGAAGAGACATAGTATCATAGCAAAGCGCATTCTCATCGTGGAGTGTTTACAATCAATGATTGGCTTTTACTTTTCGTATTCGCTTTGCCGATGCGGCTACACGCGGGGTTTCGTCTCCCTCGGTGAGAATTTCATCTACCATCTGAATCGGATCTTCAGCCATTTCGATAACCACATATCCGGCTGTCTGGTCGCTGATTATCCACTCGGTGGTCTTAAGTCCGATAAAGCTAAACACCAGCACATCGCCTGCTTTCAACGGACGGGGAAACTCAAACTGACCTTGCGAATCAGAGAAGGTACCTACCGATGATTGACTTTTCAGGTAGATGTTAGTACCCGGTACCGGTTGATTGTTTTCGGCCGACTTCACTATTCCCCGAATGGTTTGACTGGTACTTTGTGCAAAAGCAGCAGCGCTGATGAAGAGGATGACCAGGCTGACAATGGCCGTCTTCCATGAGCGACCGGAGCCTTGAGCGAAAATTTCAAGTTTACTTTTCATAGCTGTAGTTGTTTAAAGTTTCCGCTAGGATGCACTGGTAATCGTAATTCCATAAACCACCGGTCTGTTTTTACACTTATTTTAATCCCCCATCCTGTTGTATTTCTGCTGATGGCCGGTATAGAGTGATGGAAATGAAAGCATAGAAAATAAGGAAGAAGACAGGAGACTGATCAATCAATCCTCTTTCCTGGCTCAACAGAAGGAATGTATCCGGCGCGGAATGTTCGTACAACGGATTTTGGTGTGAGTACGGTAAGGTATGGAGAAGCGGGAAGCGCCATGGCTGCGTTATATCCAAAAGGAGTCCATTCGTAAAGATGGGATTGAAACAGTAAGCAGGCTTTTGAACCGATCAATACAAATGTACCATCCGGTATTTCACTGTACTTCATTTCATACGTTATCTTGTCTCCCTGCGAAGTTATTCGCTCACGATGAAGAATGGTATCGATCGCTGCTATTTTGGTTTTCATGGTGAACCCATATTCCGGATTTCCGGCTATCCAATACGATTTGAATTTCTGAAAATCTTCTCTGCGGCATTCATTGCATGGGCGATGTCCGGCTGCAAATGCCGTGGCTTCATCAAGAAAGAACAAAGCCGTAAAGCGTTTGGGTGCCATGATTTTAAAGTGCCTTCCTTTAAACTGCAGGAGACAGGTAATCCATGCGTTGAGTTTATAACGGTGTTTTATTTCGCCTTTGTCATTGTGAATCACTCCCCGGTTGCCCATGAAGGTGCCCCGTGCAGCGGTTTTGATAATCTCACCGGTGGGAGTAACTCTGTTCTGAAACATTTTCTGCTTCGTTACCGGCTTACATGCCTTTTACTTTCTCTTCTTCCAGGTCAATCTGGTGAAGAAATTTCCGGATCACTTCTTCATCGATTTTGTCGTCTGTTTTGTTTTTGAGCAACAGCCATTTTCGTTGTTGCTCCAGAATATCCAGGTGGATGCGCTTACTTTCTTTTCGCATTTCAGGTTCCGGAATCCGGTTGCTTACCTCTTTCCACTTACCGGATAATTGTTGCAGGTGCGTATCGTAACTGAGCTGTTCGGTATAATGGTTGTCGATGTGAGTTAAGGTTTGTTCTGCCAATCCTTTTTTAATCAAGGAAACGGCTTCTTCTTCCGCAATGTAATCGTTGAACTCGGGCAGGTTTACTTTCTTGATCAGGTAAGGCAATGTAAGCCCTTGCAGTAACAAGGTAGTGATGATGGCAATAAAGGTGATGAACAAAATGAGGTTGCGGTGTGGAAACGCCACGCCTTCGCTGATCTGCTCGGGTATGGATAACGCGGCAGCAAGAGAAACCACTCCGCGCATTCCGGTCCATCCTAAAACAAAAGGTGCTTTAAAGCCCGGATTGCGATCGGCTACCTGAATGAAGTTTCCGGCGATGTGGGTCACGATCACCGCACCAAACGAAGAAAGAAACCGCACTACGATTAATACCAGTGTAATGAGCAATCCATAACCAATGGCCGCCGCCATACTCACCCCTTCTTTCTCCAATCCACCACTGATTTCTGGCAGGTCTAATCCGATGAGGAGAAACACCAAGCCATTCAATACAAATACAAGACTTTGCCAGACGTTATCGCCCCGCAACCGGGAAGAGCTTTTTAGGAAATAATTTCGTTGTGTTGACATCAGCAAAGCTCCGCTGACTACCGCGAGCACACCCGAGCTATGCACTTCTTCTGCGGCAATGTACATCACATAGGGTGCTATGAGGGTGAGCAGTATATCCATGTTCACATCGGTGGGCAACAGCTTGTGGACTTTCATAAACAACCAGCCGATCAATAAGCCGATGCCGACACCACCGATCACCATCCATCCGAAATTTAATGCCGCCTCGTGCCATATAAATTGCCCCGTGCCCACTGCGAGCAGCGCAAAGCGAAAAATGATGAGTGACGATGCATCGTTGAGCAGGCTTTCACCTTCCAGTATAGAAGACATGCGCCTCGGTACTTTTACAAACTTCAGAATCGCACTGGCACTGACCGCATCAGGTGGCGAAACGATACCGCCCAGCAAAAATCCCAAGGCCAATGATAAACCGGGGATGACTGCATTGGCAAAAAGCGCTACGGATAATGCAGTGAGAAAGACAACGACAAAAGCGAAACTGGTGATGATGCGTCTCCAGCGCCACAGTTCTTTCCACGAGATGGAGAATGCGGCATCATACAATAAGGGAGGAAGAAAAATGAGGAAGATGAGCTCGGGCCGGATATGCAATACCGGAATACCTGGAATAAGGCTGATGAGCAAGCCGGCGACAACAAGTACTACCGGGTAAGCTACTTTTATTTTATTGGCCAGCATGATCAGCAGCACGATGGCAAAGATCAGGGTAAGGTAAAAAGGAAAATGATCGATCATCAATTCGGTTATTCAGCGTACCAATATAATTCAAATTATCTGGAGCACGGCTTCATCGCCCCATCACCTTTTCAGTAAATGAATATTTAGTTGACTCCTACTGAGTTATAGCATCAGGTGATTCATTACGTTTTTCCGCTCACCGGTAGTTACATCGATCACATCGAATCGTTTGGTAGAAGTGAATGAACCCATATCGGTATCACTGTTGATCAGAATGGCACCCATTAACAGGATGTAGCGACAATGAAAAGTGGTTAGCGCCACCAGCTCGTTGATGCGTTTGTCCGTGGCTTCGTAGATCACTTCGGTAGCAGCGTATAGGGGTGAGTCCGCGTTCAGTATTCTGTCGTTGTTCGCCAGTACAATTTGCTCAATGGTATTCATCTGGTAATCCATGTCTTCCATTTTGCCTTTGGTGATGAGGCCATCCACCAGTTTGCTCAGCGCCCCTGTAGCTGCTCCGCAACAGGCACTGTTTGTACGTTGTCCATAGCGTTGAATTTCTCCGATCATACCCGTTTTGCTGATGCCAACGTGCGGGCCATAATAAATGTAGATCGCACCATAGTCAGGAACATGACTGGCAAATGCAGCCATTCCGGTAAGTCCGCCAAACGGAAAACCATCCAGCCCACCTAACTTAAATGGTCCCAAAAATTCTTTTGCTCTTGCCGGATATTGAATGCTGTTCACATCATCACTACATATACTGTCGGCATACATCACATCAGAGGGTTCGGTATCCAGCTCGTTCTCAATGTAATCAATGATTTTATTAATGGAATCGATGGTGGTGATGGCATTCGGATACCATTTGCGGATGATCTTCAGGCGCTCTTTTTTAAGCATAGTCTATGAATCTTCGGCTGTCAATCTACTATTTTCACTGCATACACAGTATCGCTGAAGAAGGAAGTTACTAAAGAAAGCCGTGCTACCTTATTCTGCCAGCCGTATTCCCGTGAACTGCCATTGGTGCAAGGCGTGAAAAAAATTACGGTACGTTTTGCGGCTATGTCCTGGTGGTGTAGCTGCCGATGCTCCTCTCAATACCATTTGATTGACCATGAACTTGCCATTGTATTCGCCAATGGCGCCTGCTGCTTTTTTGAACCCAGGATAGGGAAGATAGGCACTTCCCGTCCACTCCCAACGTTGCCCCCAGTGAAAGTGGTCCGATGCTACTTCCCATTCGGCTTCGGTAGGAAGTCGTTTGCCCTTCCATGCGGCATAAGCGGAAGCTTCATAGAAACTGACATGACAAACGGCTTCATCCGTGTTAATGGGTTGCAGTCCATCGAAGGTATAATTCATCCATGCACCATCGATCCAATGCCAGTACAAAGGTGATTTGATTTTGTTTTTATTTACCCAATCCCATCCTTCGGCATGCCAGTGTCTGAAGTCGGTATAGCCCCCGTCATGGATGAACTCCAGGTATTCGCCATTGGTAACTAATGCTTCGCAGATGGAATAATCACCAAGGTATACTTTATGGCGGCCGTGTTCATTGTCGAAGGAGAAGCCCTGGTCATTAAATCCTATTTCATACACACCTCCTTTTATGGAATGATATGCAGAGGAAGATTTGCTTTCGAAAGCAGGGAAGTGTTTTCCGATTTTGAATTCGGGAAACAGGGGATTGTGACCTAAAATGTATTTGATATCGCTAAACAATAACTCCTGGTGTTGCTGTTCGTGGTTCAGTCCCAGGGTAATTGTATCCGAAAGATCTTTATTCCAATCCACACGGGTAAGAAAGGTCTCCATATTCGTATCCACATGATTGCGGTACGCATACACCTCCGCTACGGATGGCCTGCTGAGGTTACCACGATCCGTTCGGATGACACGGGCGCCTACTGTTTCATAATAACTATTGAAGACAAAGTTATATTGACTATCGAATTCGGTGTAGCCGTGGAAGAAGGGTTTCAATACAAAGGTTTCAAAGAACCAGGTGGTGTGCCCCAGGTGCCACTTGGGAGGACTCACCTCCGCCACCGGCTGTACGACATAATCTTCAGTAAGTAGCGGAGCACAGATGGTTTCGGAATGCGCTCGGACATTTTTATATTTTTCAAGTAAGTAATTCATGAATGCAGTTATCTCTAGTTTATATTACTTTCCAGATGGAATCAACGAACCAGTTCTTTTGGTCGGTAAGGTTACGCTCAATGACAAAGCCCGATTGGGCGGCCAGTGTTTGAATGTTTTTGATGGAATACTTCTGAGATATTTCCATGAAGATCCATTCCCCTTCGTTGAACCGAAAGGAATGATCACCCATAGTTACTGTTTGCTGCACGGTACTGACCAGGTAACTTTTGCAGGCCCCCGTTTCCGGATCGTACATCGGATAATGAGTGAACTGAGTCAGATCAAAATCTGCCTCCAGCTCCCGATTGATTCGTTCCAGAAGATTAAGATTGAAGTCACGCGTAATGCCTGCGTGATCATTGTAAGCATCCAGTATCGTTTGTGGATTTTTCTTCAGATCAAACCCAATCAGCAACTGATCTCCCGGCTGAAGGATCCGGTGGACGCTTTCGCAAAACAGTTGTGCTTCCAGCCTGTTCATGTTGCCAATGTTTGCACCCAGAAAAAGGACCACCTTGCGATGTGATGACATGGCAGCTGCTTCACCCAGCATATCAAGGTAGTCACCCTGCAGACTTTTCATTTTCAGGTTCGTTAAATCAGAAAGATTGCTTTCCAGTTGAGTCAGCACATTTCCGGAGATATCAATAGGTAAGTAAGTGAAGTCTGCTTTTTGGTGTAGCAATTCCTGCAACAGGTATTTTGATTTCGTGCCGTCACCCGCGCCCAGCTCGATGAGATCAAAGGGAGCAACCGCTTGTGCGGTAATGATGTGGGCCAGCTCATGGGTTTGATTACTGAAAATATCCAGCTCACAATCAGTGAGGTAGTATTCCGGGCATTCCATAATTTGCTGAAAGAGTTCATCTCCTCTTTTGTCATAGAAATACTTGGAGCTTAAATATTTTGGATGGGATTGCAATCCCCTGATCACTTCTTCGCGAAAGAGGTCGTGTCCGGTGATATCAGCGGTGGTACTGTGCGGAGAATTATATTCTTTTACTGATCTCATTTTTCTTGTTTTAAGGAACAACAACAATTTTTCCTGAAGCACTGTTGCTGTCCATCAGCTGATGTGCTTCTTTAATCTGATCGAGCGGAAATACACGACTCACATTCAAGCGGATCTTTCCTGCTTCTACTTCGTGAATAAACTCCTGAAAATGGGTGGCCTCTGGTTGTATTTGTCCGCTATCATAGACCGTAAGGTTAACGGTGGCCGGTATAAAATCCATTGGTATAAATTCGGGTACTACCCACTGCTCGGAGAGCATTCCGGTCATGCAAACGGTGCCTCCGGGTTTTACACATCTTAAGGAGTCTTTCAAAGTTGTAGTCCCGATCAGTTCCAGTACTTTATCAATACCATCCTTGAATGTACTCTTTATTTTTGAAGCCAACGCACCGTCATCAATAAGTACTTTATCAACACCATTTTGCAGCAGAATGTTTTCTTTCACTGCATTTCGTGTGGTGGCGATCACCGTGAGGCCGGCATTTTTGGCTAGCTGTGTGGCCAGCATACCGATGGAAGATGTTCCGCCCCTGATCAATATCGTTTCTCCTGTCTTAATATGAAGTGCGCGATGCAGTGACCCATAGGTAGTCTGAAACATTTCCGGTATCGCACCGAGCTGTTCCCATGGCAGTTTGCTTTTAAAAGGAAAAACGATCGACCGGGGAAGCACTGCATATGCTGCATAGCTGCCATCGTATTTTCTTCCCATTTCACCCATCAGTGCGGCCACTTGTTGTCCTTTTGTCAATTCCCCCAATGGATCAAACTCCACTTCACCTACACACTCAATGCCCAGCACACGCGGAAAGTTCACGCCGGGTGATAATCCTTTTCGGGTCATTAACTCTGACCGGTTCAGTCCGAAGGCTTTCACTTTGATAAGGAGTTGGCCTGAAGCCGGAACGGGCCGTGTTCGCTCTTCCATAATGAAATTTTCAGGGCCACCCGGTTGGTAGAGTACGGCTGCTTTCATAGTTGTACGATTTCAGATTTGGTTTTAAGCCCACGAGACCATATCATGTAAATTAGATGCCTGCCGGCGATGCGCTGATTTGTACCGATTCATGCGCATTATGAAATACATAACGGTATATCTTCCACGAGCCGTCAGTATAGCGAAGGGTAAACAGATCGCGTGTGATTTTCGTTAGCGCAGGAGCCCCGTCATGGTTCGTGGTTATCACAGTTGCACGGGACTCAACAAAAGCAAAATCACCATGGATGGCAGTGCCTTTAATATGAAATTGGATTCGGAACGTGTTATTTTTGAAAAAGTGGCCAGGTAGTGAATTCATTTTCTTCCGGTTCATGGATGAATAACGGTCTGGAAAGAAAATACCATCGTGCGTATAATGTGATGCGATGGATGGAATGTCGCCCGAATTCAATGCTTCCGCGAAGGCGAGCAGGAATGCGCGGATGGCCAGGGTTTCATTGGGTGTACTCATACCTTTTTTTATACATCGCAGCTATTGCTTCTGCAAAGGTGAGTACTTACGGCTGTTGGTATCTATAAAGAAGGTTAAGAACTACCCTTAATCTAGTTTAAGAATCGCTATGCTTTGGAGGCCATTCCCTTGCGCACTTTGCTAAGAAACTCAGGGGTAACGCCCAGGTAAGAGGCGATTTGTGTAGAAGGCAGTCGATGGGAGAGGTGAGGATAGTGCTCAAGAAAATAAATGTAACGTTCTTCTACTGTTGAGCTGATATTCTGAAGCAGACGATTCTGCAGCTCCACAAATTTGATTTCAATGATGACTCGAAAATTGCGGTTGACCCTGCTGAAGTGGGAATACAGAAATAGCAGGTCGCCCTTTTCAATCTGTAAAATATGGGAGGGTTCTATCGCTTCGATGTATAACTGACTAGGCTTGCCGGAATAGAAACTACCCATGTCAGTGATCCAGTCATTTTCGGCAGCGAACTGCAGGTTGTGCTCTGTTCCCTTCTGATCCACACTGAACATCCGGAAGCAGCCGGTGATAATGAACGTATAGTGCTTGCACAAATCGTCGTGCTGCAGGAGGTAGTGTTTCCTTCGTATTTTTCTTTCTTTTACCCGTGTACGCAGTTCTTCCCGCTCTTTTTCCTTCAATGGAAGTAGGCCATTGAAATACTGGAACAAACTGTTCAGCGATGATTCGGTAACGCTATTGTTTTTTTTATCGGGAGCAGTATTCATGATGGAAAGTCGGCGTGTGGAATAATTTACTGAATCATCTTCAGGAAGTAGGGGGAATCATTCCATTTTATTCGTTTGTATTTTTTGTCGGTCTTCAATGCATCGGGCAGGCATTCCCAGATGGCTTCGCTTATTTTTTCAAGAACCAGCTTTCGTGAAAAAGAATCGGACACCACCAGGCTGATTTCACGGACAGGAATGGGTTCTTTAAACGACCGGCAATAGCCATCCTGAAGTTCGCTCATGACCGAGAGCCAAGGCACGATGGCAAAACCTATAGAGGCACGCACCATGTTCTTCAGCATTTCGATTGAATTGATGTCGTAAGAAAAAGTATCGTTGATTTTCTTTTTGTTCTTATCGCAGATGTCGAGCAACTGGGCATTGTAGCAATACTCTTCCTGCAGTAGCAGTAATTCAAATTTATCCTGTTCACGCAGGCGATAGTATTTTTCTTTTAACCCCGGGTGGCCGGGATGGAGGTAAGCGACAAAAGGCTCATGAAAAACGGGAAACTCTTTCAGGTACGTACTACCCGTGGGGGTTGCCATCAATGCCACGTCCATCAGTCCGGTTTCCAGATGATGAATCAGTTCACCGGTAGAAGCTTCCTTGATCACGAATTTCATTTTAGGTAAGGCCTGTTCCAGTTGACGAATAAACAAGGGCACCAGGTACGGAGAAAGCGTGCGGATGATGCCGATGCGCAATATTCCCTGAAGGTCGTTCTTTTTGGTGACCACCAGGTTTTGAATGCTGTCGATTTCTCGTAACACCTTTCTTGCCTTTACAATAATTTCTTCCCCAATAGCAGTGGGCGTCAGCGGCACGCGCGAGCGGTCAAAGATCTTGATGCCGATTTCCTCTTCCAGGTTTTTTAATTGAATGGTCAGGCCGGGCTGAGTCACCGAGCAAAGTTCAGCCGCACGCGCAAAGTGGCGTTCCTGGTCGAGCGTTACGATATAACGAAGCTGCTGAATGGTCATCGGTTAACTAATTATTAATTTAATTTATAATGTCATAAAATTATTAATTTGTATGAATGTGTACAAAACCTCATTTTTGAATCATCAGAAACAAAAACACAACTTTAACAAAATACGATTATGAAATTTACACGCAAAGCAACCGCACAATGGAATGGTTCAGGTAAAGATGGCGCAGGATCGCTCACTACCGACAGTACGGTATTAAATTCTACACAGTACTCCTTCAAAACCCGTTTTGAAGATGGCGTGGGTACCAACCCGGAAGAACTGATTGCCGCGGCACACGCAGGCTGTTTTACCATGCAGTTGAGCTTCCTGCTCGATGCGGCAGGGTATAAAGAAAAACAACTGGATACACAGGCGCACGTGCTTTTTGAAGATGGCAGCATCCCCGAAATTCAATTGAAGCTGAGTGGAAAGGTGCCTACTATCAAAGCTGATGAGTTTGAGAAAATCGCAACAGAAGCAAAAAGCATCTGTCCCATTTCTAAATTACTCAATGCAAAAATTACGCTGTCTGTTGAGCTGAAGTAAACACACCGTAAATCAGCAGAAAGCCTCTTTCCGGATATGGGAAAGGGGCTTTTTTGTTTTTTTATGGTTACAATGAAGTGGATTATACTAAAAATACAACCTGTCCATACCCTGGCATCGGATTTTATAGTACTGCGCAGGATAACGCAGATTACTTATGAAAAAGCAAGACACGACCACCGGTTTACTTACTACCCTTCTCAAAACCAATATGGACCGCATCAAAGGATATGAAATGGCGGCACAGGAAACATCCGAATTTCAGGCGGAGCTTCGTTCTGTATTTTATAAAATGGCAGATGAAAGCCGCAGGTACATCACCGCGTTGGAGGCGGCCATCGTTTCACAAGGCGGAGCGCCAAAACTCGAATCGACCGCCCGTGGCGATATCTACCGGGTATGGATGAAATTGAAAACCTCTTTTAACGGAGATGGTGCGGCCGCAGCGCTGAACTCCTGCGAGTTTGGCGAAAACGTAGCACTTCATGTATATAGAAAGGTGTTTATGAAATTCAACGGCAACCGAGCCATTCAGGAGTTGATTCAAAACCAGTATGATTCGTTGAAAGCATCCCGAAGCCTTATTCAACGTTACCGTATGGACTACTTCAGCACATCACGTCTGTCATTGCCGGTGTTAGGTTAACGGTTGTTTACTTACTTCGCTTTTCAATTCATTAATATAAATTAGGGTGTTTCGTTTTGATGAACGAAGCACCATGATTACCTGTTGGTAAGAACTTGATTCTGGGGAGCTGTGAAATATGCTAAAGTGCAGGGTGGTTACTTTGCCGTCACCAGTCCTTCCGTGCGTAGCCAGTGTATCAATTGATCCAGCCATTGATAAGTGGTGTTCTTCTCATCACCCACGCCAAAGCCATGACCCCCTTTCGAAAGCAAATGCATTTCCACGGGGCGCCTGGCGGCATACCACTCCCTGTACATCCGAATCGCATGTGCGGCAAAACCAAATTCATCATCTTGTGCACAGGCCATAAACAGGGGTGGCGTGTCGGTCTGCATTTTGTCCTGGATAGCTGCTGGCATATCGCCATACACGGAAGCAACAAAGTCAGGGCGATTCTGTGCGGTATAACGAAAAGCGGATGCAGCCGCTACCATTCCCCCGGCAGAGAAACCCATTATACCGATGCGGTCTTTCTCCAGTTTATATTCGGCTGCATGATTTCGTACGTAAGCGATTGCCTGCCTTCCATCGGCAATAGCCAGTGGAATGATCGGATCACTTTCTTTGTCCCATGCTTTCTTATCTTTTGTATTGAGCATGTCCTCAAAAGGATTGTCATTAAAGATGTGCACCAGCCGGTATTTCAAAACAAAAACAGTAATTCCTTTCTTCACCAGCCATTGGGCGGCATTGTTGCCCTCGTGATCAATGGCTAGAAAATGAAATCCACCACCGGGTGCAATGATCACCGCCGTACCATTGGCTAGTGCAGCATCTGGTACCAAAACAGTGAGGGTAGGGCGCACCACGTTGTACACCGTCATCACGTTGAACCTGTTTTTATTATTTACTCCTTCACTCCAGTCCCATTTTTCAGAGCCTGGCGCAGGGCCATCGTACAATTGAATTTCTTTTTGCTGACTCATAGCGTTTACGGTTATCACCATCAGCATGTAAATGATGGATATTCTCATGGTTTATCGTGAATAGAACTTGTTTTACTGCCTGATGCCTTCTTTAGTGGCCTCGTGCCTTGGTGACGAATGAATATCAGCGTACAAACCTACCATTAAAATAAGCAATCAGAAGGGTACATCAGGACAATTAGCGGGTGATCGTGCGACACGACCGCGTTTTTCATTTTGATTTAATAATCCGAAATTGCTTTTACAATGAATGGAGATGGAAACGATCGTAAAAATTAGATCAATAGCATACGTAACTCATGATGTGAAGTGCTTCCGCATCGCGAAGCCATCCGGATACATGTATGTTCCCGGTCAGGCTACCGAGCTTTCTGTAAACAAAGAGGGGTGGAAAGACAAACGTAGTCCGTTTACGTTCACCAGTCTTCCGGATGCACCGTACCTTGAGTTTACCATTAAGATATACGCGGAACATCAGGGTGTCACTAATCAGTTAAGTCTGCTGAATGAAGGAGATGAGTTGCTGCTGCGTGAATCATGGGGAGCCATTGAATATAAGGGGCCTGGTTATTTTATTGCCGGTGGAGCGGGCATTACTCCTTTTCTTTCCATACTCAGAGATTTGCAGCGTAAAGGAGAAGTGGCGAACAATGTATTATTCTATTCCAACAAGACGGAGCAGGATATTATTCTGGCCGATGAGTTAAAAACGATTCTTTGTGACAAGGCGCATTTTACCATCAGCCGGCAGAAGGAAAGCAAATATGACCAGCGAAGAATTGATGCTGACTTTCTAAAAGCGGAAGTAACGGATTTCAGTAAGTATTTCTATGTGTGCGGTCCTGATGCAATGGTGGCAGCAATCACCGAGACCTTAAAACAACTGGGAGCCCGTGCGGACTCACTGGTTTTTGAGAAATAGGATAGCAGGGAAGATGACTGAGAAGGCCTGATGGTTTTGATGTCAGGTGTTTTCAAGTGCCTGAAGAGAAATCATTTCTTTGCCCAATCCGGTGCAGGCGTGATTTCGTTAAAGAGTTCGTCCAGATAATACTGTCGTTTGAAGGTTTTATTGCAAGACGAAGTATTGTCTACCGCATAGACACAAGGTGGATACAGGGAATTGTTGTCCGGGTACATAATGCTTTTGGGATCACCATTCGGTAAAAGATCGGTGAGATGAGTGCGCCCCAGAAAGCAATGACCCAGCTCGTGAAAGAGCAATGCCTCCAGTTCCTGATCATTTGTCCAGCAGGTAAGCTTCGCATTGATGGTGATGATCTTCTGGACGTTATTTTTTTTCGTTACCTCATTGCATTGCCCGCATACCGGTCCACTCAGTGTGGCATCATAGCGTATGATGAGGTTGTCGATTTTATAATCAAAGCCACGAGCCGAAGCTTCGGCAATAAAAGAAGCTACGTATGAATCCAACTGAGCGGGGACCTCATATACCGGATGAAATTCTTCTTTTTCATCACAGCCTGTTGCCAGCAGCAAACAAAGGAATAATCGTATCCGTGCGCTCATGCCCAATCTTTCCATTTTCGGAAGATAACACATCTTCTGTTCATATGCCCCTTCATCCTGGTCAGCGTTTTCGCAGACCGGAATGAGCATCACGCCTGGTGGTCTGTGAGGCCACAGGCCACGGAGACGGGAGACGGATGCATTAATTTAATAGCATCTTACGTGAACGACTATCGTGTTCTCACCGATCGGAACCGAAGCACACATTGCAACGTAGACGCGGTGTGCTTGTCAGTGATAAGGATGCGTCTGCCGTCACTTATGAAGGGTCTCATAGGCAATTTGCCTGGCTTTGGAGTAAGTCGCAGGATGTTGCCTTTAGGCCGTCATCTGCTTACCTTTACTCCATGAATCGCCTCGAACTCTTCCAACAGATCAAAAAGAAATCTTCGTACCTGTGTGTTGGCCTGGATACCGACATTGAAAAGATTCCGCAGCATTTGTTAAAGCACGAAGACCCTCTCTTCGAGTTCAACCGGCAGATCATTGAAGCTACTAAAGAATATGCGGTAGCCTATAAACCCAACCTCGCTTTTTACGAAGCGCATGGGGTAAAGGGATGGACCAGCCTGCAAAAGACATTGGACATCCTACCTCAGGATATTTTCACTATTGCCGATGCCAAGCGGGGAGATATTGGTAATACTTCCTCCTTGTATGCCCGTGCGTTCTTCAAAGAACTCAATTTCGACTCTATTACCGTTGCTCCCTACATGGGCGATGATTCTGTCAAACCTTTCCTTCAGTTCAAAGACAAGTGGGTGATTCTGCTCGCGCACACCTCCAATAGCGGCAGTGCCGATTTTCAGTTGATTGAATCGAAAGTGACGGGAAGAAAATTGTATGAAGAAGTCATTCTCAAATCACAACAGTGGGGCAGTCCTGATCAGCTGATGTACGTAGTAGGAGCTACCCATGCCAGCAAGGTAGGAGAGATCCGCAAGCTTGCTCCCGGACACTTCTTCCTGGTGCCTGGCGTTGGTGCTCAAGGCGGAGACCTCGCTGAAGTATCGAAGTATGGTATCAACAGCCAGTGCGGGCTATTGGTAAATGCCGCTCGCTCCATTATCTATGCCTCCAATGGCGAAGACTTTGCCGAAGCCGCCCGCAAGGAAGCCAAAGCACTGAAGGAGGAAATGACCATTCTTCTTGATCGGTATTTGTAAGACAGCCGCTCAACCTTCCCTTCAGCCTGCTTACAGATAAGCGTGAGTGAACGGATTTACTTTCGGTCATGCCTTCGCATCCATTTACTTCTTGACAATTTCTGGTCAATTAGCTAAGTTCCATCATGGAGCTTCAGTATCTTATTCTCCACCCTGACACTCCATGATTTTAGAGCGTCAGATAAAAAATAATCACCCATGAATGAATCTTTCCTTCACTATATCTGGCAGTTTCAATACTTCGATAAGAATGCATTGACCACAACCGATGGCGAAGCGATCATCGTGTACAAACAGGGCCATCACAATACCGACTCTGGTCCGGATTTCTCCAATGCCAAAATAAAGATCGGTACGATTGAGTGGGCAGGTCATGTGGAAATTCATATCAATGCCTCCGCGTGGAACGAGCACCGTCATCAGCATGACGATGCCTATAACAATGTGATCCTGCATGTGGTATGGCAAAATGATAAACCCATCTTTGCCAAAGACGGCTCCCGCATTCCCACATTGGAATTAAAAAACCGTATAGCAGCTTCGCTCATCCATCACTATCATCAACTCATCAACACGTCTTCAGTGGTGCCTTGCAAGCAGTCATTACCCCAGGTAAATGACATCACCCGGTTATCGATGTCCGATCGGGTATTGGTGGAGCGCCTGCAAAGCAAGTCGCAATGGATAAGAGACGTGTACAGCAGTACAGGCAATGACTGGGAAGAAGCCACCTATCAGCTTCTGGCCAGAAATTTCGGATTCAAAGTAAACAATGATCCCTTTCTGTTATTGGCTCAGCGGCTTCCTTACAAATTGATATTGAAGCAGAGTAGTTCCATTCAGGTAGAAGCGCTTATCTTTGGCATGGCTGGATTTTTAGAAGCGGGTATGAAGGACGACTATTTCAACGCGCTGCAGCGCGAATTCAAACAGCATCAAACAAAATACCGCTTGGAAGATAAAGCGCTCAACCCTGCGCAATGGCGTTTTCTTCGGCTGCGTCCTGCCAACTTCCCTACCATACGATTGGCGCAGTTCAGTGCCTTGCTGAGCAAGAGCCGTAGTCTCTTCTCCAGTATCATTGAAGCAGCGTCCTATGCCGATTTGGTAAGGTTGTTCACTACTTCACAATCAGCGTATTGGCAAAACCACTATCGCTTTGGCAAGAAATCGAATTCGACCATCAGCGCGTTAGGCGATGCCAGTATCGATAGCCTCATCATCAATTCAGTAGCCCCGCTTCTTACAGCCTACGGTATCGAAAGAGACGAGCCTTCTTATATCGACAGAGCGCAGGAAATACTGCAACAGATTCCTGCCGAAGCAAATACCATCACCCGCATCTGGGATCAGCTCAACTGGAAAGTAAAGACGGCCTTTGATTCACAGGCACTGACCGAATTGTATACTCATTACTGTAAGCGGAGAAACTGCCTCAACTGTAGCATAGGCGCTTCGATACTCAGGCCAAATGCGCAGTGATGAACAGTGTGGTGCACAGTATTACTATTGTATTGATGGGCGTGTTCTCTTTCCTTCTTTGGAGAAGATCACCTTCGGCACTGCAAAAATTCTTCTGGCCGGCATTACTGATCAAACTTCTGGCCGGCATCGCGTTGGGATTGGTCTACACGTATTACTACCAGGCCAATGATACCTTTAAGTTTTTTACGGATGCGAAAATACTTGCCGCATCTGCCCGTTCCGATTTCGCTTCCTACCTCCGGTTCCTATGGAGTGGCAATGAGAATTCACCGCTTTGGAATCAGCTACGAACAGTGGAGCCTCGCTCTCTGTTCTTCGTAAAGGGGTTGAGTGTCGCCAGTCTGGTCACTAATGATAATTACTGGATCTCTTCTCTATGGTTTTCATTCTTCTCGTTTACCGGATGCTGGTATTTGTTCATTCGTCTGAATACCTTATTTAAAGCGGCTACCTGGGCGGCAGCACTGTCGCTTTTCTTTTTTCCTTCTTTTGTTTTCTGGAGCTCGGGTATCGTTAAAGAAAGTATTGCTGCCGGGGGACTATGCTTCATTGCAGGTGTTTTTCTGTTGGGGATGAGCAGGAGAAAGCCGCTGCTCTTCGAATGGATCGGCTTACTCATCTCCGTCTACGCCATGTGGACACTCAAGTATTACTGGGCTGCCATACTGATCCCTACGCTCATTACTTCACTCTTCCTGATGTATGTGATCGAGCGGTTCATGATCATAAAAAGCCGCACCGTGGAAGCTGTAGCCTGGATAAGTACCTTCTCTGCGCTTTGCATTGGTGTAAGTTTCATCCATCCCAACTTTCATCTTGATCGTCTGCTGCATGTCATCGTTGAGAACAATGAAATATTTATGACCATATCCTCACCGGGTGATGCCATTCATTTCGATCAGCTAAACGCCAGCTGGTACAGTGTGGCCCTAAATGCACCATGGGCATTATTCTCCGGTCTCTTTCGTCCTTTTGTATGGGAGGCGGATACGTTGTTTCAATACGTCATCGGGTTTGAAAACCTGGTACTGCTGCTGTTTTTTGTTTTCACCTGGTCACGTATCCGGTTGATTACTCATTCCCCCCATCGGTTGATTATTTACAGTGGCATGGTGTATGTTTCGTTGCTCTGCATTTTTCTAGCCTTGTCTACGCCCAACTTTGGTACGCTGTCGCGTTACCGTATCGGATTCCTGCCTGTATTTTGTTTCCTCTTATTCGATCAGAATCCGCTCTGGAGCAAAGTGCTGCGAAACAGAAAATAATTTTATCCGTCTCTTATTTCACGCAGGCAGTTGAGTTACCTTTGTGCTATGGAAAATCCCGTAATTATTTTTGGAGCCACTCCCCTGGGCCGTGCTGCCAAAGAGATCTTTGAAAGCAACGATGTGGTCGTCTATGGTTTCCTGGATGATAACAAAGTACTTCACAACAAGGAGATTGATAACGTAATCATATTAGGCGATACTGACAACGATGGCTTTCTGAAACTGATTGGCAAGAAATGCGAAGCCTTTGTGGCGGTAGATGATAACAAGCTGCGAAAGAGCTTGGTGAACATGATTCAGGAAGTACGTCACATGCAACCGGTGAATGCCATACACAAGCATTCGTTCATCTCTGAGAAAGCAGAAATAGGACACGGCAATTTTATTGATATACAGGTCACCGTTGCACCCGGTGCTAAGGTAGGCAGTCACTGCCTGCTCAATGCCAAATCAATGATTGGTGTAGAAGCTACGCTGGGAGATTTTGTGCAGGTAGGAAGTGGTAGCCTCATTAATTCTGGCGTAAAGGTGGAAGATGAAGTATTTATCGGATCAGGCGTTACCATCATCTCCGGTGTTACCGTCGGGAAAGGTGCACGCGTAGGGGCGGGTTCCGTAGTGATCGCCTCCATACCTGCTGGCGAAACCGTATTCGGTAATCCAGCCAAGAAAGTAGGGTAGTGGTTGATTCGTTAATGGAGTTAATAGTTAAAAGTGAATGGAGAAAATGCATCGTATTGTTGCGATTAACTCTTACCTTTTAACGGATAACCAAAATGCGCATGGCGAAGATATCGGAGACCGATCTTATTCTTAATCCGGATGGGAGTGTTTACCATCTCAACCTGTTACCCAAACATATTTCAGAAACGATCATTACCGTGGGTGACCCTAGCCGTGTGTACCAGGTGAGTGAGCATTTTGATGAAGTAGAGTTCGAAATGAACAAACGGGAGTTCATCACTCACGTAGGCAAGTACAACGGTAAGAAAATCACGGTCATCAGCACCGGTATCGGTACGGATAACATCGAGATTTTTTTCAACGAGCTCGATGCATTAGTGAATGTAGATCTTAAAACCCGCGAGCCGAAAGCACGAAAGAAGAAGCTGCGCATTGTGCGTATTGGTACCTCCGGAGCGCTGCAGGAAGATATAGCTGTAGGAGCACACCTGATTTCTGATTATGCCATAGGCCTTGATAACCTCATGAACTTCTATGACTTGCCCATGGATGATTTTGAAACAGGCATTGCGCATGATCTGCAAAAGAAAACAGGGTTGCCTTTTATGCCTTACGTAGTGCGCGGTTCAGAGTCACTGCGTGAGCAGATCAGCGGTGGTGATATGCTGGTGGGGAATACAGTTACCTGTCCTGGCTTTTATGCTCCTCAGGGAAGAGCGCTGCGCGTACCCATTCGCTTTCCCAAATTATTGGAAGACCTGAATTACTATCACAAGGGAGATTTCTGGCTTACTAACTTTGAGATGGAAACATCCGGTTATTATTCCATGGCCCGTTTACTGGGGCATGAAGTAGTAAGCGCCAATGCAATCATCGCCAACCGGATCAAAAATAAATTCGCGAAAGATCCCAATAAGGTCATCACCTCTCTTATCTCGAAAGTGCTGGATCGGATTTAATCTTTATAATCTACACAGGCCTTTGTGCTGATCATAGTCATTAAGATCGTGGTGAAGTAGGTAGGTATGCAATGGACTAGCCCTCATCCGACTTGAATACTATGTTAGTATCGTCACCCTCTTTACGTTCTTAACGGGAACGGAAATCTCCTTAAAGCAACCGGCTACAATGTCCGCCTCATGGACGGATAGAAAACAAAACGTGGTCGGTGAAGGCACGGACCACGTTCGGGAATTAAATGATATTGGCGAAAATGGTTACAATCCGTTGATGGAGAATCCCACCGTGAAGGTATTCATCGTGGTCTTGTCCGGACCTTTATCTTTTTCAAACAGGGTAGAAATGTTGTAGTACGTAAACAGCCCGAAAGCACCCAATCCTATACGGGTATATACGCCATAGCGGAATGGATTCATGCCATGCTTCTGTTTGTCGATGGCTTTACGCTTCTCTCCATCTTCTTTGTATTTAATTTTGGTACTGGCATCGATCAGGTACCCAGCCCGGCCACCAATAGCGATGTTAAAGCTGTGCGCAATGTCTTCTGGCTTGGTATCAAATCTGAACTCAAGCGGAATATCGATGTAGTTATTCTTGATGAGCGATTTTTTCATGTCGGGATAGGTAGAGCTTACATTCTGAAGCTGGAAGACACCTTGGGTTGTAGTCTCAGTCAGGGTGTAGGTGGTTTTCAGTTTAAATTTTTCGAAGCTGAAGCCAATACCCGGGTTGAAGCTAAACCGGCTTTTACCAAAACGCATAGGGTATTGATAATAGAGATTGATTGTATTTGACCCGATGAATCGTTGTGAAAAATGAGTCGGGGAGCCGGAGCCCTGGTTGAATCCGAATTCAAAAACAAAAGACCCGGGCAGATCAGGGCGAGGTGTTTTTTTGGAAACCACTTGCCCGGAAACAAAAGCAGGAACACTAAAAAGGACTGCCAACACTAAAAAGCTTCTAATCATGCCAGAAAAATTAAAATAAGTAAGGAAAATAATACGCCTGTTTTTTGCCGGGAGCCCAAAAATACGCCTTTTGTTTTGCGGGGCAAACCTTCATTCTTTGCTGATCAAATATATTCTTATACATTTGCATTCTCAATTTTGAGACGGACCTGTAGCTTAACTGAATAAAGCATCTGACTACGGATCAGAAGAGTCGGGGTTTGAATCCCTGCAGGTTCACTAAAATCCTGATAACTAACGGAGTTATCAGGATTTTTATTTTAAACCTCTCCTAATTACCTCAAATAAGGTGATTGCCCTGTAATCAATTTCTGTCGCTCTTTGCATATGACATGTGAGATGCGGATAGCCCTGTTTTTGTTCTATTTATTTTCTTTTTGTCTCCAGGCGCAACAATTTTCTTCTGCCGTTCGGGAGATCGTCGATGCTGAGAATCATTTTTCAGGTATGGCCAAAGAAAAAAATACACGCGATGCCTTTGTGCACTACCTGGCCGACAGCAGTATTGTATTTGAGCGCGGCAACCCGGTGTTGGGAAAGGAAGTATGGAAAAAAAGAAATCCAGACGCTTCCCTTCTCTTCTGGTGGCCGGTGTTCAGCGATGTTTCCGCTTCGGGCGATTTTGGTTACAACACCGGTCCATTTGAATGGAGTAAAGATAAAACCGGATCGAAGCCGGTGGCCTTCGGCTACTTTTCATCGGTATGGAAAAAAGACAACGACGGCGAATGGAAAGTAGTCATCGATATGGGAATGGAAATGCCAGGGGCAGAAGACAAGAATACTTCACTCGCCACCAGTCAAAACAAAACGACCCCACCAACGGGCAGAGTGGCTTTCGCGAAGGCAAAGCAGGAGTTCCTACAGCTGGACAAAGACTATATCAATCAATTGAATATGCAATCGGTCTCTTTCCTGTCGGCTTATTTTTCCGATGAAGCACGGCTGCATCGGACGGGTCATTTTCCCGTACTTACTCCAAAGCGCATCAGTGCATTTGCCGATAGTCGTGATAACTATTCCTTTGAGCACCTGGGAGGGGATATGGCCTCTTCGGGCGATATGGCGTATGCCTATGGAAGAGTCAATGCCAGTGATAAAGCCGATCAGAAGCAGGTCACTTTGAATTATCTGCGTATCTGGAAAAAAGAAGGCAAGAACTGGAAGATTGTGCTGGATGTAATCGGGGGATAGCCTCCCTTCATCGTTTCAACTTAACGGAGTACTCCAGTTTTTGTATTTGAAATGAAAGTAGATCAGCGAAAGTAAAATAAGAACGCTGCCGATTACGGACATCAGGTATCCACCGGTAATAAAAAAGCCAAGCCAGCTTGCGTTCTTTTGCCCGAATTCTTTGAAGAGCAATACGCTCACACTTCCTAAGTAGCCCACCGAATCAGCAAGATAAATTAAGAATCCCACCGTGCTCACGTACTTAAATGTCGCGATCAGCCGATCAAAGAAAATGCTGTTGAATTGGATGTAGCCAAAATACAATCCCATCCCCACCAGCACCATCCATGTTGGTGGTTCAATCCATTTCTGCTCGAATGCCCAGGTACTTAACCCTACGGTGATCATACCAACCAATACAATCAGGTGATTGATCATCATCGCCCGATAATTGTTTTTGATCACCATCAGACTGGCAATCACTATCAATACAATAATAGTGATGGGTAATTCGGTGGCGGTGAAGATGGCCGGCTTGTCACCGTATCCCAATATCTTCCAGATGTCGGCAGAAAAATTGTCTCTGAAATCACGGAAGGCCGTGAGCATGGTGTACGTGAGCACGAGTAAAACCAGGCCGGGAAGAAAGGTGATGGTGAATTTAACCCGCTCTGCACCTGTCATAGGCAAACGTTTGGTTCGCAGCCTTTCATCTTCTGCATTTGGTGGTGGAATTTTATTCAATAACCATAAGAATAAAAGCAGCGGAGGAAAGAAAAGGCAAGCGGCCACGAAGGGCATCCAAAACTCAGAGGTTCCCCAGTCGCGCATGATGAATCCACCCACGGTTTTGGCAAACCCGGCAGAGAAAATAAAACTGACAGACAAACTGGCCCCCAGTACCTCGGTATATTTTCTTCCTTCCATGTAGCCGAACACCATACCCCACACCATGCCGAGAGGAAGTCCATTGAAGAAGAGGGCACCAAGATTATAAGGGTAAGGAAGGATGGCGAATAACAGCCAGGCGATACTGGCGATACTGACCATGAGCAGAATGCCTTTTGCCCTGGAATGAGCACTGAGTTCAGATACGACTTTAATTCCGATGAATTTGGATAACATGTAACCCAGTACCTGGAAGATCACCATCCATACTTTATAACTTACCTTCCAAAGGACCAATCCATCGTAGGTTGCTACACCAAATGTTTTTCGCAGCGCGAAGATGCAGGTATACAGACAGAAACCGGAAACCGCGGCATAGAGAGCGAACCAGAACCCACTGGTGGTTCTAAGCCATTGTGTAATGCGATGTTCCTTTGAGATTGATTCCATGTTCATCAAATGCGACCTGTTGCCACCTTCCATCCAACAAGATGCATATTTTTTTGAAACCGATCTGATTTAATGTGATGGCCGTTTCCGGAAACAGGTTAATCATGTCTTTGGCATGATGTGCATCCGAACTTAACGTGATCGGAATCTGCCGTTGGTGAATTTGTTCCAGCACCCAGGGCGAGGGATACGTCGTATCGCTTTTCTTTTGATAGATGCCACGTGTATTTACTTCAATGGCACTTTCTGTTTTTGCTATTACGTCCAGGGTTTTGTGTATTTCTTCCTGATACCATTTCGCTGATTCATTGAAGAGCGGAGTAAAGCTGTTTTGAATTTTGATTTTATCGAGGTGGCCAACTATGCCGGGTTGCGTTTCTTCCACCATTTGCCGTGTCAGTTCATAGTATCGCCGGATAACTGCCTTGATGTCTTTCCTGAAAATGCGTTCGTAGCCCTCCAGGAAATGGGAATGTGCTCCGTCGATCTCCCACTTTCGTCCATCGTCAAATTGTTCAACAAAATGAACCGAGCCAATGGTATAATCCAATTGTGATTTAAAATCATCAGGAGAAATAAGCGATGGAATAAAATCAATCTCTAATCCTTTGTACACCTGAACAGAACGAAAATCTCTTCTGACGGAATCCATTTCAGATAAATATGGATCAAGCTGATCTCCTTTCATGCACCAGGGAGAATCGAAAGGCAATGGAGCATGTGATGAAATACCCAGGCTGATCAATGACTGTTCATGCGCAGCAGAGATCATTTCGCGAATGGAGTTTTTTCCATCGCAATAATGGGTATGGCAATGATAGTTAGTCCACATAAAATCGTTTGGAAACAATGCAACGAATCTACCTCAACAAAAAGGAAATCCGAAACCTACTTTAAAAAGTAAATCACCAACAGAACTAACGGAGAGGAACCCGGATTAACGGGCAGGTGGGGCTTGGCGCCATCAAAATAAAGTGCATCCCCTTCTTCCAGTCTGATGACTTCTTCATTGAGCTGAAAATCACACTCACCGGAAATAATGTAGTTGAGTTCAAAGCCTCTGGTGGTGGTGGTCACATTTCGTGCAGCAGCACCAATGGTCACTACCGCAATTTCAATGGAGTTCCCCGAAATCCCCTGTGCCATCAGAAAACGGTGGGTAATTCCTTCGGTGCCTTCTTTTTTTATAATGTGCTGCGCTTCTTTTTTGACCAGCAGGTAATCACGGTCTTGTAGTAAATCCATTCCCTCAAAAAAATCACGTAGCGATACACCCAGGGCATTCACAATGCCCAAAAAAACGGGTAGGGAAGGCGTGGTGCGTGAGTTTTCGATTTTCGAGAGAAGTCC
Source organism: Flammeovirgaceae bacterium (assembly GCA_023251155.1). Taxonomy (GTDB): domain Bacteria; phylum Bacteroidota; class Bacteroidia; order Cytophagales; family Cyclobacteriaceae; genus ELB16-189. The sequence goes on along the minus strand of JAHEZH010000008.1, from coordinate 38,082 downwards.
TTTGCTTACATTCGAATGCTTGCTCAACTCGGCCAGAGTCAGGTTTTTATTCGAGCGCAGGGTTTTAATCTTCCTGGCAACGCGGGGTAGAAGCTCAGAATCAATCATAACGGAAGTTTCCTGACTGTAAACTTTCGTTTTTCCGTCCGCTCTTCCTATCCATTCATATTTTGTTTATGTGAATGAATTGTTACGTCAAATTATCTGCGCAAATGAGTTGAATAAAACATTTCAATCGAATTAAATACTTCATTTTGGCTCTAAATATTACAACAAGTCATATTCTGCCTTTCTTTTATCTATTTTTCGAGCTGATTTTCTCATGAAGCTCCTATCGATCCTTTTACTTCTTCTTGCTATCACGCCAGCTTTTTCACAAGATGAGAAGGCAGCTCTCCAGTACTATGAGATCGGGATTAAGAAAAAAAAAGATCTTTCCCTTATAAAAAAAGGCCTAAGCCCTTTTGGGGAAGCCTTTCCTTATTTTTTCAAGGCGGCTATGCTTGCCAGTAAAGGATCCGATTTGCAAATCAATGCTATCTACCAGAGTGCCTATCTGTATAATTTTGCTAAAGAAGAAGATAAACCTATTGTTAATCGAAAAATAATTGAGGGGCTTCACGATCTGAGGAAAATAAAGCGGAAAGATTCGCTGGCGGGAGAATATTTTTTTCGTGCTGGTCTTGCATATGCCAGAGACTACAAGCCGGATAGCGCTATCTATACTTTTGGAGAAGCCAGAAAGATATTTGAGTCGCTGGATGGTGATTATTCTGTACTAATTTCAAATTGTTACCATGTTATCGGTGATGTCTATAAAGATACATTTAATGACTTTAATTCGGCAGAATCTTTCTATGAAAAGGTTTTAGATGTTTACGAAAGAGCCGGAAGCAGTGAGCTGAATCTTTTTCTTACATCCAAAGTTTATCTTGAATTAGCATCGGTAAATAAATATCAACACGATTACGAAAAAGCATTGGCATATAGTTTAAAGCACATCGCGTATGTCGAGTCGTTGCCAAAAAATTTCAAGACAGGTCATACGATCTTGGAGATGGCGTACACGAATGCTGCAGATATTTATTCAGAAATGGGTTTCATTGCAGAAGCGGTCAAGCTATATCAGAAGGCGATTTCTCTCAATTCAAAATTCAAGGAAGCAAATGGAGACTTGGGAAACTATTACTTTGGCTTGGGAAATGTGTATAGGAAGGCTGGCCAGGTTAGTCAGTCGATAGAATATTATAAAAAAGCAATAAAGATATTTGACTTGGCATCAAGTCCTAAGAATATTCTTAGTGTTAGGAATTGCCAATACCTGGCAGAATGCTTTTTAGAACAAGGCGATATTAAAAATGCACGCTTTTATTACTCTAAGGGAATGAAGTTGTTGAATAAGTTTGATTTTAAAAAAAGCGGCCAGATTTCAGATCTGTATAGATCCATTGGTAAATATTTTGATGTTGTGGAACAAACCGATTCCTCATTAATCTATTATCAACGATCGTTGATTGAGGCTTCTTCAAAATTCAAATCGTTACATTTTAAGGATAATCCATCGATGTCTGACGTTGTTTTAAATGATTTTGCATATGAGGCATTGCTTGCAAAAGCAACTACGTTATACGCTATCTATATAAAGACTCAGAATATAGATTTCGCCACTTCAGCGCTAAAGTCCTTTGATCTAGCCGAGAAACTGCTTGTTGAAAGTCGTGCCCGACTTGATATGGATAATGCTAAATGGACTTACTTTGATTCTAATTTTGGATTATATCAACAAGCCTTGTCTTTGTTATATGAAATGGAACAGAAACAACATAATGATACTCTGATCTCAAAGGCATTTTACTTTATGGAAAGCAGTAAATCAAAGATGCTTGCCGATGCCATTAAAGAAAAGGAATTCACAATACCTTTATTGGCTTCGGACAGTATTGTGCGGCTTTTGGATTTCGAAAGAAGGAACTCTTATCAATTGCAGGATGAGTATAAAAAACACCAGGACAAACCGGAAGATCAAGCCAGAATTAGAGATTTAATTATCGAGACAGATCGTAAAATACAACGAGTAGAAAATGACATTGAATTGAAATATCCCTCTTATGTAAAGACTAAATATCAATACAGTATTCCAGATATCACCAAACTTCAAAAGTTGTCAAGAGAGCATGGAGCAGCAATCATTGAATATTTTTGGGGACTTGATGAAGTCTTTGGATTAGCCATAAACAAGGATAAGGTAATTTTCAAGCACCTCGAAAGTACCGATTCAATTCAATCTGTCTTAAAAGAGTTTCGCGATATGCTGGCATCAAGTAAGCACTCCTACAGCGCTGTTGACATCAGCTCCTTTGAAGAGCTTTCAAATTTATGCTATCGATTATTAGTATCCCCATTTGAATTGGTGGCGACACGAGAAGAAAGAATCATCATTTTGCCCGATGGTCCGATTGAGCAGATACCATTTGAGGTACTTGTTTCAACGATTGACCGATCATCTACTCAAAGGAAATTCTCCTCCTTAAACTATCTTCTTAAGAAACATGTATTGTCGTATTCATTTTCATCCTCGTATTTATTAAATCAAGATAAAACGGGATTAGTTAAGCCTAAAATGCTCGCTTTTGGATTTGCCGATTTGAAAGGATTCAGATCGGGAGGAGGAGAACGTTTGAAAAACAAAATACAATTGCCAGGATCGGAGTTAGAGTTAAAAACAATATTCAAAGAGTTTCCACAAGGAAAATACTACTATGGTAATGAAGTGACTGAAGAACGATTTAAAGAGGAAGCTCCAAATTCTGACCTTATTCATTTGGCTGTTCATGGTTTAGGTGATACTGAACAGAATTATTCGGCCAGTCTTTTTTTTTGTGATAGTACAACCTCTAAGGAGGATGGTCGATTACACTGGTATGAATTATTTGGTCTGAGATTGAAGGCCAGATTAGCCGTGATAAGTTCATGTGAATCAGGAATTGGAAAAGCTTATCGTGGGGAAGGAATGCTAAGCATGGCCAGTGCATTTGCATTTGCCGGAGGTAGAAATATTGTGATGGGGTTATGGAAAGTAGATGACCGTGTCTCCGCTAATCTGATGGGTGATTTTTATAAAAATCTGCAAGCAGAAGATCCGGTGGATGTGGCTTTGACTAAAGCAAAACGTTCCTACCTTGAGCGTGGTGATGATTTAACAGCGAATCCGAAAATATGGGCTTCACTGGTAAGTTATGGCAATGAACAAATTATAATCAAGGACAATGTAAATCAGTATTGGATTGGTTTTATTGTTTTGATATTGGTGGCCTGTTCTAGTATCTTAATTTATATTAAAAGAAAAAGAGGCCATCTCTAAAGACGGCCTCTCATTTTTATTTGTTTCTAATCCCGAGCTGACTTTTGAAAAACCAGATTTTGATACCTCTTTTTCAATTATAGTCACCTCACTGATTTTAAAGCTTAGATGCCTGATAAGTAAGCTTTAGACCTGAAACCTCCTTATCTCCGAATTTTTTACATACATCAGGATAAGATTCGTTCAGCCATGTAGTCATTTCCTTAAGTTGTTCTGTACTTGGCGGAGGCGGAGGCCAGGGATCTCCCGATGTTTCATTGCGTTCAAAATAGACCTTGAAAATGTTTGTGTTCTCATCGAAATCAATCACAAATTTCATATCGTATTGGATTAAAGTAAACTTCATCCAATCTAATACTATTACTTCATGTTGTCCAATAATTCTTTTGCTTTTTTGGAATAGGTTACTTGAGGGTCACTCAGTTCCTGAAGTATGAGCTGGGCTTTCTCACCCTCACCTTGCTTTAAGTAACTCAAGGCCAGGTACCATTTTGCCTGTGCTTCGAGTTCGTCATAGTTGGCAATCAATTCAAGAAAATTATTCTGCGCTTCCTGTGTCTTGCCAATAATGAGGTTCGAGTTGCCAAGCAATAGCAGGATTCCCGGCTCGCTGTGACTGGCGCTCAGTTCTGTAAACAACTGGGATGCAGTAGCATAATCCCCCTGATCATACGCGCGAAAAGCTTCCGTTCTTTTGTCTTGCGATGTATTGATGTTCCCTCTTACTGTAGGTTCAAATACATTGGGATAGGGCACAAACTGGTTGGCATATAACTCTTGCGGAGTGGGGTTGAGTGCGAAAAAATAACAGGCAGCGATGAGTAAGGTAATGGATGCTGCTATAGCAACAGGCTTCCATAGTGCGATTACGTTAACTCTTTGCTTCTCCGTTACCGGAGGCAATGAACTTTCCAGCAACCGAAGCTGCTCCAGTTTGTTTTGAATATGCGAGTAACGGATCCCTTCAATCAACTGTTTGTGCTCGTAGTATTTTGATTTCAGGTCGGGTTCAAGCTCAAGGCGTCTTTCCATCGTCTGCCTTTCCTCTTCCGAAAGGCTGCGATCCAGGTAGCGCTCTATCCACTCAATATCTCGAAAGTTGTTTTCCATGTTATTTTACTGGCTTTATTCTATCTCTAATCTGGCTTTTTCAGTGTCTACCAATTTGCGCAATCGCTCGATACACTTGTACTTCTGATTTTTGGCCGAATCTGTATTTTTATAATTCAGTTCAACGGTGATTTCCTCCATGCTTTTCTTCTGATAATAGAAAAGATCCAGCAGGGTGTGGCAAGGATCTCCCAGCTGGTCGAAGCATCTGCTGATCAGATTAAGGTTATTCTCTTCAATGAGCTGGTCACGCTCATTATTTGTGTTCCCCATGTGCATCTGTAGGTAATATTCTGCTTTAATTTTCTCGGTACGCCCTTGCTGCCGGTTGCGGTCCCAGATTAAATTTTTGCCAATGCTAAACAGATATGTTTTCAAACTACTTCTAAGATCTTCTAATCTGCCATTATGTATATTATCATACATAATCAGAACTGCAGCCTGGTAATATTCAGAAGCATCTTCCCCATTACAACCCGTAAATTTGGTGATCCAATTCACAAATTCCGGGCGGAAAGACTCGTATAACAAGGTAAGACCTCGCTGATCTTTGTCCTTTATCATCCGAATCATCTCGATATCGGTCATTTCTTTGGTACTTAGTGTAAAAATGATGTGTACGTAACCCTATAAAAATAAATAAATTTTTCTGTCTTTGAGTGGGTGACCTTTGCCCAGTTAAAACATAAAGGGTCAAAAGAGGTTGACCCCACAAATCAAGCTCGGTGAACGGCCCCTCGTGGGTTTAGGTAAACACGGGGGCCGTTTCATTTAACTTTCAATCCCGACTTAGTTATGACGATGACCCGACAAGAGAAAGTTGTCCTTGATTTACTGGCGACAGGACTTTCTTCCCGACAAATTGCCGAAAAACTCCTGATCAGCTTCCATACGGTAGAAACCCATCGCAAACACCTTCGCCTGAAATTCAAGGCTCATAATACCACAGAAGTAATCCTGAAGGCTTATCCGAAAATGCAACTCTCTTGATTTTTGGAGGAGAAGTGTTTTCTTCGTAAAGTGTTTTCCTTTTTGCCCTGACCTACAACGGAAAGATCCCTTCTGCTAACCGTACTACGTTTTTTCAGGGGATTTACCGACTTGGTCAAGAGTAGATCTTTTTTCAAACGATTCCTTTTTCACCGGCTCTTTCACGTTTTTCTTTGAGCGCAGCTCTAAAATAATCTGCATGGCAAGGAAGAGAATTATAGCCACTAATATGGCCGCAGCAATCGTAAAGATTCGTATGATTTTCTTCATCCGAATCTCGCGCTCATGTCGTTTTTTGATCACACTAAAATCACGGAAGCGCTCGCTACCCTGGCTGGTCAGCTTTTCCCTGCGCAATCGTATTTCGTTCTTACTCATTGTATCTTATTTTCAAATCGAAATTTTTCCTCAACTTATCCAATGCCCGGTAGGTACGCATCTTCGCTCCGCTTTCTGATATATCCAGGATGAAAGCAATTTCTTTAAAATCCTTGTCTTCGAAAAACCGGAGTTCAAGCACCTGCAGCATATCGGTAGGCAGATCACTCATAAAGGTAAGCATGCGTTGGATGAGTTCTTCATCCCATTCTTCATCGTTCTGATCTACCAGCTCTCGTATTTTTAGTTCTTCAATACTAAATACCTGCTTGGTTTTATTCTTACGATAGTGCTTTCTTACCTCATTGCTGGCAATTTTGTATAGCCAGGCAGAGAAGGGCACTCCTCTGAATTCATATTTAGGCAGGCTATTCATCACAATAATGAATGTTTGCGAACACAGATCACCGGTCAGGTCTTCGTCATCCGTTTGGCGGTGAATGAAGTTGAAGATACGATCAAAGTACTTTTCATAGAGCTCGCTAAAGGCGTTGGCATCTTTCTTTGATCGTTCGATGATCTCATGTTCCTTTCGGATTTCCTCGTCCGTCATGTAGCCGGATTAAATTCACTCTAATAATCCGAAGGTTTCCGAAAAGTCACAAGTGATCCGATTAAACAATGGCGTTTTAATCCAGCTTTGCTTCAGAATGATGGATGTACTGAAGTCCGGTCGCCGGCTTTTGTTGCCTGTTTTCATAGTCATTACATTGACGATTAGCGATATAAATAGAAACAGCGATCCACTAACCTTCACACAGATTAGATCCTGACTGTGACTACAGGCAGTCATTAATTGGAATCAGTTTACTGTTGAAAGCGTAAGCCGGAAGATGCTCCTGATGATAATCAGCGATAAACAGGATTTGCTAGGTGCAAAGAAGGTGAAGAGCTGTGCATTCCGGCTGATGTGCCGGAATGTACAGCTCTGTACGGATTACTCGTTACGTAAGGTATTCACCGGATCGATCATGGCTGCACGAATGGCCTGAAAACTGGCCGTTCCAAACGCGATGAATAAACACGCACCTGCTGCCATCACAAATGGACCAGTTCCTACAGTAGTGCGATACGCAAAACTACTGAGCCATAAATTTTCGATGATGTAATAGGCTACAGGCAACCCAACCAGAATAGCCAGTATTACCAGTTTGCTGTAGTCTTTGGTGATTAACAACACAATACCGGGTGCTGTAGCACCCAATACTTTTCGTATTCCAATCTCTTTGGTTTTCTGAGACGCAGAGAATGCGACTAACCCGAATAAGCCAAGACAAGCAATGATAATGGTAAGCGTGGCGAACACGGTGCAGATCGCACCTACTTTTTGTTCGGATGCATAGAGTGCGGTGTATTGCTCATCTAAAAATTTATATTCCAGAGGGCGATGCGTGATGGTCTTTTTGCAGATGGATTTGATCTCCTCCATGGTTTGTAACGTGTTACCCGCCTCTAACTTGATGAATACATGAGCAAATTGACTTTCTTCATTGAACAAAATAAGGGGCCCAATTTTTTCGTGCAGCGAAGAGAAATGGAAATCCTTCACCACGCCAATGATTTCTCCATTTCTGCCGCTCAGGTTCATTTTGGTACCGATTGCTTTGTCCGCAGGGATTAATAACTCTTTCAGAGCCGATTCATTCAGGATGAACGAGTATGAATTTCCTGAGGTATCGGCTGCCATTTTTGCATTATCACCAGGAGTAAAATTCCTTCCCAATACCAGTTCCATGCTCATTGCCGGAACATACGCTTCGTCCACCGATACGGCAGTAGTGATGATGCCGCGCTCAGAGCCAATTCCTTCCACGCTGGCTCCGTAGCCTCCCTGTATTCGTGTGGGGGCTTCTGAACCACGGGCTACTGATTTTACTTTACTGTTTCGGATTAACTCCGTTCTCAGTTGTGAAAAGACTTCTTCTGTTTTGGTGTCTAATGGAAGCACTAACACATTTTCTTTATCGTAGCCCAGTCGTTTGTCCTGTATGTAGTTAATCTGCTTCAGAATAATGAGCGTACTGACCATCAGTATAATGGAAATGGAAAACTGGAATACCACTAAGGATTTGCGGAGCCAGATACCACGGGCAGAGCTACGGAAGTTGCCCTTGAGAATACTTACCGGCTTGAAGGACGTAATGGCCAATGCAGGATATGCACCCGCCACCAGAGCAATGACACAAGCGGCCACTACGCAGAGGATGAGGAACTGGGGATCGAAAAGATCCATGGCCTGAAATGTTTTTCCCGTAAGGGAATTGAATCCAACAAGACTGATCTGCGCCAGCAGGAAGGCAATAGCGAACGAGACGAATGTAATAATGAACGATTCACCAATAAACTGCAGGAACAGCTGCTTTCGCAATGCCCCCACTACTTTGCGTATGCCTACTTCCTTGGCCCTGTCAGCCGCGCGAGCGGTGGCAAGGTTGATATAATTGATGCAGGCAATAATGACGACAAGCAAAGCGATGGCACTGAAGAGATACACGTATTGAATGTTGCCTACGACTTCACTTTCTTCAAGTCCAGATTTTAAATAGATGTCGGTGAGGGGAATAAAATTATACTGCACATAATCGCCCGGATTGGTGAGCTCGGAAGCCAGTTCTTTTTTCACCAACTCGTTGGTTTTTTTCACCAGAGCGTTGATGTCGGCTTCTTTCTGCACTACAATAAAGGTCTGATAATTGGCGCTCCACCAGATTTGATGTTTGGCCGCTTCGAGGCTGGAAAAAGATCCGACAAAGTCAAATTGGATGTGCGAGTTGGAAGGCACTTCTTCCATCACTCCGGTAACGGTGTACTCCTTCCGATTATTTACCTGGATCACTTGCCCCATTGGATTATCATTAACAAAATATTTTTTAGCCATGGCCTCGGTAATCACCATGGAGTTGGGTTCCGCAAGCGCTGTCTTCGGGTCGCCTTCAAGCAGGTGAAAAGAAAACACATCGAAAAATGCACTGTCTGCATAGTAAAAACGATTTTCCTGAAATACTTTGTCGTCTTTGCGAAGAATGAATGAATTCCAGCCGGAAGCATTGTACAGTCGTACGCCGGTTTCTACTTCCGCAAAGTTTTTCTGCAAGGCAGGCAGTAGTGCGGTAGGTGAAACGGAAGTCTTGGATACTTGCCCGCCAAAGCCATATTCTAGGGATGCGCGGTAAATTAAATTGGATTTTTCATGAAAGCGATCGAAGCTGACCTCGTGTCGTATCCATGTGGCTAGCAGCAAGAAGGTGGCAAATCCTAAACCAAGTCCAAGGATGTTGATGAAGGAATACGTAAAGTGTTTGCGTAAGCTACGCCAGGCAATGATCAGGTAGTTTTTCAGCATATCAGGAGTGAATTCATCATTAGACTTAGGGCATTAACAATAGGTTGCATCTTCGGGATATTAAATTCAATACTAGTGTGAATAAGGTGTGCTGAAAGTTAACGAACAAAAGGATTTATTTGACGTAAATTGGGGTACAATCGGTTGTTGTTTAACGCCTATTTTGCAGAGTTATGAAGAGGTGGGCCTTGTTTACTTTTCTTTTAGTGGTTTCTGCGCAGGCCTTTGCTCAACCGTATTCCTTACGTCAATACCTGGTGATGGATGGATTGCCACAATCACAGGTGAACATGGTACTGGAAGATGCGAACGGTTATCTCTGGATTGCCACGCATGGAGGAGGCCTCGCCCGCTTTGATGGCCGTGACTTTAAAGTGTACACCACACGTGATGGCCTGCTGAGCAACACCATTCACTACCTGAAGCTGGATTCCCGACAGAACTTGTGGATTGTTCATCCGAGAGGGATTACCCGCTTTAATGGTAACACCTTTAAGAAGTTTCAGCAACCCGGTATCCCTTCGGGAAGAGTTCGGAGAGTTTTTGAATTCCGTGACTCCATTTATATGATCAATAGCCAGGGAATGCTTGGCAAAATAAAAGAGGACTCTGTTTACTACTGGAGCAAGCCAGTCCGGGAGAACAAAATTATTCTATATACACAACTTCTTCCTTCGCGCGACATTTGTCTTTATCTCAACGACAGCAGTTTCTTAATTAAGACCAAAGAAGAGGAATTTAAGATTTCGCATAAGCAGGAGTTTTGGCGATTGCACAATATGTGTAATGTGGGAAATGAAGTGGTAATGAAAACCGATAAAGGTTTTTTTGTGCTGGACTATCGTAATAAAAAAATTATTGCTAAAAACCTGGATATCGACAACCCTATCTTACTCTATGATGCTCACACCGATGTGTACTGGACACGCACGGGCGATAATCTGTTGAAAGAATCGTTCCGGGAGGGCAAGCACCTGATTGATACTGTACTTCAGGAAACTTCCATTACTCAGATTTTTCCGGATAGTGAGGGCAATACCTGGTTTGGTAGTTCCGGTAAAGGGCTGTTTAAATATTTTGTTCAGGATTTTAATAAACTCCCTATAAAAAAACTGGAAACCGTAATGGCGGTAGAGCAGGACGCGGAAGGATCGTTTTGGATTGGTTCACTGGGTGAAGGCCTCATTAAGATGAAAGACGGAAAAATTTCATCCTATAATTTTAATCCCCGAACGGAAAATAACATTACTTCAATAAAGGGCAATCGACAAGGTGAAGTGTGGGTAGGTATGTATGGCGCTTTGGGCGAATACAACAAAGAACAGGATAAGTTTAAATGGTACTCACGCGAAGATGGTCTGCCCAGCTCGTACATCAATCAGCTTGATTGCGATGATAAGGGGAATGTATGGTATGCTACCAATGGTGGAGGAGCAGGATATTATAACCATCAGCAATTTGTCAACTACACCATGGACGATGGCTTAAATGGAAAGAATATTACGGCAATAAAATATTCGCCTTACTACCACCGGATGTTCGTAGGCAGCGATAACGGATTGAATGCCATACAGGAGGGTAAGATCACTTCCCTACCTTTTCCCGAGTTTGAGAACACCTCCATCTTATCGATTTCTTTCTACAAGAAGAAGTGGTTGCTGCTGGGGTCGGGTGGGGCTGGTGTGATTATCTATGATCCGGAAACCCAACGTAAAGTCTACATTGATTCACGCCATGGACTTCCTTCGGACTTTATTTATTTCGTGACTGCTGACGAGGAAGACCGGATATGGCTGGGGACAGAGAAAGGCATTTCAAAGATCAGGCTCAGTGACAGCATGGAGGTGGAGGAGAATCTTCACTATGGGTTTGACAACGGGCTGGCCGGACTGCAAACCAACCAGAATGCATTTTATTTTGGCAAGGAGAAATATTTTGGACTGATCGATGGTGTCTATCACTACAATGATCTTCGTAATGAAGGGTGGAAGTCATTTGATTTGCACATGACGGGGGTCGAGATTTTCAATGGACAGTACAACAGTCAGGACTATGCGGATAGCGTAAACGGTTTTTTTAAAATCCCGTATGGTTTACATCTTCCTTCAGATAAGAACCACATCACGTTTCATTTTAACCGGGTAGATAAGCGCTACCCCAAGTCGGTGCGCTTTCAGTACATTCTGGAGAACTATGATAAAACCTGGTCGCTTCCTTCTCCGGCCAGCCAGATGACGTATGGTAACTTGCCTCCGGGGCAATATGTATTCCGCGTAAAAGCAACCGATAATAAGGGAAGCTTGGATAAAGACGCTCTGGTATATTCCTTTGTGGTGCTTACTTCGTTTTATCAGTCTGCTTTCTTTCGTATCATCATCGCCGTGGTGTTGGCTACAGGTATTGTGTTGTTCTTTTATTTCAGAACGCAACGCAGGATCAATAGGGTGATTGAAGTGCAGCGTATCCGGCAGCAGGAACAGGATAGTCTTCGTAAGGATATTGCGCGCGATTTTCATGATGAAATGGGCAACCAGCTGACGCGGATTATCAATTACATCAGTCTCATTAAACTCAATGGAAGTATCAACAGCCAGGGTAGGAATAGCAATGGACACAATGACACCCATGAGTTGTACAATAAAGTAGAAGAATCAGCCAAATACTTATATACCGGCACGCGTGATTTTATCTGGAGTATTGACCCGGTCAACGATGAGCTTTCCAAGTTATTCATTCACATCCGCGACTTTGGTGAAAAATTATTCAATGAGAAAGAAATTAATTTCCGTGCCTTCAATGAATTGAAAAAACCGGTTCATGTGTCGTATGGATTTAGTCGTGAAGCGAATCTGATCTTTAAAGAAGCCATGACCAATTCTTTCAATCATTCGAAGGCCAAAAATGTTTCGCTTACGTTGAAGCAGGAGGGGAGCACTTTTGTGATGGAGTTGCAGGATGATGGCTGTGGATTTTCCATGTCCACTACGGAAAAGGTAAACGGAATAAAAAATATGAGAACCCGGGCCGACCGCATACAAGCTACTGTGCGGATAAAAAGTACTCCCGGCAATGGAACAGTAATACGTCTTTCATTCACCACGATAAACAATAAACACCATGATACCATCATCTAAAAAGAGAGTACTTATTGTAGAAGATGATCCTGAAATCAGAAACAGCTTCTCATTGATTGTAAACAGTTCACCGAAGTTTTTTGTAGTCAATGCCTATGGCAGCTGTGAAGAAGCCATCCGTCATCTTCCTTCAGATAAACCCGAGATTGTGCTCATGGACATCGAACTTCCGGGAGGAATGAATGGTATACAGGGAACGAAAATAATCAAAGACAAAAGTCCTTCTTCAGAGATCATCATGGTATCTGTTTACGAAGACAGTGAACTGGTGTTTGATGCATTGAAATCGGGCGCTTCGGGTTACATTACCAAGAGTGCCAACTACCTGGAATTACTTTCGGCCCTGGAAGAAATCATCAAAGGAGGAGCACCGATGAGCAGTAAAATTGCCCGTATGGTGATTGATAACTATCATGTGAATCCCAACAGTCCGCTTACGAAAAGAGAGACAGAAATACTTACGCTGATATCGGAAGGGAAGACATACACGCAGATTTCGGAGGAGCTGTTTATTTCCAAGGAGACTTCGAAAACCCATATCAAGAATATTTATTCCAAACTGCAGGTGAAGAGCAAAAGTGAAGCATTGGCGAAGGCCAATCTGGAGAAACTGATCTGATCAAAATAACCTGCCGATTAGAAAAGAAAGCGGGTGCCGAAATCAGGGTTTTCCTTTTATGGATAGACCGATTACACTCGTATTCGGCACCTTTTTTATTCCGTTCTTCCTATTCCCGTTGTTTTCCCTTGCGGGAATAATTAGTTTCAGGGCTCTTAATAAGAATGCCCATGAAATACCTATTGCCCCTTGTACTCCTGGTTTCTTCACTTACGTATGCTCAGAAGAAAAAACAATCGGATACGCCACCACCTGTTACACCTTCATCCGCCAGCACATCCGGTATAGAAGGAAAAGTAGCGGGGATGAAGAAATACCCGGGCTATTTTGAATTTTACCATGACGAGAAGCAAGACAAGATTTTTCTGGTTATTGACAAACTTGATACTGATTTTCTTTATATCGAATCCCTTACCGCTGCCGTTGGTTCTAATGACATCGGGCTCGATCGCAATCAGCTGGGCCGGGAGCGTGTAGTGAAATTTGAGCGCAGAGGTCCAAAAGTAATGTTGGTTGAACCTAATCTGAATTTCCGTGCGATAAGTGAAAACGCGAATGAACGCAGGGCAGTGCAGGAATCGTTTGCTTCTTCGGTGCTTTGGGGTTTTACGGTGGTTACGGATGATGGAGGTAAACTATTGGTAGATGCTACGGACTTTCTTTTGCAGGATGTACATGATGTAGCAGGTACGTTGCGCAATACACAGCAGGGAACTTATTCATTGGATAAATCACGTTCGTCTTTCTATCCGGCACGTATTAAAAATTTTCCCCAGAACACAGAGTTTGAAACGATATTGACCTTTACCGGTCAGCCTGCCGGGCAATATATTCGCAGCGTAACGCCAACACCTTCCGTGGTTTCGGTTCGCGAGCACGTTTCGTTTGTTCAGTTACCTGATGGTGATTACCAGCCGCGCAAGTTTGACCCCCGTGCAGGATACTTCAGTACATCGTATTATGATTATGCAACACCGATCAGTGAACCGATTGAAAAACGATTCATCACACGCCACCGGTTGAAGAAAAAGGACCCTGCTGCTGCGGTAAGCGAAGTGGTGAAACCCATTATCTATTACATGGATCCGGGTGCTCCGGAGCCCATCCGTTCTGCATTGATGGAAGGGGCACGCTGGTGGAATCAGGCATTCGAGGCGGCAGGTTATAAAAATGCTTTCCAGGTAGCGTTGCTTCCGGATGATGCTGACCCTATGGATGTGCGATATAATATGATCAACTGGGTGCATCGCTCTACCCGTGGATGGTCATATGGTGGAGGTGTTACCGATCCACGTACAGGAGAAATCATTAAAGGCCATGTCACTTTAGGTTCACTGCGTGTGCGTCAGGATTTTTTGATTGCAGAAGGGTTGCTCGCTCCGTATGAAGAGGGTAAGCCCGTATCGAAAGAGATGGAGCAAATGGCATTGAGCAGATTGAAACAGCTGGCCGCTCATGAAGTAGGGCACACATTGGGTATAGCTCATGCGTATTCCAGCAGTTCAGAAAACTTTGCTTCGGTAATGGACTATCCGCATCCTTATGTAAAGCTGGTAAATGGTAAAGTGGATTTAAGTGAGGCGTATGATGCAAAGATCGGAGCTTTCGATAAGGTAATTATTACTTATGGCTATCAGGATTTCCCTTCGGGCACTGATGAAGCGAAAGCACTGAATGAGATCATCCAGAAATCATTGAAGGAGGGTTTTACTTTCTTATCCGATCAGGATGCACGCCCTTTTGGAAGCGCCCATCCGTACGCCCACCTTTGGGATAATGGCAAAGATGCGGCGGATGAATTGAACCGTATGCTGGAGATACGTACTGTAGTGCTGAAGAACTTTGGTGAACGCAACATCAAACCAGGAGCACCCATGGCTACGCTGGAAGAAGTGCTGGTGCCAATGTATTTCTTTCATCGCTACCAGACCGAAGCAACATCGAAAGTATTGGGTGGTGTGAACTACCGCTACGCCTTGCGTGGGGATGGACAACCTGTTGCTGACCTGCTTACACCTCAGCAGGAAATAAAAGCATTGGAGGCATTGATGAAGACGGTAGAGGTTTCCTCTCTGGCATTGCCCGAAAACGTATTGAAGATAATTCCTCCACGCCCATTGGGTTATACACGCCATCGCGAATTGATCAAAGGCAAAACCGATTTAACATTTGATCCATTATCGGCTGCGGAGACTGCTGCAGACATGACGTTTAGTTTGATTTTCAATGCCTCCCGTGCCAATCGCTTATTTGAACATCACTCACGCGATGCCAAACTGATGAGCCTGGAAAGTGTGATGGACCGAGTAATGAATGTAACGATAAAAGCGGCTCCTAAAAGCGGATATGAAGGTGCTGTGCAAATGTCGGTTGATAATGCGCTGTTTACCAATTTAGCAAAACTGGCGTTGAATAAGGATGCCGCTGCTCCTGTAAAAGCAATAGCGTCTTTAAAGCTGGAACAGCTGAAGACATGGATGACACAACGTGCCGGTGTGACGGCCGATGAAGAATGGAAAGCGTTTTATATTTACCTGGCAAAACAAGTCACTCACTTAGGTGAGAATCCGGAAGAGTTCAAGCAAGAGAACCTGTTGCCGGCACCTCCGGGCCAACCGATAGGAGATTACGATATGGATTATTGTAACCATTAATACTAATTTATTTGGATGGAAGCCATGCATTGCAAAGTGTATGGCTTTTTTAGTATTCAGCTAATGGTTGATGATACATCTTCGGCTGATCGTGAGCTGTACTTTTAGAATAGATTGCAGTTCAGGTGCGCCGGATAACCGCTTACTTCCGGCAACGGGGAACCGTAACCAGCTAATGCACTCCATCAAACCATTCCTTAAACTCGCTTACTTTTTCGCGGCTCACGATGATCTCATCTTCCCATTTAATGTTGGAGGTGATTTTTAAGCGGCTGTTGGAGTAAACGATCACGTCCTGAATGGCACTGATGTTCAGGATGTAGGAGCGATTCACCCGGTAGAAGATTTTCGGATCGAGTACTTCATCCAGGTTTTCCAGGGTATAGTCGATGATGAACTTGCGTTGCTGATGGGTGATAAGGTACACATCACGTCCATCGGCAAAGAAAAAGCTGATCTGATCGGAAGTAATGGAACGAATGTGATCACCCAGCTTCACCATGAAGCGGTTCTTATAACTTACGGCAGGAGTTTCGGTAAACGTGGACACTACTTTCTCTGCTTTGGCATCGCTCCATCGCAATTGCTCACTCAGTGATTCCAGTTTTTTAAGACTGGCCGACAGATCGGTAAATGTTACCGGCTTGAGCAGGTAATCGATTCCATTTACTTTGAAGGCATCCAAAGCAAATTCATTGTAGGCAGTGATGAAGATCACCGGCTTCACTACTTTCACTTCCTGGAAAATCTGGAAGCTCAATCCATCTTTGAGTTGTATGTCCATGAAGATGAGATCCACTTCGGCCTGATGTGCTTTGAGCCAGCTGGATGTTTCTTCAATGGAGCCCGTTTTTTCAATGACAGTAATGCCCGTACTGTATTTCTGAAGATAGCGCTCCAGTTTTTCGGCTGCCGGAGTTTCATCTTCAACGATGAGCACTTTCATGTTCAGGATGGTGCTCATGAGATGTCGGATAAAGAGGAATCGTTAGTCATTCTTACCAACGGAAATTTAATATAATTCTCGCGCCCGGCCTTTACTTGTACGAAAGGTTTTTCACTAAAGAAAGAATAGGAGCGCTGTAGCCTCATGAATGCATTGAGACTTTCGTGATGATACTGGAGTTTGTCATTCAGCATGTGCTGCAATACCAGGTAGTCGTCATCTTCTTCCAGGTAAAGGCGTATGATCAAGGGTGATTTTGCCGAAATCAATGTATTGCGAATGACCGAATCGATTGTCACTAACAACGAGCCGGGTATTAAATAAATCGCTTCTGCCTGGGGGATGTCTTTAATGATGCTGAGTTGATGTTGATAACGGAAGTTGAGCAGGGAAAGAAGATTCTCTGCCGCATGCAGTTCTTCATCGAGACTGATCAACTCTTTATTTCTGTTTACTAAGCTGTAGCGATATATCCCGGCAAGGTAATCGATTTGCTCCTCGGCCAGATCGGCATTGTAATGGAGAGTGAGTATCAGGTTTTCCAAACTTTCGTAGAGCAGGTCAGGATTGATTTCGTTTTTGAATGAAAGGAAATCCGCTTCTACTTTTTCCTGCATTTTCTTTTCCTGCTCTATGCGCAACCGGTTTTCGCGCAGCAGGTACGTCTGACTGAAGTAGAGCAGGTTGTAGAGCAAGCTCGTAGCAGCAAATATGCCGAGAAAGATATTTAACTGATGGTTGGATATACTAAAGCCAACTCCCCAGCGGAAGTAAGAGGAGATGGCCAGTGCCACTAATCCCAGCCCGCCGGCTAACGTAAGTATAAGCTGAAGGATGATTCTGCGCTGAAAGGTAAACCGTGACTGATACTTGTCAATGAAGTGGATTATCAGCCGCATTGATTCAAGCAGCAGGTAGCTGAGGGCAATGCACACGTACAGCTCCTGATTGCTGAATAATTTATTGATGTCACTCAGGGTGTTGTTGATTAACAATATCAACAAGTAGACCAGCACACCAAACACGGGTGCTGAGCAAATACGGAATACAATGCTGTTGATGAAGATGCGGTTCATTTGTATTCGTTGATTAATGAACCCCGCTCGCTGGGATTTACCGCAGCCTGATTTTTAAGAATAGGGAGCTCTACGCTAAACTTGGTCCCGTCTTTGACCGTGATCTTTTCAGTAGTAAAAAACTGATAACGGTTCTTAATGTTATCCAACCCGATTTTAAAGCTGGTTGATGGATTGACTGTTATGGTCTTGGTGTTGGTGATGACCAGGTGCGTATTGTCTTTGGCCGAGATGTAAACCAGTAACGGATTTTCTTTAGAGATCTGGTTGTGCTTCACGGCATTCTCTACCAGCAGTTGTAAGGTGAGTGGGGGTAGTGAAGTATCGAGTATGCTTTTGGGCAGATTGATTTCCATGCGCAGGTGGTCTTCGTAGCGCACCTGTAGCAAATAGTAATACGCTTTGACAAACTCCACTTCTTCTCGTAAGGTGACCAGTTTTCTTTTCTGATGAGACAGTACATAGCGGAACGTGTCGGCCATTCTGCGAATGAACTCTTCGGCTACATAGCTGTCTTTATACAATAACGATGAAATGGTATTGAGGCAGTTGAACAAATAGTGCGGGCTGATCTGGTTCTTGAGTGATTCAAATTGCAACTCCAGCTGCCAGCGTTCTGAACGTATTTGCTCTACCTGAGTATGGGCATAATAGCGGTAGGAGTAGAACCATCCGTAGAAAATTTCATAGATGAACACCGATATGACGAGGAGTATACCCAGCTTCAGTGCTTCATCCTGGCTGATCAAAGCAAAGAATCGTATAACCCCCGTCATCATACCTATGGAAAGCAACGTATTGACGATGAATCCCGTAAGGAAACGCAACAGGAAGTAACTGCGCCAGTGAATCAACCTATCCAGTAGCAGATCGATATTTACTATCACCAACCCGATGATGTTGGTAAGCGCAATGGCGAGCAGGTATTTTTCCAGTTTCAGTTTCAGTGAAGGCAGTTGCCCTACCGAACTATAGTGAATGTACACGTAAAAGGAAATGCCCAGTAGGGTACAAACCACCACCAGCAATACGTATTTGCGCATGGTTTCTTTAGATGGCATGTTGAATGTGGGCATAAAGGCCCAAGCTAAGTAATTTTCGCTTTACGATAAATCTTCAGATAAATTATAATAAGCCTCTCTGCTATGGAAGGAGAGAGGCTTACCGGGAAGGGATTATTCGATCGCTCTTAACGCACGACCATAGTACGTTTCAGAACCGATACCTTTGGCAACGGCACGGTAAGCATCTTTTAATACACTGCTGCCTGCTCTTACTTTTGGCGCTGCTGTTATCAGCACATCGGTGATGTAGTGATCTGATTCCATATTTCCTGCTGCATTCAATACCGTAATTATCTTACTGTCGTTGATATTGGGCAGCCCCAAAGCGGCTTTCAGGATAGTAGAGGCATAATGATCACTATCTACATTGCTGGCCCGTTCCATCAGCGCTTTGAAGGACTCATCGCTGAGGTCCTGATTTTTCATTACCGTAGTATATACCACAGTAAGGTAATGATCGGAATCAATATTGCTGGACAGGTCTACCAGGGTAAAAATCTGATCAGCTGGCAATTTGTTTTTCAATAGGCTGGTCAGCACTTCCGTTTTATAATGGTCGGAATCAATGTCTTTTACGGATTCCAGTACACGCTGGTAGGAGTTGGCGGACAGCCCTTGTTTGGCCAGTGCTTTGGTCAGTACTACTGTTCGGTAATGATCCGATTCAATGGCTTTCGATGCGTTGATCATTTCAGATACGATGGCATCGGTAAGGTTGGATTGTTTCATTAATGAAGTCAGTACTTCTGTTTTGTAGTGATCCGATTCCATTTCACTCGATGCGGTCAGTATCGACCTGATGGCCTCAGGGGAGGCGGCCTGGCTGCGCAGGGCTTCCTTGATTACTTCTGTTTTATAGTGATCCGATTCCATCTTCTTGGTAGAAGCAAAGACCGCATCCGTTGCTTCACGTGAAGTAAGAAACTTGGTGAGGTTATTTTTAAGGAATTCAGCCAGGTAGTAATCCGATTCGATGGCTGCGGATATGCGTGTTACAATAGCAGGATACTCTTTTGCATTGCTGGTGAGCCCCATCAGCAGGGTAGCATAGTGATGTTTTACATAATCACTTTCCATGCTGGTGATCTGGTTGAGCACGTTGTTGGTGCCGCCTTGCTTGTAGAAGCGGTTCACACGGCTTTCGGCACCAATGGTAGTCGTACGTACCAGTTCGGGCATAATTTCCGCCAGCCACTTGCGTCCATCCGGCTCAAAGGGCAATGAAGTTCTGCCTTCATAGTATTCGCGCTTCAGTCCACCCGCAGTTGGAGAGATGACCACGGTGCGCTTGCTGCCAAACACTACCTTGGTGACTTCCAGATACCCGTCAGACGACATGCTTTTGATGTCTTTGTCATCATCCGTAAGTTCAATCTTTCCGCGCATCTCCACGTTGAAGGAAGAGTTGCCGTTGGAAGTTCGGTACGTGATCTTGTTGTTTCCGTTTTTGTTGGAAGAATACACCATGTTCTGCCCCTGAGCCATGATGGTGAAGGCCAGGGCAGTGATGAATAGCAATCGGATCGTCAGCGCGTTCATAGAAGTTAATTTTACTACTAATACGGCTCAAAGGTGGGAACCGGATGCCCCCCTTACAAGTAAGGTGTAATGAGTTGTAGAACGGGTGTAGTGAAAAGCAGGGCTAATGTTAAAAATGGGCCGATTTGATGAGTTGAAAAGGGGATAAGCGGGTTTTAAAAGGTCCGGAACCCCTTTATTGTTTGTCGATCACTCGTGCGAAACACTTTCCATTCTTTCTTTGTAGCCCATCCTCTCCACTATTTTTTTTGACCAGACATTGTGCAACCAAATAATTGCATATATATTTGCAACCAGATAATTGCACGTAGAGACAAATGGAAACGAGGCGAGATGTTTTTCAGGCGATAGCTGACCCTACCCGCAGGGCCATTCTCTTATTGATAGCGGCACAGGCCATGACTCCCAATGCCATAGCCGAAGAGTTTCATAGCAGCAGGCAGGCCGTTTCAAAGCACATTCGGATTCTTACTGAATGTGAGCTGGTGAAGCAAGAGCAAAAAGGAAGAGAAATATATTATCACATCAATGCCAGCAAAATGAAAGAGATTGATAAATGGATGGAGCAATTCAGGAGAATCCTCGAAACTCAGTTTAATCAACTGGACCATGTATTATTAACACTTAAAAGACAAAAAAAATGACCAACAATTTGCTATTCGATTTTACCGTTTACAAAGAAGCCAAAACGGTGTACATCACAAGAGAATTTGATGCAGATCAATCCCTGGTATGGGATGCATTTACCAAAGCAGAACTCCTTGACCAGTGGGTGGCACCCAAGCCCTATGTGTCCAAAACGAAATTCATGGATTTCAAAGTTGGCGGGCGCAGGTTTTATGCGATGGTAAGTCCGGAGGGACAAGAGCATTGGTCAATTCAGAAGTACACCTCCATAACTCCCAAGACCAATTTCAAAATGTTTAATGCTTTTGCAGACAAAGATGAAAACCCTCAATTGCCGGGTTCGGATTGGGATTACACCTTTAGTGAACAAAACGGAACGACAAAAGTGACTATTACTGTTTATAATGAATCTCTTGCCCGCATGGAGAAGATGATTGAGATGGGCTTCACCGAAGGATTTAAGATGTCAATGGTCAATTTGGAAAATCTGTTGGCCGCTGCATCGAAACGCTCCTGAGTGATCGCGATACCTACGTTAAGGCGAAATGCCCATCACCCTTGCCGACTTCATGCAATTATGGGCGATGGGCATTTCATCTGATCTGGAATTAAAATTATTTAACCGATGAAAAACCAGGTTCTTTTTGCAGCCTGCCTGCTGCCGGGTCTTTTGTTTTTAATTGCTGACCTGATCAGGTTTTGAATGAAATACCCACACCAGATAGCTTGCCAGAACCCCTATGACAGTAAACGAGCAGATTAAAAAATACATTGCCGGCCAGTCCGAACCAAAGCGTAGTGAATTGAAGGAGTTGCACCAGCTCATACTTCGGGTTCTGCCTACATGCAAATTATGGTTCAGCGATGGTAAAAACAGTGAAGGTAAAACGGTAACCAATCCGAATATCGGATATGGATTTTATACCATACAATACGCGGATAAAACAACCCGGGAGTTTTATCAAATCGGTTTGAGTGCAAATACAACGGGAATCTCGGTGTACATCATGGGTATAAAAGACAAGACCTACCTGGCCAAAACATATGGAACACAGCTTGGAAAGGCTAGCGTAACGGGATACTGCATTAAATTCAAAACGCTGAAGGAGATACACATTGATGTACTTGAAGCGGCAATTCGATATGGATTTACGGCACAGGAGGGAAAAGTGTGAGTTCATCAATTGATTATCCAAATAACGGATACGGTTACTACTTTTTATTCAACTCTGAAGACTATGCCTGCCGTAGAGGTTTTTAAGACAAATGTTACCAAGAAAGCGCACAGCGAAAAACTGCTTTCTGCCCTATCGGCACTCTACCCTTCGTGTAAAATAAATTTTGATTTGTCTGACTGCGATAAGGTACTTCGTGTTGAAGGCGATCATCTAGAGGCATCACACATCATTTTTCTTGTCAGAGAGTATGGGTTTAAGTGTGAGGTGTTGGAGTGATATGATCAGCGTTCCTTTCTTTTGTTTACGATCCACCAGAAGTATTTGCGAAGCGATAAGTCATTTCTGAAATAATCCTTATTTTTCCTGTTGAGTAGATGCCCGCATTGCATCGGCAGATTTACAGTTGAAAAACAAGTCAATGATGAAGATACGATTGATAGCTCCATCCGATAATGTTCTGATGGCAGCTATTCTCAGAAGAAGCCTGGAAGAGTTTGGATTGAATATACCGGGAACAGCCTACTTTGACGAAAGTACCGATCGGTTGTTCGAGTCTTTTCAAAAAGAAAGAGCTGCGTACTTCGTTGCCGAAGAGAATGGAGTGATTTTAGGAGGTGCTGGAATCTATCCCACGGAAGGTTTGCCTGATGATACGGTGGAGTTGGTGAAGATGTATGTATCTTCAGCCCATCGCGGCAGAGGGGTAGGAAAAAAACTTTTACTGAAAGCGATTGAATTTGCAAAGTCATGCGGCTACCAGAATATCTACCTGGAAACCATGCCTGAGTTAAGCGCGGCTGTTTCGGCTTACATAAAATTAGGATTTACTTCATTGGATAAGCCCTTGGGAAACACAGGGCATTTTTCGTGCACCATCTGGATGCTGAAGGAGTTGAAAAGAGACGTTTAAACAGCATCGATAGGTGCGACTTTTTGGGGCTGTTTCCTTTATAAAATAGTAAATGAATAAGAAGCGCAGGAAGTCAACACCATAGCTGATGTCCTCGTTCGCATCTACGTTCACTGAGCAAAGCCTCCGATGCATTTCAGGGAGAGAGGGAAGACAGAACGCCCGTACTTTTCAATCGGACAAAAAATTAAAAGATCAATTAACGACCAGCAATAACGAAACAAACAGGACAGCATATCTGCCCTGTTTGTCGCTGAAACGGGTACCGATACATCAGAGTTGTTCAATCTCCTTACGTATATCTTCCTTCGTTCTTCCTAATTTTTTCTGAAGGCGACCGAGCATTTCATCGTCTTTGCCCTCTGCAAAAGTCAGGTCATCATCGGTTAGTTCGCCATACTTTTGTTTGAGCTTACCCTTCAGTTCGTTCCAGGTTCCTTTTATTTTTAGCGTTGTCATCACTGTATTTTTTAGTTAAACATCGATTTCAATCTATCACTGAAATTACGATGCCAGCGCTTCTCCGGATTTCAATAAAATGCAGATGTATAAAAATGACATCAGAATGATGATGGCGGTAAAATTGGGTAGTCCATTACTCAGATAAGGATACGTATTATTTGAGGATATTTCACGGAGGTGCATTTCTGATGCAGCAGATCATTTTATTTGAACTAAATTGCTTGTACAAACCCTCTAATTATTCAGTTATGAAAAAACTCATCCTGCTTTCCTTTTTATTACTTTCTGTTTCTTCTTTTTTACAAGCGCAATGCAATCCGTACTTCCCGATTAAAAACGGAGCGGAGTGGGTGTACGAAAATTTTAATGGTAAAGGAAAAACCACAGGGAAGAATCAGCAGCGTGTGACGGCCTTCACGTCATCTGCCTCTGGCTTCAAAGCCACTATCCACACCATTATGCTCGATGAGAAAGGTAAAGAGCTCACCAACGGTGATCTGGAAGTAACCTGTGATCAGGGAGTGATTCTGATGGACATGCGCAGGTTCATTCCACAAGAGCAAATGAAAGCTTTTGGTGCGAGCGAAATAAAGGTAGAGTCAGCAAACCTGGAATTTCCGGCTACACTTAAAGCAGGACAAACGTTGAAAGACGGGTCGATCACGGTTACAGCAATAGGCAGCCAGATACCGATGAGTATGGTAGTCACTATTTTTGAACGAGTGGTGGAAGCTCAGGAAAGCATTACTACTCCGGCCGGCACTTTTGAATGCTTTAAAATCAGAAGCAAAATGCATTTAAAAAATCAAATGGGTATTGTCATGAATTTCGATTTCAGTTCCGTTGAATGGCTCGCACCCGATGGCGGTAACATCAAGAGTGAGTCGTACAATAAAAATGGTAAGCTGCAGGGATCAACCGTGCTGATCAGCAGAAAGTAAATTGGTTTGATCGCAAAACAATAATGACCTCAGTTGATCCTGATGTCATTGTTATTTTCATGGCAATAATAAAATATGCAGGAGACTCTACAGCTAGGGGCAGGCGCAATTGGAATACTGGCATACATTATCCTCGTGGTTGGTATTTTCAAGACCGGCATGGAACAAAGCTTCGCTGCTTTTTTGCTGTGGGCCTTGCTCGATCTCATCGCTACCATTACTTCGGTTTTGCAGCAGGGTAATTTCTGGCTGCCACTTTCAAATGTGATTGGTTCTGCGGTGATTACGATTTTGCTTGTCGTAAAAAAACAAGTGTCGTGGTCGAGGATGGAGACCCTGACTTCGGTGCTTGTGGCCATTTGTCTATTGGTGTGGCTCATCGCAGGAGAGAAGGCAGGAATTATCGCGAGTAGCCTGGCGGTAGTTATCGCCAGCATTCCGCAGATGAAGGAGACGTATGAAAAACCGGAAGCAACACCGGCCAGTGCGTACATTGTTTTTCT
Source organism: Flammeovirgaceae bacterium (assembly GCA_023251155.1). Lineage (GTDB taxonomy): Bacteria > Bacteroidota > Bacteroidia > Cytophagales > Cyclobacteriaceae > ELB16-189. The sequence goes on along the minus strand of JAHEZH010000008.1, from coordinate 13,247 downwards.
CCTAGGTAATCTCATTTCATTTTTTGCGGGCAAAGCATGGACGATCGAAGAACGGTTTTATCCTGCCTGTTCTTCGTTTCTTTGTTTAGTGATCGTGGTGTTTGCCTTGCGGGAAAAGAAACGGTTTTCCAGGTGATTGATGAGGCAAAGAAGTGGCATCATTGATCGCGGTTGCCGATATTTGCGCTAATGAAATTGACTAACGTATTCAATCATTTTTTTGAAAATGAGAAAGCAGGCGGACTTGTTCTGGTTTTTGTTACCCTCTTATCGCTGATTATTGCTAACTCCCCCTGGTACGAAGGATATCTTTCTTTTTGGAATATTGATTTTAACGGTCATACCATAACACACTGGATCAACGATGGATTGATGACCATTTTCTTCCTGCTTATCGGTCTTGAGCTGGAGCGGGAAGTATATCAGGGTGAATTGTCCGACATCAAAAGTGCTTCATTACCCATTGTGGGTGCCCTGGGTGGTATGCTGGTACCAGCGGGTATTTACATGGCGTTCAACTATGGTACTGCCACACAATCGGGTGCCGGCATTCCTATGGCTACGGACATTGCTTTTGCTGTGGGGATTTTGTCATTGCTGGGTAATCGTGTTCCGGTGTCGTTAAAAATATTTTTAACGGCATTAGCCGTGATGGACGACCTGGGGGCAATTCTGGTAATTGCCTTCTTTTATACCAGTTCCCTGGCATGGGGCAACCTGTTTATTGCAATGGGTATCTTTGGCGTACTGCTTATTTTAAACCGGCTCAAAGTCCATAACCTGATCCCTTACCTGATAGGCGGAGTGTTAATGTGGTACTTCATGCTCCATTCAGGAGTACACGCTACCATTACCGGGGTGCTGCTTGCATTTGCTATTCCGTTTGGAACGGGTAAAGAAGGAACTACTTCCATTGTATTACAGCACTTCCTTCATAAACCGGTTGCGTTTTTTATTCTTCCGGTATTCGCAGCAGCCAATACGTGTCTGGTTATTGATGATCAATGGATGGCAAGTATCGGTGAGCCCGGTAGCATAGGCATCCTGCTGGGACTTGTGGCGGGAAAACCAATTGGTATTTGGCTATTTTCATTTCTGGGTGTAGGAGTGGGGCTTTGCTCATTACCCTCTGATCTGAAATGGAAAAACATCCTGGGCGCAGGTATGCTGGGCGGAATAGGCTTTACCATGTCTATCTTTATTACCCTGCTGGCTTTTGATGATACACAGGTAATCAATCATTCGAAGATGGCCATCTTGATTGCTTCATTGTTAGCGGGCGTGGTTGGATTTTTGTTTTTGAATCTTACTCTGAAAAAAGAGAAATAGCCCTTTAACAAACATTGTCCTGATATACCCTCAAATTGTCGCTTTCACACCCGCTGGACTTTATTCTTCCCAGGTAGCTTTGTTCTATCGGATCAGCGATATAACAAAATGAATGTACTAAAGAGCATTGGGGCATTAATTGCCGGAATGATGACCATCGTACTTCTTTCCACGCTTACTGATTTTGCGTTAGAGAAGCAGGGAGTCTTTCCACCACCTGAGCAAGGATTGTTCATTACGTGGATGCTCCTTCTTGCATTCATGTATCGGTCGGTGTATGCGGTGCTGGGCGGATACATTTCTGGGGCATTAGCTCCGGCCAACCCCATGCGTCATTCCATTCTGCTTGGCGTGATAGGTACAGTAGCAAGTAGTATCGGCGTGGTGGTGGGATGGGATCTTTCAGAACACTGGTATCCGATCGCCTTAGCACTTACTTCGCTTCCTTGTACGTGGCTAGGCGCAAAACTGAAATTACGATAGTAAATCATATACGACACACCAAACAATAGCGATCATGGCCGCAATTACTCAGAAGATTTCTCCCTTTTTATGGTTCGATACCAATGCCGAGGAAGCAGCACGTTTCTATACTTCTATTTTCAAAAACTCAATGATCACGCACACCATGCAGGGCCCTGGTGGAACAGTGATGGGTGTTAACTTTATTCTGGATGGGGTGGAGTTTCAGGCATTGAACGGAGGGCCACAATTCAAATTCACAGAAGCGATTTCTTTTTTTGTGAAATGCGAAACACAGGAAGAGATTGACGAGCTATGGTCGAAACTGACAGCCGATGGGGGCGCGGAATCCATGTGTGGCTGGCTGAAAGACAAATATGGGTTGTCATGGCAGATTATCCCTACTGCGTTGGGCGAATTGTTTGGCGATAAAGACCGCGCGAAAGCAGGCCGTGCCATGCAGGCCATGATGAAGATGAGGAAACTGGATATCGCTAAATTGAAAGAAGCTTTTAATAGCTGATTACAAATAATTCGGCAATTCGTATATTTCGTGTGATGAACACCAGGCGAATATTCCGTGTATTTCTTATTCTGATTGTACTGATCATCAATGTCAGTTGCGATCAGATTTCAAAAAACATCGTACGCCACCGGATTGGGGAGAACGAGCGTATCAGCGTCATTCAAAATTATTTTACCCTTACAAAAACAGAAAACACGGGTGCATTTCTTAGTGCAGGCAATACGATGCCGCAACCCTATCGTTTTATTGTATTGACCATTCTCCCATTGGTCGTAATGGTTCTCGTCTTCATTTATATCCTCAGGAAGAAGACATTGCCTTATGCGTTTATTATCGGTATTGGTTTTATTGTGGGTGGTGGTATCGGCAATATTTACGATCGTGCCATGCGCGGGTCGGTAACGGATTTCATGCACATCAATTTCTGTTTCTTTCAAACCGGTATTTTCAATATGGCCGATTTGTCCATAGTAGGCGGGGGTATTCTTGTTTTGATTACTTCATATATCAACGACCGCAGACTAAAGCAGCAGATTGAAAAATAAAACTACAACGATAAAGGCGGTATCGAAAGCAGAGAGTTGTGTACCGCTATTACACCACATCCGCAGATATGTGCCGTTGAGTGATGATGAGGCCAGTTTGTTATTGGATTCCATTCATTTCAAAATAGTAAACAGCAAAGCGTTTCTTTTGCAAGCTGGCCAGGTATGCGGTGGTAATTATTTTATTGTCAACGGGTGCTTCCGCATGTATCTCAATACCGATTATGGTACTGAACAGATCATTCAATTTGGTATTGACAACTGGTGGATCGCTGACTACACCAGCTTTGAACAGCAACGGCCATCGGACCGCTTTATTCAGGCGGTAGAAAAATCTTCCGTTATTGTAATGGAAAAAAAAGAACAGGACGTATTGTTTCAAAAACTGCCTCAGCTGGAGCGTTACTTTCGCATTGTATTTCAGCGGGCGTATACCGCGCAACTCAATCGTATTCATTTCATGCTCAATTTGTCGGGTGAAGAGCGCTACTATCACTTTCATAACTCCTTCCCTGACTTTGTACAGCGCGTGCCGCAGTATATGCTGGCTTCTTACCTGGGGTTCACGCCCGAGTTTTTAAGTAAAGTACGAGCCAAAAGAGGTTAAGCTCTCGTTTCTTAATCATGATTAAGTTTTTTGTTGTGTTACCACTTTTCCTTTGTCTCAACAAAAAATAAAACACTATCATGGAAACAAGACTGAAAATGAATGAACTGGAGCCCAATGCCTTTAAAGCCATGTTTGGATTATCGAAATACCTGGAAACAACCGGGTTGACAGGTATTCAAATGGAAATGATTAAAATCAGGGCATCGCAGATTAACGGATGCGCCTATTGTCTGGACATGCATACCAAAGATGCGCGCAAACTGGGTGAGACCGAACAGCGTATTTACACGCTAAGCGCCTGGCGCGAAGCACCCTATTTCAGTGAAGAAGAGCGGGCGATCCTTGCTTTAACGGAAGAAGTTACGCTCATTCAAAATCGGGTGTCGGATGAAACATACAATCATGCAGTAAAATTATTGGGTGAGAAATACACCGCCCAGGTAATCATGGCTATTGTTACCATCAACGCCTGGAACCGGATCGGGGTAAGCACACAGATGATTCCTCCTGTGGGTTAATGTATCTTCCTGCGGATTGCGCAGATAACTCCCTCCTCTGCGAAAATCTGCGTGATCGGCAGGAATTTTTTTGAACGCTAGCCAGCGCCCTTTTTCAACGTCTTTTCGTTCCTGATTTTCTGTTTTTATTTTTTTTTAGATCCGTAAACTTTATTGTTGTCACCATCGCAAGTGGCTGATGCTCTTATCAAAGCATTGGAAGAAAATATTTATGAGATACATGTAAGGCAGACTGCTTACATTTATGACCTGAGCCGAACTTCTCCAGTGGAAGCCTTGCTGGCAATGAACCCGGCCTGATCCCAGTGAACACCGTAATAAATTTGTTATGAATACCTCTCCCCGCAAAGTAGCAGTAGTAGGATACAATCGTATTCCTTTTGCCCGCCACAATACCGCTTATGCCAACGCCAGTAATCAGGACATGATGATCGCCACATTGAATGGATTGATTGATCGCTATCATTTACAGGGACAACTTCTTGGAGAAGTGGCCGGTGGAGCCGTAATCAAACATAGCCGCGAGTTTAACCTGATGCGTGAGTCTGTGATGGGAACATCGTTGGATCAATCCACACCGGCATGCGATCTGCAACAGGCATGCGACACTGGTATCGAAGCCGCGATCTACATCGCCAATAAAATTGCACTGGGGCAAATTGAAGTGGGTATCGCAGGCGGAGTAGATTCTACCAGCAATGTTCCGGTGGTGATTACTGAATCATTGCGTAAGATTTTGCTGGAAGCCCGAAGAGCAAAGACCACCGGAGCTAAACTGAAGCAGTTTTTAAAAATACGCTTTAAAGATCTGGCTCCTGTCGCTCCGGGCATCGATGAACCACGCACCGGGCTATCCATGGGCGGTCATACCGAAATCACGGCGAAGCACTATGGAATATCGCGTGAAGATCAGGATCAGCTGGCATTGCAAAGTCATTTGAAGATGGCAAAGGCACAGGAAGAAGGATTCTTCAAGGACATGATTACCCCTTTTCTTGGATTAGACCGTGATAACAATGTGAGGAAAGATACAAGCCTTGAAAAGCTTGCTCAGTTGAAACCTGCTTTTGACAAAGTAAAGGGTACACTTACCGCAGGCAACTCCACCCCCTTTACGGATGGAGCTTCGTGTGTTTTACTGGCAAGCGAAGAATGGGCTCGTGAGCATCAGCTACCGGTGCTGGCCTATATCTCTTTTGCGGAAGTGGCTGCTATTGAATATGTCAAGAACAAACAAAATCTTTTGCTGGCTCCCGTATCGGCGGCAGCACGTATGCTGAAGAAAGCAAATCTGAACTTACAGGACTTTGACTTCTATGAGATACATGAAGCTTTTGCTGCGCAGGTACTCACTACATTGAAAATATGGGAGAGTGATGAACGAATGAAGCAGTTCGGTTTTGAGAAAGCACTGGGAAGTATCGACCGAAGTAAACTGAACGTAAAAGGAAGCAGCCTTGCAGCGGCACATCCTTTTGCGGCTACGGGAGGGCGTATCATTGCTACCATGGCCAAACTATTAAATGAGAAAGGTTCAGGCCGTGGATTCATTTCGATTTGTGCCGCAGGTGGACAAGGTGTAACGATGATCATGGAGAAATAGAAATAATGAAAACAGAAACCAGGCAGTGAATTGCCTTTCCTTGTTTCTATCTTGGATAAGGCTGTTTCTCCATCCGTGTAATGAACTCCGGTTTGTAAGAACGCCCAATGGGTAATTCTTTGTTGCTCTTCAGGTGAACGGATTGTGAAGTGTAGGAAGTAATTTGCCCAAGCGCAACGATATAGCTTTTATGTATGCGGATAAAGCGGGATTCAGGCAGCTGATGGGCTAATTCTTTTAGTGCAGCCAGGGGGATAAAGGTTTTCTCTGGCGTATGGATTTTCACATACTCACTTAGACCTTCAATGTACTCGATATCATCCAATTTGATTGTATGAATGCGGTAATCCGCTTTGATCATCAGGTAATCCGAAGTTTCGGTCAGCGGAATATCTTTTCTTTTAAACTGGATGTACTCTTGTGCTTTTTTTACTGCCTTCTCAAATCGTTCCTGTGGAACCGGCTTGACTAAATAATCGATTACATCGAGGTCAAAAGCTTTCACTGCATAATCGTGACGGGCAGTGGTAAAAATAATAAGAGGAGGTTCTGGTAATTGCTTCACTAATTCAAAGCCATCCAGCCGGGGCATTTGTATATCGAGAAACAACAAATCAACCCGGTGACATTGTAAATAGGCTAATGCTTCCTGTGGCCGGGTGAAGGTGCTGGCAATATGAAGGCTTTTGATAGCGGAGATATATTCTTCCAGTATTTTAATGGCCAGGTATTCATCGTCAATGATTACGCAGTTGAGTTTCATAGCAATGGTACTTCGAGGTACAAAATGAAGCGATTCTCAGATTGGCTAATTTTCAGCTGATGCGTTTTTGGAAAAATCCGCTCTAATCGTTTTTGAATATTGGCAAGTCCGATGCCTCCTGGCTCATCATCGCCCGAAACTGGAAAAGAAGAACGGGTGTTGTCTGTTTTTACTTTCAGCATGTTGTCATCGGAACTAATACTCATGTTTATTTCTGCCTCGGGATCATCGCCAATTCCACTATGCTTGATCGCGTTTTCAAGCAAAGGCACCAGCAGCAAAGGTTCAATCTGCCGCTCAGGATGAGATATACGGATATCCCAGTTTAACCGGATAGGATCTTGAAATTTCAGCTGGTAAAGGTCCTGGTAGGTTTTCAATGCTTCCACTTCACGAGCAATCGATACACGATGATCACATTCGTAGAGCAGGTAGCGCAGCAATGCAGATAGTTTCATCAGGGCCTGTGGAGCCGTATTCGATTTTATCAACACCAGCGAATAGATGTTGTTAATACTATTGAAAAGAAAATGCGGACTCATCTGTGATTTCAAAAAACGAAGTTCTGTTTCCAGTTGACTTTTCTCCATGTCTTTCAAACGGATTTTCATGTTGTCGCTGTTTACCGCCAGGCGAAGCAGCGAAGCAAATGCCGCAATAGTGACTTCACTGAACAAAACAAAACCAATCCGTGCTTCCGTGCCTATCCGCACACTGATCGCAGGTGCATCGATGACGAAAAAGCGTTCCAGTTTCATGCGTAATAGCGTAATGAATACGAGTATGACGATGCCACTGGCTAACGAATGGAGGTATTTTCCTTTTTCGAAATAACGCGGTATGAGAAAACGGTAGAAAAAATAGAAGTTGACCAGGTGACAGATCAGTGTGAGGAGCGTGCGATAGAAGGCATCAGGCCAATCCAATACCATTACGGAGAGCGAAAAGATGAAGCCGAATACCAGTACCCAGAACGCAATCTGAACAACTACTCCGAAGGAAGGCAGCGTATAACCTTTTTTCTCCTGCATCCCCTAAAATTAATAAACATTTGTAAAAGCGTGAGCTGGAAAAAGGTAGTTCACTGATGGAATCCGGCTATTCACTGAAAGGAACAACTTTCTTTCAAACCTTCCTCCTTTATTTCAGTCTATAACCTCAATTAAAACAAAACAAGATATGGACTACCGTCATGTGGAATTCTGGCAAGTGATGATTGCTTCGTCATTTCGCTATTTTGTGTTTGCAGGAATTACCTACCTGGTATTTTACGTGTGGAGAAGAAAGAACTGGCTGCATTATAAGATTCAGCAAAAGAGCCCCACTTCGAAAGCAGTGAATGCTGAATTGAAGTATTCAATGATTACACTGTTCATTTTTACAGTCGTCATCTATTCGCTGCTGTTTACTTCTATTCGAAATAATACACGCCTATACACCGATATTCATGAATATTCGGTGCTGTATTTTTTTATCAGTCTTGCCGGTGTGGTACTTCTTCATGATACGTATTTTTATTGGACTCATCGCCTTATGCATTGGAAAAAGTTGTTTCCATTTGTGCATCACATTCATCACCACAGTCATAATCCTACACCGTTGGCTGCATTTTCTTTTCACCCGCTGGAAGCATTGATTGAAATAGGAATACTGCCTTTGATTGCCTTTACTTTCCCGGTGCATCGTGGTGTGATTGCCGCCTTTAGTTTGTACATGATCGTGATGAATGTAATCGGGCATCTGGGTTTTGAGTTATATCCGTCCTGGTTTCTGAAGAACAGCGTTACCCGATGGCTCACTACATCTACTCATCATAACATGCATCATCATTACGGTAAGGGAAATTATGGATTGTATTTTAATATCTGGGACAGACTATTGAAAACAAACCATCCTCAATACGAAATGGAATTTGCTAAAGTAATAGCTGGCCGTGATAAAGAACCATCGGTGGCTAATGGATAGAAGCCGGTAGCTGAAGAATATTGATTTTCCGTTCACTGAATAAATCAGGTCGTTGACTGAATTTATGTGAATCGCGATTAAACTTTTCCAGCCGATGTTATTCCAAGTGATCAAGAAAATTTAAATTTTAAAACGTAAAGAAAAATGAAAACGCTACGCACTCCACTTTTTGCTTTGGTACTACTTTTGGCATTTGCCTGTAAGGACGATGGTACAGCCACTACCGCTGTCGCCAACGATGAGGCTGCAGAAATGACCGCTACCTCTATTTCTTTCAACTCTGGTGGAATGACTTCTGCCATCGATGATGCCACCGTAACAACCAAGGCCAATGGCAGCGCCAGAACAAATGCCTGCGGATATTCCGAGAGTATAGATGCAGCAAAGTCTAATGTTGCCGGGGCTTCCATCACCTATGCCTTTAACTATCACTACGACTATGCGCTGACATGTACTACTGCAGTGCCGACAACCATGACCGCTAATATGAGCTATACCGGATCATTGGATGCTCCACGAATGTCCGCACAAAGTACAGGTACGGGTGCTCTTTCCGTAAAGACACTGGACACTAGTTTCAATTACTTTACAATCAACGGTTCATATAATCGTTCAGGAACATTTGTATCTAAAGTACGCAATACGAATACCAGCAACAGTACGGTCACATTTGTACTTACTGATGTGACAGTAGATAAAACATCGCGCATGATCACCGGGGGTACTGCCGCGGTAAATATTACCGGATCAGTAACAGGCAAAGGTGATTTCAGCTATTCAGGTAGCCTTGTTTTCAAAGGAAGCAAGCAAGGCGAACTGGATATCAATGGAACCAAGTACTTGGTTAACCTGGAAACAGGAGATGTAACTTCCCTTTAGTAATAAATAAATCCAGAAGTGCTGATCCTTTTGATCAGCACTTTACATAAAAAAGATAAACCGATATGACTACTATCAAAAAGACAACCTGTGTCCTGTTTCTGTTGCTAATCACGTTAAGTTTCGCAGCGTATTCGCAATCGGCAAGTTCAACACCTGAGGAACGCGCTCAGCGTTGGGATAACTGGATGAAAGAGCAACTGGCATTGACCCCTGAACAACAGGGCAAAGTGCAGGAAATTAATCTTCGTTATGCAAAGCAGAATGAAAATCTGAAAACAGCTACAGCAAGCCGGAGAGAAAAATTTAAGGAACTGAGATCAACAGATAAGGAAAAGGACAACGAGTTAAAGACGATCTTAACCAAAGATCAATTCCACATTTACCAGGAAAAGAAGAAGGCCTTCCAACAGGAAATGATGAAGAGCTACAGGAATAAATAATGCTGGGAATGATCAACAAATACTGGCTTCCTTTGATAATTTGTGTTGCGTTTCTGCCCGGCAGAGCGCAACACAGTTCATTGAGAGTAATGGCCGAAGTGCCTGTTCAATTTGGGTTGGGATATGAAGCAAGGCTAAGTAACCATTTTTCGGTAGCACTCTCTGCCGGCGTACTCACCCCACCCAACAGTACGCTCATCATCGATGTGTTAAAGAAACTAGGAACGGATGAGCAGATCACGTTAATGATTAAGGACGCTTTCAAGTTTGGGTTAGTAGGAGAGGGAGGGGTTAACTATCATTTCAGGCGCAACTATGTGGGTACTTTCGTTCAGGTAATAGCGCTGCATGGCGGAGATGCACCGACCGCATTGGTGGAAGATTATTTCAACACAAGTATAAATAGCTATCCCACTACGAAGGGCAGAGCCCCAACCAATGAAAAGTACCTGAATCTGAAATCGACTCTTTACCAGGCCGGTATTCTTTATGGAAGAAGATTTCCATTAAAAAACAAACGATTCGAAATTGATGCAGAATTCGGTATGAGTGCCAACGTGAGTTCGAAAAGTGAACTGACCTCGGAAGTGCGCAACCTGGCCACTTTAAGTACTGTGGTGGATAAGGAACTGGCCAGCTACTATTCCGAATATGCGTTTGTCCCAAGTCTTACGGTTTGTTTTGTTTACAAGTTAGGGAGATGGTAATGTTCAAAGGGTCTTCTTTTGTAAGTGCGCAGGTACGCCATTTACTACTCGACCAAAATCAATAGAATGGGGCGTCCACTCTTTGGCGCGAAATGGCAGACCATTAAGAGCAACCTTATTGCACGGTTTAATCAATAACCTCCTTATTCAATCATTGACTGCTCAGGCCTGGATGAGAAAACGTCGGGCTGAACTGATTTTAAATTTTTCATGAGTAACCTGCAATTGCACTTTACATTACCAGAGGTAATTACTACTTTGTACTTTACCTCAACGTAGATTAATGAGAAAACTCCTGCCTCTTCTCCTGCTGCTTTCGTTTGCGGCCTGCAAAAAACAAGAATTTGATGTGGTACTTCGTGGTGGTACTGTCTATGATGGTTCCGGTAAAGCTCCGGTAGTTACAGATGTAGGCATCAATGCCGATACAATTGCCTTTATTGGTGATCTTTCCAAAGCCGTTGGTAAAAAAGAAATAGAGGTAAAGGGCCTGGCAGTAGCGCCTGGCTTTATCAATATGCTGAGCTGGGCTACCGAGTCGTTAATACTGGATGGCAATTCGCAAGGCGACATTCGCCAGGGAGTAACACTGGAAGTATTTGGTGAAGGCAGTTCTATGGGGCCGCTCAACGAGAAGATGAAAGCCGATGCGCTGGATGACATGCGCAGAAATCCGGACTACAAATACGATATCGATTGGACTACATTAGGTGAATACCTGGAGTCACTGGAGCGCAGGGGTGTGGCTCCGAATGTTGCTTCCTTTATTGGTGCTACCACGGTGCGTGTGCATGAATTGAACTACGATAACCGCTTACCCAATGAAGAAGAACTGATGCGCATGAAAGCATTGGTAAAGCAAGCAATGGAAGAAGGCGCTTTGGGTGTAGGTTCATCATTGATTTATGCCCCTGCCAATTATTCCAGCACCGAAGAGCTGATTGAACTGTCCAAAGTAGCAAGCGAATACGGTGGTATGTACATCACCCACATGCGCAGTGAAGGCAATGGTATTTTTGGAGCGGTGGATGAAACCATTCGCATAGCGAAAGAAGCGAATCTTCCGGCTGAAATTTATCATTTGAAAATGGCGGGTAACGCTAACTGGAACAAGCTGGATTCGGTGATTGCGAAAATAGATCGCGCCAATAAATCAGGATTAAAAATAACGGCCGATATGTACACCTACACTGCCGGAGCTACCGGCCTTGATGCTTCGATGCCACCGTGGGTACAGGAAGGTGGAATGAGTGCCTGGATCAAACGATTAAAAGATCCGAAGATCCGAAAGAGAGCATTGGATGAAATGCGCAACCCTTCAGACAAGTGGGAAAACCTTTTACTGATGGCAGGAAGTCCTGACCGTGTTTTGCTACTTGACTTTGCTACCGATTCGTTGAAACAATTCATCGGCAAATCATTGGCGGAAGTGGCAAAGATCTATGGTAAATCTCCCGAAGAAACAGCCATGGATCTGGTAATCGCTGACAGTACACGTGTTGGCACGGCTTATTTTATGATGAGTGAAGACAACATCAGGCGACAAATTGCACTTCCGTATCTTAGCTTTGGATCAGATGCCGGTTCGCTTACCGCGGAAGGAATTTTTATTAAAACAAATACCCACCCGCGTGCCTACGGCAATTTCTCCCGGTTGCTGGGCAAGTATGTACGTGATGAAAAGGTAATTTCGCTGGAAGAAGCAATACGTAAGCTCACTTCGTTACCCGCATTGAATCTGAAGATTAAGAAAAGAGGATCACTGCTGCCAGGCTACTATGCAGACCTTGCCATTTTTGACCCCGCCTTGATTAAAGACAATGCTACTTTCGAAAAGCCGCATCAATACAGCTCGGGTATGGTACATGTGTTTGTAAATGGAACTCAGGTGCTGAATAACGGAGAACACACCGGAGCCCGCCCGGGAAAAGTAGTGCGTGGGCCAGGCTGGAAAGGAGCGAACTAAGCGATTGGCCCAATGGAGGAAGGGTCCAAGTATTTTCAAATGGATATTGTTTGTAATTTTATTACTTTGGAAAGCTTTAATTCTTAAAACCCCGTTTTATGAAATTCTCGGAGATACTCAGTCTTTTCCATCAGGGGAAGGGCACGGCCAAAAGTCATATGAAAAATCTGATCGAGATGGCCGTTGTGGATGGAAATTTCGATCCGCTGGAGTATGATCTTCTTAAATCGATAGCTAAACGAAATGGCATATCTGAAGCTCAGTTGCAGGCGATAAAAGATAATCCGCAAGGCGTGAAGCATGAGCTTCCTACGACCAAAGAGGAAAAATTCAGTCAGCTTTACGACCTGGTTCACATGATGAGTATCGATAAAAATATTCATTATGAGGAACTTCGCTTGTGTGACTTGTTTGCCGTGAAGTTTGGGTATCAAAGAGAGTTTGTGAAGGAACTGGTCGAGTCTATCCGTTTCAATATAGAAAATGGCCAGACACCCAAAGAAACGATGCTCCGTGTATCGCGATTGCTGGTATAAATGCTTCGCTAACTTCTATTAATGATCTGGTTGACAAACTGCCAGCTTCTCCACTCCATCCAGTTGGTTTTGCTGCGAGAAAGAGAAAAGCCAACGTGCCCACCCTGCTTCGGTATTTCCAGATATAAAAACGGATGAGCAGCAGCGATCTCTTTGGGATAACAGTCTTCGGTGAGGAAGGGGTCATTAGCAGCATTCACCAGCAGGGAAGGTGTTTTTATTGCTGCCAGAAAAGGTTTACATGAACCGCGTGCATAAAAATCATCGGCATCTTTGAAGTGGTGCAAAGGGGCAGTGTATCGCGTATCAAATGCGCGGAAGGTTTTGATCTGATTGAACCCGTCATAACTGATCACCTCCGGAAATAGTTTTGATTTCGATTCGATCTTTTTACC
>JAHEZH010000099.1 GCA_023251155.1 Flammeovirgaceae bacterium | reverse complement strand
AAACGAAGAAATAGCAAGCAACAAAATGAATTCCCGATCAATATCAGGCCCGCTTCAATTCGAATATCGTAATCTCGGGAGGCATACCTACTCTTCCCGGATAGCCAATGTAACCAAATCCACGGTTAACGTAAAGCTGTTGATTACCCTCTTTATAAAGTCCACCCCATTGCTTGTACACATACTGAACAGGGCTCCATTTGATATGGGCAATCTCTACACCGAATTGAAAGCCGTGAGTGTGGCCGGAGAAGGTAACATCGATGTCTTTATAATCTGGTCTTACCTGTGCATCCCAATGTGTGGGATCGTGTGATAATAGAAGTTTTACGGCCGCTTCGTCTGTTCCTTTATAGGCTTCACTCAATATTCCGTGTTTGGAAAATTTTGTTCCCCAGTTTTCGATACCAATGATCGCCAGCTTATCCCCGCCTTGGGTAAGTATCCGGTTTTCATTCATCAGAATATCGTACCCCATTTGCTTATTGGCGTTCACTACATTCTGAAAGTTTCTATTTTTTTCTGCTAGTGAATTCCACTTCATGTAATCCCCGTAGTCATGATTTCCGGTGACTGAATATACCCCAAGAGGTGCTTTCAGTTTTTCGAAGATGGGAAGATATTCTTTTACTTCTGATGCTTCGTTGTTCACCAAATCACCTGTAAAAAAGAGGATGTCTGCTTTCTCTTTGAGCAACATCTCCACTCCACCTTTCACGGCTGTTTTATTCCAGAAGCTACCAGAATGGATATCACTTACTTGCCCAATGCGAAGTCCATCGAATGACTTTGGAAGATTAGGAAGATTCAGTGTTACTCTGCGAATGCGATAATCGTGTGCTCCTGAAATTACTCCATACGCCATCGCACCAAGCGGTAGTGCCGTTGCGACTAACGCTGTCTTCGATAAAAATTCAGACCGGGTGATTGCTTCACCTGGTAAATCCGTACCTGATTTAGTCTGAAAAGATTGGATCACCCATCTCACTCCACGCTGTATATCATCGATGAATAGGAAAAGAATACCAATTAGTTTTGAGAAATAAGCCGCAAACAATCCCGTGATTACCCAGTTGCGAAAATTAGCGCTGTATTTATAGGGATCATCAAATGTCCACCACAACAGAGCTGCAATGCTTAGTGCAGTAGGAACCCAGAATCCGTAACGAACAGTACTCTTCCAAACTGAAGTCCAGTCTTTAGTGATAGTGATAACAGCCTGAAAAAGGTAGTAATCCACTACCAGGAAGAAAATGGTAACAAGAAGAAGTGTCATGATTCGTGGTCGCATAAAAACAAAAAAGTCGTCCTACTTTCATAAGACGACTTTTTGCGTTTTTTATTTTAGTGAGCTACTACAGTGCTCTCATGATCTTCTTCGGAATGCGCTGGTCTGTTTTTGAAGATACGAGACTTCAGCTTTGCCACCAGCAAATACATAACAGGTACCAGTACCAAAGTAAGTACAGTTCCAAATACAATACCAAAGATCATGGTCCACGACAATGGTCCCCAGAATGCAACATTGTCTCCACCAAAGAAAATGTGTGGTTTGAATTCGGAGAACAATGCCACGAAATCAATATTGAAACCAACTGCTAGCGGCACAAGACCAGCAGTAGCTGCCATCGCCGTTAACAATACAGGAGTCATACGTGTCTTTGCTGCTTCGATAATCGCTGCCTTTAACTCCATGCCCTGAGCTACCAGCAGATCAGTAAATTCAACGAGGAGAATACCATTCCGGACAACAATACCTGCCAGAGCAAGTACCCCAACCCCCGTCATTACTACTGATACTTCCATTTTGAAAGTAGCAAATCCAAGCAATACACCAATCACACTGAATACAATTTCTGCCAAAATGATTAATGGTTTACTAATTGAATTGAACTGCATTACCAGAATCATCAAAATCAACATACCTGCAATTCCAAAAGCTCTTCCCATGAAGGCAGTTGTTTCAGCCAGGTCTTCCTGCTCACCGGTCATTTTAATTTCAACGCCATCCGGTTTAGGAAAATCATTCAGTTTCTCCTGGACGATTTGTACTAATTCATTTGCATTATAGCCATTCAATACATTGGACGAAACACTGATTACGCGTTTCTGATCAATCCTCCGGATACCAGCGTAGCTATTGGAATATTCGATTTTGGCAATAGCTGACAATGGCACCTGACGAACCTGACCACCTGAACTCATGTCGCGATAAGTGATGGGAATATTCATCAATGTATTGATGTCATTGCGCTGATCCTTTTTTACACGTAATTGAATTGGGTAATCATCATTCTCATCACGGAATTTTGAAATTTCAATTCCATAAATCGATGAACGCAAAATCTGTCCGATGGTAGCAGTTGAAATACCTTCGCGGTTTGCTTTTTCGCGATCAATATTGACTACGATCTCCGGCTTGTCACTTTGAAAATCAGACTTCAGCTCTTCTACTCCCGGAATTTGAAGCGAATCCAGGTATTTTCTTGCCGCATTTGCAGTAGTCACCAATTCATCAAAATTATCGGATGAGAACTCGATGTTAATCGGCTTACCTGTTGGAGGTCCTCCCTGCTCCATGGCTACAGAAATTTCAGCTCCCACAATGCCTTTCACTGCCTCGCGGATTTTATTCATGTACTCACGGGTACTTTGTCCATCACGCTTGGAAAATTCAACAAAAGCCACACTTACCTTTCCAAGATGAGGAACCGCTTGCTGACCTCCTTCAAACGGATCTTCACTCGCTCCCTTCGCTACGTTGGAGATAATGGATTTAACCATCGGATTTGGCTTACCATTCAACTTCATCGTTTCATTCACACGATCCTCTACAATATGCGTTACCGAATCGGTTACTCGCTGATCGGTTCCGATTGGCATACGAACGTAGGCGAAGATAAAGTTCGGATCTCCTTCAGGGAAAGGAACCACCTTCGGATTGCTCATTCCAAAGAACACAAACGAAAAGATGAACAGGAAGAATATGGCGATCATTACTCCAATCGGGCGATATCCCTGAAGTACCCAAGTGATTCTTCGTGTGTACCATGCCTGTGCACGTGGCCATACATTGGTTTGAAAACCGCTGATTACCCGCACAAGGTAGAAGTGATACAGACAGAACACACCAAACATGAACACCACAAAATTTCCAAATCCAAATAACCCGGCGATGTAAGCAACCAATGCCATTGAACCCATCACGATCGCGGTGATTTTAAACCCTTTGGTAATTTTAGTTTCCGTGTGAGCATGATCGTGTTCGCTCATGAAGTCAACTGCGAACACCGGATTCATAATATAGGCTACCAACAATGAAGCGATCAGCGCCACAATCAACGTTACTGGCAGGAAGAACATAAAGCTACCGATAATACCTGGCCAGAATAACAGTGGAGAGAATGGGGCCAACACCACCAATGTTCCTGACAATACAGGCATGAACACCTCTCCTGCGGCAATCTTAGCAGCGCGCTTGATTGGAATTTTACCATTGTCGTAAATACGGTGTGTATTTTCAATCACCACAATGGCGTCATCCACTACAATACCTAATGCAAGCAGGAAGGAGAACAAAGTCATCATGTTCAGTGTGAAGCCAAATGAATCAATCACGATGAATGTAATGAAACTGGAAATAGGAACTGACAAAGCCACAAATATTGCATTGGTCGCCCCCATAAAGAACATAAGAATGATCGTGACCAGAATAAACCCGATAATAATTGTATTGATCAAATCATGCAACGTAGTTCTGGTATTGTCCGACTGGTCGGCGGTAATCGTAATATTTACCCCTGGAGGGAAAACATTATTCTTAAAATCTTCTACAATGACATTGATCTTATCCGATGCATCGATCAGGTTTTCACCACCTCGCTTTACGACGTTTAGCGTGATTACATTTTTTCCATCCAGGCGGGCAAAACTTTCCTGCTCTTTGTGGCTGTCGATTACTTCAGCTACATCTTTCAATAAAACCTTTCCACCTTTTGTACCTGTTAAGACTGTATTACCTAGTTGCTCAGCGTTCGCAAACTCCCCGTTCACGCCCAAAGATCGCTTCATTCCATCCACAGAAATTTCACCGCTGGGAATAATAGCGTTCTCGCTTCCTATGGCCTGCGTAATATCACTAATCGCAACACCCGCATTGGCAAGTTTAAACATGTCCACATTGATCTGAATTTCACGATCCAGAGCACCTACTATATCCACACGTCTGATTTCTTTCAGGCCTTCAATCTTATCCTGCATGTCTTCACCGAACTTCTTCAATGTCTCCAGGTTAAAGTCACCAGAAATATTGATGTTCATAACGGGCACTGCAGAGATATCGATATCAATTACCTGTGGATCATCCTGTAAATCGGACGGCAATTCCTGCTTCGCCCGATCCACGGCATCCTTTACGTCTTGTTTTGCTTTATCAATCTCAACATCAGTTTGAAACTCTACGATTACGTTGGAAAAATCCTGAACAGAGTTACTGCTCATTTTTTTAATACCAGCAATCGACTTGATCTGCTTTTCAATTTCCTTCGTAATCAGGTTCTCCACATCTTCCGGAGGGCCTGGATATACGGTTGCCACATAAATCTGTGGGAAAACAACCTCGGGGAAGTTTTCTTTAGGCATGGTCATATAAGATATGATACCCGCCAGCGATATAATAACCGTTGCCACGTAGATGGTCATCTTATTATCGATGGACCAACTGGTGGGCTTAAATTCTTTTTCTGAGTCTTTCATACTCGTATAGTCGTTGGTTGTGGATCTGACTAAAATTATTTCTTGTTGGCCACTTTGATCAGTTGCCCGTCACTTAAGCCCTGAAAGCCGGTAGTGATGAGGGTTTCACCTGCTTCAACTCCCTTTACCTGCGCCAATTCATCAAATACGCCCAGTACTTCAACCACTCTTTTGGAGGCTACCGTTTGATCACCCTTTGCCACAGCAATATAAACTACTTTCTCCCCGCTGATATCCTGTACTGTATTTACAGGTACAGTAATCGCTGAAGGATAAGACTCATACACCACTTTAATTACCGCACTCATATTCGGACGCAAATCAGCAGAAGAAGGAAGATCTGCTTCCATAGCAAACGTGCGAGACAGTTGATTGATGTTTCTTGCCACAAAAGTTACTTTAGCTTCTATGTCCTTATGCAGGTCAGGGATAGTTACAATCACTTTGTTTCCCTTTTTAATATTTGAAACGTAAGCTTCTGAAACATCTGCTTTCAGCCTCAGGTCTGAGTTATTCACTACACGAAAGGCAGGCATACCTGGTGCAATGTTCTGTCCTGCCTTGGCATCTATTGCATCAACCACACCGGTAATTGGTGCTTTAATTCTGGTCATTTCGTTTTGTTCATTCAATGAGGCTAGTCTTCTCTCCAAACCTTCCTTATTATTTTTTGCCTGCAGATACTGAACTTCAGTACCGATCTTTTGATCCCACAGGTTTTTCTGACGGTTATAAACCGTATTCGCCAGTTCCAATGAAGCTTTGATTTCATCGATACCCCGAACAGCCAACGAGTTATCAATCTGAGCTAAGATCTGTCCTTTGGTTACCTGCTCGCCTTCACGAACAAAAACCTGGGTAACAATACCTGCTGATTTTGCACTCACCTGCACGTTCTCTTCCGATTCAATGATTCCCTGTGTTTGTATGTAGTGATTGAATGGCCGCGCAACAATTGGCTTTACCATTACTTCTTTTGATTTTAATACCTTCTGACCTGGGTTCTCTTTAGCGATCTCCTTTTCCAGTTTTTGAATCTGTGTTGCGATTTCTGTTTGCTGCTTCTTCAACTCTGCGAGTTTCGCATTTTTATCAGAGCCTCCGCCACAGCTTGCCAGCATACCAGCCAGAGCGATTACACCAATTACGTTTAAGTATATATTCGTTTTCATCTCTATTATTGTTTTCGGGTTATTTAGAATTTGTTGTTGTCGCTGCAGGAAGAAGTTTTCCGTATGCTTTGTCTAAGTCTACTTTGGCTACCATGGCATCAAACAAAGCTGAGTAATAGTTAGTCTGCGCAGTACGCAAACTATTTTCTGCATCGGTTACTTCTAGGCTCGATCCCACACCTTGCTCATATTTCACTTTGGTGACACGGGCAATGTTTGCTGCTAACTGTTGATTCTCCTTTTGCGCTACCAGACTCTTCAATGCATTATCAAAATTGACAGATGTCTGAGTAATCTCGAAATCAATTGCTCTCTTGAGATTGATAACACTGTTTTCAATCTGCATCAATTTTATCTTCTCTTGCTGTGTACGATAATGTCTTTGGAGCCCAGAGAAAATAGGCATGTTAAGACTTACGCCAAATTGGTTATAGGTGTACCACTTATCAGGGCCAACACCTCCAAAGTCTTCTATTTTCGTATTCGTCTTGAATAGCCCGCCTACACTAGGTGATTGAGTCATCGTACCCAGAGTAGCAAAAGCCGATAGCGTAGGCATTGATTCTGCATACTTATTCTTAATGTTCAGCTGTTGAAGTCTTCTGTTTACT
This sequence comes from Flammeovirgaceae bacterium, assembly GCA_023251155.1. Classification (GTDB taxonomy): domain Bacteria; phylum Bacteroidota; class Bacteroidia; order Cytophagales; family Cyclobacteriaceae; genus ELB16-189. The sequence continues at coordinate 15,224 of JAHEZH010000099.1, read as the reverse complement.
TCCAGCACTCTGTAATCCGGACGACTTGTATAGTCAACCGCTTCTTTAGTGTTAAGAAGGTTAGTATCAATTTCCACATCCTGAATTTCTCCAACAATTTCAATTGGTTTCTCTTGCGGATAATTCATTTGAAATTTCAACAACTGCAATGACAGATCATTCAAATTAAGAAATTTGTCACGCTCAGAACGCAGGTTGTTCAGAGTTACCTTCACGCGATCTACATCAATGCTCTCAGCAAAACCGTTTTGGTTCAAAGCGGATGTATTTCTCAATAAAGAATCTACACGAGCGATATTATCTGTGAATAACTTAGTTCTCTCTTTATTAATCAAAACAGAATAGTATGCTTTGGTAACCTGCTGTATAATATCCTGATCCGTTTGCTCTGCCGAACGCTGAGACAATTCAGTATAAGTTTTAGATGCTTTCAATCCAACTAGGTAAGAACCGTTAAAAAGTATTTGATTAATACCAACACTGGCTGATCCTGAACTTTTCAATTGAAAGAAGTTTTGAGCGGCCACTACATCTCCTACCTGAATACCCGGTACACCGCTGAGATCAATAAAACCATCGGGTCCTGTAAAAGTGGTAAAGAAGCGCTGGAGCTTCTGATTGTGAACTACTGATGCACTACCACTGATTTGTGGCAAACCAATACCTACTGTTTCATTTACCTTCGCTTTGGCTATGCGTTGTTCCAGATCTGCGTTCTTGGCGGCAATAGAATTCTCCAATGCATATTGTATACACTGCTCAAGTGTAAACGAACTGCTCTCTGCCTGCTGCGCCCATGCAGCACTGGTAAAGATCAGCGCCATTAAAATTGTAAGTACTCGTTTCATTTATTATTAGGGATTAAGTCGTTATTATTTACAGGTTCATTTTTATACTTCTCATACATTTTCCTTCCCCGGTCAGTGAACAAGCCGTACGCAAAATGGTCAAAGAGCTGGTGATTTATTTCGGCCAGGCTATATCGGGTAGAACTAAACACACGATCGTCAAACGTAAGCTGTACCAGTTCCAGGCGCGCAATTCCGATGATCTCGGCATTCAGCTCTGCGCGGAAGAAACCCTCTTCGATGCCTTGCTGGAGATTACTGATGATCGACTGGCGTACAAAATCCTGTTTATGTTCCAGCCACAGATGCCATGCTTTTGTGTGATACTTCTGCAAATCAAAAAGCAACATCGGGTTCAGTCTCTTGAATTCGTCTTTTATACATGCTGCTATTTTTACCAGCTCATCTACCGCATTACGCGATTTTCCTTTGATCTCCTCAAACACCTTCTTATCATTTTCCAGATGATAAGCACTCACTACCGTTACAATCTCATCTTTATCAGCGAAGTACTGATAGATGGTCTTCTTTGAAATCGATAAATGGCGTGCAATGTCGTCCATTGACACACTGCGAATACCATATTTTAAAAAGAGCGACTGTGCCCCCGTTAATATCTTATCTCTGGTCTCTCTGTCTTCCATAAGGATCGCAAAACTATGGAAACATTCTTACCCACCAAAAGTTTCCGACGTTTCTTAAACGCCCTTTTTCACATCAGGGTTGGCATTTCCCCGAAAATTTTTAGTGGATTTCTGACTGCATCTTCACCTACATCGATTGCAATTCAGGTACTCCAAATGGAAGAACGACCTAACCCACAAGACGGAAGCAATGGATAAGTATTGCATAGAAATGGAATTAAACAGGAAAGTTTTTCCATGTTCGAACACCATATAAGAGGCTACGCCAGGAGGAGTGTAAAAAAACCGGCCCTGGTCTTCACCAGGGCCGGAACCCACTAAATCAAACCCCTCAATCAAAATGGGTTTTTCACTCTACTTATAACCAGGACAACTGTAAACAAAAAGCCCCTCATGGTGATGAAGGGCTTTTTACTTAAGATGGATTCTGTTCATCCCAACTACACCACTTCTCTTTCATCTTTTGTTTGAATCGCTCTTTCTCTTCCGGATCCATACCCCCCAATTTCTTCTTCCAGTAGTGTTTCCATGGACCTCCGTTGTGATTGCCGTGACTTTTGCCTCCAAACGAATGGAACAGGATCTTACTTAACAACAACAGACCTAATCCCTGCCAGAACGTGATTACCGGGCCATGAAATAACTCCGGCACCAGCCAGTTCCACAAACTCATGATTGTAAATCCGACTACTGTGATCAGTACCACGGCCAGCAACACAAACTTCGCTATCCACCATCCACGTTTCATATACCTTAACTTTATAATTTTGATATCTTACTTACTATCCAATTTTTACTCGCCAATCACATCGTTATAAAATTTCTGCAGGCGCTTTCGCAGTGCCAGTATTGCATACCGCTTTCGCGAAAGTAGTGTATTGATTGACACTCCTGTATCTTCCGAAATTTCCCTGAAGCTTCGTTCTTCAATTTCATTGAGTATGAATATCTCACGCTGATCGCGAGGTAACTCATCCAATGCATCCGTAATCTCATCCCATATTGCTTCTTTCAGCATGGCAGAATCAGGTGTATTTCCCAGATCCGGCAAAATTTCCTGAAGCGTCAGTGGGGCATCATCGTCCTGCCCTGCACGTCCTTCAAAATCCGTTCGCTGCGGACGCACGGAGTCTCTGCGGTAACGATCGATAATCTTATTTCGGGCAACACTGTAGAGCCAGGAGGTAACACGGTCCAGCGACTCAATATTCTCAAACCCCACTACAAACTGCACAAATACATCCTGCAGAATATCTTCTGCTTCCTCGGTGGTGGACACACGGCTGCGGATAAACCCCAGTAACTTGTCCTTCTCCTTCAGAAACGTGTTTTGTTTTAGTTCTTGCATCACCAGATCCATGGCTCTTTCCGCTTTACAACTACATAGACGGGAAGCATTTTGGATTATTTTAGCAAAGGTTAAAATTCATTCCGACTTGCAAACTTAGTGCAAAGTTAACCGTGATTTGTTAACCATTGAAGATGCCGGCAACGTTATAAAATTGCCGCCAAAACATCGTGTAATCAATAAACAGCCTTGTTTTGATCACCTCGATCTATCGGCCCGCCGATGTAAGCTCTTCACAGGAGCGTCTTCACTCACTATCCAGAAGTCTTTCTCCGCTAGAAGATAGTGTTTAATCACCCAAATCAGGGAGCAACTGATCGCTCCACAAAAACGATTATCACTGACAGTGAAGCCGTTAGCAATATCCCTGATCTCATCCCAACCTTAGGCATCCCTTTTGTATCTAACCGGTTACTAAAAATCTGTTATCAGTTATGAAAATGAAAATTGCACTGTTCCTGTTTTTGACCTCTTCATTAGCAATGAATGCACAGGACGTATTTAAAGGAGAACACTTTATCGAAGTAACGGGCAATGCCCAGACCGAAATAGCCCCCAATGAAATCGATGTACAGATACGCCTGCGTGAATTTGAAGAGAACAAGAAAAAGACTGCGCTGGAATCCATCGACAAAGATTTCTTCAATGCATTGAAAGAAGCAGGTATTGACCGTAAACGGGTAGAACTTGCTGATGCCGGAGCGAAGCTGGACAAACTGGGTAAAAAAGATAAAGACGCTTTCCGCGAAAAGACGTATCAAATCAGGCTGACCAGTGGTGCCGAGCTAGAAAAGTTGCTTGAAAATCTGGAGCCCGTAAAAACGGATCTTGTGGACATCGTTCGGATCAGTCACTCTGACTTACCAAAGCTGAAGCTGGATCTGAAAATAAAAGCATTGCAGGCCGCAAAAACAAAAGCAGAAACACTGCTGAAGTCCATTGGCTCTGAAGCTGGCAAGCCGCTAATGATTCGCGACTGGGACGTAGATCCGGTTCAACCGATCATGAATATGAAGGCGAACACGATGGCCCGATTTGACGGAGTTGCCAGTGAAGAACAAGCTGTTGAATTTAAAAAGATCAAGCTTCAATCGCAGATTACTGCTCAGTTCGAGATTAAGTAATTGGTTCACGTTAAGAGCACAAAGTTTTAATAACACAAAGGCCGCAACGAATAAAATCGTTGCGGCCTTTGCTATTTCTTGGCGCACCTTGCGTCAAATGCCTTTATCACTTCAAAGGGTTCGCCTTTACTCCTTCCACAGTAATCACCACCGGTTTGATCAATCCGTCTTTATCAAAATACATTTGCTCGATACACGTCTCACGTGAGTTGCCATCCTTCTCAGTCAATGGCCTGCGGTGATAAACGATGTACCAGCTATCGTTCCCGGGATGATGAATGACGGAATGATGCCCCGCACCATTAGCTATCTTGGCATCCTGCTGCAGTATTTTACCTACACGTTTAAAAGGGCCAAACGGAGAATCGGCTATGGCATACGCCACGCAATAATCAGGTCCTGTCCATCCCCCTTCCGACCACATGAAATAATACTTTCCATTCTTTTTAAACATGAACGGCCCCTCTACATATTGATCGGGAGTAATCTCTTTGAAAACAGTACCATCCTCAAACGGAACAAAGCCCGTGAAATCATTCTTTAGCTTAGCAATGTTGCAATGGCGCCAACCGCCATAAATGAGATAGTATTGATCTCCATCTTTAAACACAAACTGATCGATGGGTTGTGCTCCATTATGAAACTTATCGACCAGTGGTTTACCCAGAAGATCTTTAAACGGACCAGCAGGATTATCCGCAACGGCAACACCTATGCCTCCATACTCCTTATCACTTTGTATATCATTGGCTCCAAAAAATAAAAAGTACCTGCCTCCTTTTTCAATAATGGAAGGAGCCCAAACCGCACGCCTGGCCCACTTCACATTGGCTGTATCCAATACATGAGCATGCTTTGTCCAGGTAACCAGGTCAGGAGATGAAAACGCATCGAAGAACACCTGTTGATTATACTTGGCCGAATAGGTTGGATAAATCCAATATTCCTTTCCAAAGATGATTGCTTCCGGATCGGCATACCAGCCTGGAAATAAGGGGTTGCCTGATGTCTTCTTTGCCTGTGCGTACAGCGATGAGCTGAGGATGATAAAAAATGCGAATGTCAGTACTCTTTTCATTTCATAAATATAAGATCAGAATGCGAATGGAATTGTTTTTCCATTGATTTTAGATTTCAGAAAAAAAATCACAAAAAGGCTTGACTCTCCCCTTACGTGATAGCCTAATTTTGTATCGTCAAATAAAAAAAGGGATGGTCAGTTATTCTGTAAAAGAGCTTTCTGAAATAGCGGGAGTAAGTGTGCGCACACTTCATCTCTATGATGAAATTGGTTTACTCAAGCCTTCCACGCGTACCGAGGCCAGGTATCGTCTGTATGGCGAGAATGAACTGCTTCGTCTGCAACAGATCTTATTCTATAAAGAGCTCGGCATTTCGCTGGAGGAGATCCGTTCCATCCTGGATGATCCGGAGTTTGATTTGCTGCAGGCCCTCGAAAGTCATAAAGTAGCCCTTTCACAACGAAAAGAAAGAGTGAATACCATGCTGACTACCATTGACAAAACCATTTCACAACTAAAAGAAAAAAAAATGCTGAAACATGAAGAACTATATGAGGGATTGCCAAAAGAAGAAGCAGAAGCCCTCAGAAAGGAAGCCATCGAAGAATATGGGATGGAACAAATAACGCGATCTGAAAATCATTTGCGTAAAATGAGCAAGACGCAGCTGAACAAATTAAAAGAAGAGCAGAAAGAGATAGCGAATGCCTTACTGTCATTAATGAACAGCGATTACACCCGTGCGGAAGTACAACACCAGATTGCACTTCACTACGGCAACATCCGAAACTTCTGGGGAACAGCGGGAAGCAGTGACAAGCAGGCCAATGCGTATAAGTGCCTTGGTGAGTTGTACATCAATGACGCACGTTTTACAACCCAGAATGGACATGCAAATCCGGCTTTCGCTCTTTTTCTCAGCAAAGCGATGACCCATTTCGCTGAGAACAATTTGGAATAAACAGGAAGGGAGTAGGCTTACGGCCTGCTCCTTTTTCATTCCATTCGTTAAAATGATTTTTTTATCTTTAACAGATGAAGAAACACCTTTTTTTCGTATTGACCATTTGCGCAATTACCACCGCTTTTACTCAAAACAAAAAACTTCCCGAAATAGGCATTGCTGAAAACCTGAAAAACGATAGCCTGCTATCAGCAGCGGGATATCGTTATCTGGTGGAGTCTATCTCCAAACTCATTTCACCTAAAAGTGTGACTGAAGAGCAGTTCAATCAAAATGTGCAGCACATCAAGTCATTGAAGACTTCCCTCTATGCCGTCAATGTATTCATACCGGGAGAACTGAAGTTAGTAGGGCCAGAAGTAGATGAACGAGCGATCCTCCATTACGCAGAAGAAGTATTTAAGCGCTGTAACCGTGTTCATGTTGACCTTATCGTATGGGGAAGTGGCGGGGCGAGGCGTGTACCTGACGGGTTTGATCAGGCAAAAGCCAAGGAACAATTTATTTCCATTGCAGGCAAAGTTGCTGAGCGGGCTAAGCAATACAACATCACGCTTGCACTCGAAAACCTGAACAGTACGGAAACCAACTTCATCACTACTTTAGCTGAAGCTCTTGAAGTGGTGAAGAAGGTGAATCATTCCCACTTCCGTTTGTGTGCCGACCTCTATCACATGCTCAAAGAAAACGAGCCTGCTTCTGTAATTGAGCAAACCAAAAGATATTTAGTGCATTGCGACATTGCCGAGAAAGAAAACAGAACCCCTCCCGGAACGGTAGGTGATGATTTCAAACCCTACCTCATGGCATTGAAGAGGATTGATTATCGGGGGAAAATTATTCTGGAATGCCGTTGGGAAAATCTCGGTAAGCAAGCTCAACCCGCACTACACTATCTTGAGAAAGAGATTCAGGCAGTTTATAAATAATCGAGCAGCGCTTTCAGTTTCTCCACCTGCCGGAAGTTAACATGATCAATGGCGGTATCCATCGTCTCATGCTGCCAGGTGATGTGATACGGTATGTGAATTCCATGCCCGCCTATATTCAACACCGGAAGTACATCCGACTTTAATGAATTGCCAATCATCAGAAAATCATTTGCATCGATATCCAGATGCCGGATCAGCTTTTTGAAATCCGCTTCCTTCTTGTCGGACATGATTTCGATATGATGAAAGTAATGACCCAGCCCTGACTTAATTAGTTTGCGCTCCTGATCCAGCAGATCCCCTTTCGTAGCCATCACCAGTTTATATTTTGGTTTTAGTGCCATCAGCACTTCTTCCACATCATCAATTAACTGCACCGGCTTCCGCAATAAATCCTGACCATATTCCATGATGCGTTCGATGGCCACGGCCGGAATCGTCTTATCCGAAATACGAATGGCCGTTTCGATCATGGAAAGCATAAAACCTTTTATACCATATCCATACAATCCAAGGTTATCGATCTCCGTCTTCAGCAATTCCCGGGCGATGGTATGTTGCGGGAGATAATCCTCCAGCAAGGCACAGAATTTATCTTCTGCCTCGCGAAAGAAAGCTTCATTGTGCCAAAGTGTATCATCCGCATCAAAGGCGATTACTTTTATAGACATATCCGTTTGCGTTCAATTTATATCGTTGATAGGTTCAGCTAATTAGCTTTTTCCATCTTTTCAACAGGAGGTAGCCCATTTACTTGTTGATTGAATTCTCCGACAGGCAAAGACCGGAATACAGGAGGAAAGCTATTTCACCGGCACCAGATGAACGGTTGAGCTACTTCCATCCGCATCGGTCATCTGCAAAACCAATTCATCTTTGGTAAGCACTGCCACTTTCATTATTCGCTTCTCTTTACTTACCCGATCTGTGACGATCAGTTGCTCTTTGGCCCGATTGTATTCCCAAAGGCAATCCTGACCTTCACCGGCCTCGATCATTTGCATGGTGTAATTGGCATAGAAGATAAACCGGTCATTCTCTTCAGCTGCGTCCGGATATTCCTTTACTCCCGCTGTTTCAAAAAACCGTACTTTCCATTCCTTACAAAGCATCGCTTCACGACTTTGAGCAACACTCAACGCTTCGTCAATGGGTTGGCCCGATATCCATAAAAAAGAAAGAAAAATTAATTTTATCATGATGGCAAAGGTATTTCAATCTTTGAATATAAGAATATCCTCTTATTTTTATCATTCAAAAATACCCACTATCCGTGCACGGTCCGCTCTTTGTTCACTTCCTTCACTCCAGTTTACATTATGTAAAAAAAGGAAACGGATCCAAAGCACTGCTTATTTTTCACGGATTCGGGCAAGATCATCATGCTTTCGATCACCTGCCTGCATCACTGCAGCATACTCACACGCTTTACATCTTTGATCTTTATTTTCATGGTGCGAGCCACTGGCAGCTGGAAGAAAATCCGCTGAAGAAAGACATCTGGAAAGAAATTGTCAGTCAGTTTCTTATTGACAACTGCATCAAAAATTTCAGCGTGCTGGGGTTTAGTATGGGAGGAAAATTTGCCCTTGCCTGTGTCGAATTGTTTCCCAAACACATTGAGGCGGTGATACTCCTTGCACCGGATGGAATCAAAACGAGCGCGTGGTACAGCCTTGCTACGTACCCCACCGTATTACGCAGATTATTCAAAAGCATGATTATCCATCATCAGCGTTTTTTAATGGTTGCACGGGCAGCACTTCGCCTTAGACTTATTGATAAAGGTGTTTTCCGCTTTGTGGAGTCGCAGATGAACACGGAAGAAAAAAGAAAACAGGTGTACTATTCATGGGTCGTTTTCCGTCATTTGAAATTCGACCTCGATCACATTGCCGGTATACTCAATGCAAAGCCAACCCTGCTTACACTGATTATTGGCAAATACGACCGAATCATTACCACCGAAAATATGCGGCCCTTCATCAATCAATTAAAAGAAGTTCGCTTTGAAGTAGTTGAAGCCGGTCATACTGACCTGATCAGGGAAGCGTGCAAACTGCTATAAAATAAAGAGAGCACCCTGATCAGAATGCTCTCTTTATTTTTCTAACATTTTATTTCTTCTTAATCCAGATCCGGAATAACCGGCTGCTTCAGTTGATTGCGATAAGCAATTTTGGTAACCAGCACAAAGAGTACCGGCACTACGAAAATCGCCAGCGAACTCGCTGCCAACATACCTCCGGCCACTGTCCATCCTATTGTTTTACGTGCCTCCGCTCCCGCACCGGAAGAGAAAGCCAATGGTAATACTCCTAAGATAAAGGCCAGCGAGGTCATGATGATCGGACGAAGACGAAGTTGCACCGCTTCCAGCGTTGCGGCTACAATCTCCATGCCTCTGTCCACACGTTCTTTGGCAAACTCCACAATCAGAATCGCATTCTTTGCCGCAAGACCGATCAGTGTTATCAAGCCAATCTGCGCATAAATGTTATTGGTTAAACCCGGAAGGAAGGTAAGTGTAAGGATCGATCCGAACGCCCCAACCGGTACAGCAAAGATAACCGAGAATGGCACCGACCAGCTTTCGTACAGAGCAGCAAGGAACAGGAACACAAATACGATAGAGATGGCAAAGATCATCACTGTGCTGCTACCGGCTTTGATTTCCTCGCGGCTCATACCGGAGAAATCGTAACCATAACCGGCAGGTAAAGTTTGTTCCGCCACTTCTTTCAGCGCTTCAATGGCCTGACCACTGCTGTAACCCGGCTTTGGTGCACCCATAATTTCAGCAGAACGATACAGGTTATAGTGCGAAACCACCGCCGGTGTTTCAATTACTTTTTGTGTAATCAGTGCACTCAGCGGCACCATGTTACCCTGACTATTGCGTACCCGATACTGACCAAGATCATTTACATCTCTGCGATAAAGTGTATCGGCCTGCGTCATGACGCGGAAATTTCTACCGTAGATATTGAAGTCGTTTACATAGCTGCTCCCCAGCAGTGTAGATAAGGTGCTATAGGCATCCGATACCGATACACCCAGCTTCTTTGCTTTCTCTTTATCTACATCAATCTGGTAACTTGGAGTACGGGCAGTAAAGAACGAGTAAGCCATGGCGATCTCCGGGCGCTGATTGACTGCTCCTAAAAACTTACGCATCACCTGCTCAAACGTCTTGATGTCATCGTTACTGGTGGTCTGCAACAATTCAAATGTAAAACCGGATGACTGACCCAATCCTGGAATGGCAGGGGGAGAAACAGCAATGATCCGTGCTTCTTTTATATCCGCAGTCCGCTTTTGTATTTCCTGAATCACCATCGGAACACTTTCCGTTTTCAGGTTGCGCTGATCCCAATTTTTAAGATTGACAAAGATGGTACCCGCGTTCGATTTGTTGGAGAAGGTAAGTACGTTCAGTCCGGCCAAACCACCGGCCACTTTTACAGCAGGTATTTCTCTGATACGTCTTTGCAGCTCCAGCATCAACGCAATATTGCGCGATGTAGAAGTACCTTCCGGCATTTCGTACGTCACAAACAAACGTTTTTCATCTTCAGTAGGAATAAAGCCTGTCGGTTTATTTTTGAAAAGGAAGAACAATCCGACAAACAAACACACCATCATCACCAATACAAGCGGAGTTTTTTTGATCCACACATGCACTCCATTCGTATAGGAATTGGTTACCCTGCCAAACCAGATATTGAATTTATCAAAGAAGCGGTCAAGCCAGTTTTTCTCTTCCTCTGTTTTTGCGGGCTTCAGCAACAACATACTTAATGCTGGTGTTAATGACAATGCCACGAAAGCAGAGATCATTACGGAGATAGCAATCGTAATAGCAAACTGCTGATACAATTTACCCACAATACCCGGAACAAAACCTACCGGCACGAACACGGCAGCCAGAATCAATGCGATAGCAATAACCGGAGCGGCAATGTCTTTCATTGCTTTGTGGGTAGCTTCCTTAGGTGAAAGTTTTTCATGATCGATGTAGTGCTGAATGGCTTCTACCACCACAATCGCATCGTCCACCACAATACCAATCGCCAGTACAAACGCAAACAGTGTTAACGTATTGATCGTAAATCCGAAAGGAATAAAGAAGATGAATGTACCGATCAATGAAACCGGAATAGCTAATACGGGAATCAATGTTGCCCTCCAGTTTTGCAGGAACAGGAACACCACTATAATTACCAAAATCAACGCCTCACCCAGCGTATGGAGAACTTCCTCAATCGATACTTTGACTACGGTCGTTGTTTCTACCGGAATCTCATAATCCAGATCTTTCGGAAAAGATTTTTTCATTTCTGCCAGCGCTTTGGTAACTCCTTCATTGGTTTCCAGTGCATTGGCACCGGGAGCCAGATACAGCAACATGAACGCAGCTTTCTTCCCATTCACAAAAGGATTATTACCATAGTTAAATTTGGCCAGCTCAACACGCGCTACATCTTTGAGATAAGTGATATTGCCTTGTTGGGGATTGTTACGCACAATAATATTTTCGAAATCCGCTTTCGTGCTGATACGGCTATTGGTCAGTACGTTGTATTCAAATGCCTGTACTTTTGGCTGTGGATTACCACCGATAGTACCGGCCGCAATCTGAAGATTTTGTTCTGCTAATGCGGCATTCACTTCGGCAGGTGTCAGGCTCAAGGCAGCCAGCTTCTCCGGATTCAACCAGATACGCATACCAAAGTCATCACCAACGGAAACGATATCACCTACTCCTTTTACGCGGAGCAAGGCATCTTTCATATAAATGTTGGCATAGTTACCAATGAAAGTACCATCGTGTGTTTCGTTCGGTGAGTAAAGGGCAAGCGCCATGAAAATGCTGGGGTTACGCTTACGCACAATAAGCCCTAACCGTCTTACCAATTCAGGTAATGTGGGCTCAGCTACACTGGCACGGTTCTGCACATCCAGCGTTGCGATGTTGATATCGGTACCGATATCAAACGTAACCGTTACACTGCTTTGTCCGCTACCGGTACTATTACTGGTCATGTAAGCCATGCCCGGGGTACCGTTCACCTGCGTTTCAATGGCGGTGGTGGTGGTCTGTTCCACCGTCTGCGCATCAGCGCCCGTATAGGTACCCGTGATGGAAACCGTAGGCGGGGTAATATCCGGATATTGCGAAATGGGTAACGTACTCATTGCAATCAATCCCACCAGTACAATCACCACCGATATAACGATGGAGGTAACGGGGCGTTTTATAAATACATCTGCTATCATTGTTCTTTCTCTAGAATAGTCATCTAATACATCTTATTTCTTTGCTGGTGCAGGGGTGGCTGCCGGAGCCTGAGGGGGTGCCGTATTGATGGCCGAACCCTCACGCAGGTTTTGCACACCTTCCACGACAATGGTTTCTCCGCCTTTCAAACCCTCTTTGATCACCACATCTCTGTTGATTTGTTTTCCCAGCTGAATTCTGCGCTGAGATACTTTATTGCTATCGGCTACGTACACAAAAAATTCACCCAGTTGCTCGGTTACGGCCTTGAACGGCACGATGATCGCCTGCTCACCGGTATTGGCTTTCACCCGCAGCTTGCCACTCATACCTGAACGCAGTGTATGATCCGGATTAGCAAACGTAAGACGCATACGGATAGTACCTGTTTGGGCATCTACGGCACGGTCAATCACACTGATCTTACCCGGGTACGGATAGTTCTGATCACCAAATACAAGCATAAAAGTAGAGTCGCTTGCTTTGGCTGCGCTTTGTAATTTGCTAAATCGCAGTATCTCTTTCTGATCCACGGTAATATCTGCGGCAATCGGATCATCGGAAGAAATAGTGTTCAATATGGTCTGCCCTGCAGATACTGATGTACCTAATCGCACTAACGAGATACCAATGGTTCCGTCAAACGGAGCAGTGATTGAAGTATAACGTACATTGGTTTGAACTCCTTGTACAGCAGCTTTGGCCGCATCCAGTTGTTTTTGTGCCGCTGCATAATTGGCCTCCGCATTATCAATCTGTTGTTTCGCGATCGCGTCTGCTTTGCCCAGCTCACGGTAACGAACGACATCCTTCTCTGCTTTGGAAAGGTTGGCTTCGTAAACCGCCACATTAGCCAATGCCTGCTGATAGTTCGCTTCATACTGCTGCTGATCGATAGAATACAGTTTTTGTCCTTTCTTCACGCGGTCGCCTTCCACGAAATGGATCGCAGTAATGTAGCCGTTGATCTGAGGACGAAGCTCCACTTCGCTCAGTGCTCTTACAATAACGGGATACTCGTCATAATAAAAGGCCGATGAAGCGCCTACCTGCTGTACGGTAACATTTACCGGTGGTGGCGTAGGCATCCCTCCCTGTTGTCCTTTGTTACCACAAGCTGCTAATGTCAACAAGAACACGGCGGCCGAATAATTTACTAACTTCAAAATCATATGTGTAGTCTTTGTATTTTTTCTGTTTATTAATATCTGATTTCTCCTAAAGCTTTCTGCAAGTCAATCTTACTTGCCAGCACCGCATATAGCGAGTTAAAATAATTGATTCGGGCGGTGCGCAGATCTGTTTCGGAGGTGATTACTTCCAGGTAGGTTTTTACTCCATTCCGGTATTGCAATTGAATAACGTCATATACTTCTTTCGCCAACTCCATGTTCTGCTTCAAGGTGTTGTAGTTAACAAGGTTGGCCCGGTAGGTAGAAAGCGCGAGTGCATGCTGCGAATTCACTGTGTTTTTCAGATTAGTAATGTCCCAATCCAGACGCTTTAAGTTCGTTTCCTGAATCTTGATGTTTGCATTGCGCTTAAATCCCTGAAAAATCGGCCAGATCAATGTACCGCCCACATAAGAGTTCGGGTAACGCGTATCATACAGCTGACCAAAACTATTATTGAAGAAGTAACTGATATTATAATAGTAGGCATTCAGTGAAGGCAAATAGCTCCATTTCTGATATTTTACATTGGCTTCCTGAAGAGCACGCTGTGTCTGAAACAGTTTATACTCAATACGCTGGGTGATATCGACCTGGCTGATGGTGTCCATGGCAATTTCTTTTTCCATCTGAAGGGTGTCATAAACAATATTCAGCTTTGCATTCACAGGATATCCCATCAACGATTTCAGGTATTCCTCTTTGTACTTGAGCAATTCCTTATTACTGTTCAGACTGGCCAGGGTATTACTCAATGCGATGGTCGCTCTTTTATAATCGGTCTTATCGGTAAGGCCTGCGTTGTATTGATCGGTAGCTGTCTTTAAACTTTGCTGAAGACGAATTACATCACCCTGCCCTACTTTGATTTGCTGTGAGGTAGCCAGAAAATCATAAAAAGCTTTCGTGACATTTACAGTCACATCGATCTTACGGCTTTCCGTAGTCTGCCTCGTATTTTCCTTCACTACCCTCGAGGTCTTGGCGGCAAGCAACACATCACGATTAAAGATGGTTTGCGTAGCATATATCTGCGGAGCAGAGGTATAGTTTGTTCCACTTCGGAATGTACCCAATCCGGTAACCAAAGTTTGCAATTCAATGTTGCGCTGCAGGTTGGCGCTCAGGTTAATTTGAGGATACCAGTCTGCCAGCTTGCTTTTGATCGTAGCACGCGCCGATTCCTCATCGAGTAACGATTGCTGAATAAGCGGCTGATGGGCGATCGCATATTGCACTACGCGTTCCAGTGTAGCATTATCCAGTAAACTATCCTGCGCAGCGGTGTCCTGTGCATGTACTTCTGTGGAAAGAAGTAACGCAAAAATAAAAACGAGTAACGTTATTTTTTTAAAAAATTGAAACATACAATTGAATATTCATTTTAGAGTTAGGAATTCATTAAGCGTGAGTAGTAGGTGTTACTTCATTGAAAAGGGTAGAGAAGATGACTTCTTTTCGATCGAGAACGAATTTCTTGAAAGCGGCATCGGTCATGCCATGTATCGCTTGTAATATTGATTTGGCGAGAAACGGATAATTGCACATGGACGTGAGATTGATCATAAAGTTTTGCGGAGTAATGGGAGCAATTTTTCCTTTACGTATCTCTTCTTCCAGGTCATCTTTAATCAGGTCAAATGATTTCACCCGATCTTTAAAGCAGCTCATCTTCATTTTATCCGGATGTGAGGCGATCTCACTGATCAGAAAATTTTCCAGGTAAGGATAGGTAATACCACGGTCGATGATCATGCTTATGTATTCTCGGATCTTGTTAGGAAAAGTATCGTTTGAACCGAAAATGACTTTCATCCGCTCCTTCTTCTCCGTCACTGCTTCTTCCAAAAGTGTATCTAAAAGTTGTTCCCGTGAACGAAAGTAATAAT
>JAHEZH010000098.1:6383-21838 GCA_023251155.1 Flammeovirgaceae bacterium | reverse complement strand
AAGCAACGTCACTACCGTGATGCAAACCATCGGCTCCGACATTTTTTCAGTAGAAGAAGTATCGGATGATGCTGCGATGGATCAACTGGTGAGCAATCTTCCCGGATACGCTAAATTAATGGCGGATCGCTGGTCGTACTCTTTCAATCCTCCCGATCCCACTTTCCCTCCGCAGAAGATTGGCATCGTTTACAAAACATCTACTGTACAGGTAGTCAGTTCGCGGGTGATGTTCTCGAAATTTTATGATGACATCCGCGCAGCGGAAGCGACAAGCGTAAGTGCCGCGTTGGCTTTATTACCGAACTATCCAAGTTCCGGGGGAAATACTCCTTCCAACTTCTGGTCATCAGGCCGGCTACCTTTTATGGTGACAGCCGATGTTACTGTTAATTCCGTAAAGAAGAGAATCAAAGTAGTGGTTCTGCATTCCAAATCCGGTTCGGCCCAGGCAGATTATGACCGAAGAAAGTACGATGTTAAGGTATTGTACGATTCATTAATGGCGCACAATGCCCATGACAATCTGATTATTCTGGGAGACTTTAATGACAATGTCCTGGGATCAATCAATACCGGATCAGCATCTACGTATCAAGTATTCGTGGATGATGTTGCCAATTTCAATGCGCTTACGTATCCACTGGCCCAAAATGGAGGCTATAGTTTTCCAAGTTCAAGCAGCTTCCTGGATCACATCATTATCTCCAACGAACTGAACAGTGATTACATTGCCAACTCCACAGTAGTGGAAGACCCAAGAACGTACATACCAAGTTATACCACCACTACTTCCGATCATTTGCCCGTATCTGCCCGCTTTGCGCTGAGTAAAGTTTCACAGACAATTACCTTTACGGCTCCTGTTGCAAAAACACTAGGAAGTGCTCCCTTTGCGTTAAGTGCCACTTCCACCTCGGGTCTTCCTGTCAGTTTCACTACTACCTCTGATAAAGTAACCCTGTCAGGTTCGCAAGTTACTCTGGTGAAGGCGGGTAGCGTAACCATCAACGCAAGCCAGAGCGGAGATGAGAGCTATAGTGCCGCACCCGTGGTAGAACAATCGTTCTGTATCAATCCGGCCAAGCCTGCTATTACCTTAAGCAATGGGAATACAGAGTCTCCGGTACTTACGTCAAGTGCATCTGCGGGCAATCAGTGGTATCTCAATGGCACAGCCATCACCGGTGCCACCAATGCAACCTATACGGCCACTACCCCTGGTGTGTACTCCGTACAGGTGAAGGCCGATAATTGTGCCAGCGAATTTTCTGCGAATACCTCCATCCTGATTACCGCCCTGGCACCTGAAAGCAGTGGAAAAATATCCGTCTACCCTAACCCGGTGGAAGATTACCTGATGGTATCCGGATTGACCGGCAATGATTTTGAATCATCGCTCACCGACATGACAGGCCGTACGTTCAGCATTCGCCTGGAAAAACAAAACGATGTGCATACTGCCGATGTAAAATCACTGACCTCCGGACTTTACATCGCACGCATCCGTCAGGGAAACGGAGTACAGCAAATCAAGTTCATTAAAAAGTGATGAAGATGAAATCAGATACCATAATCCGACACCTGATCTCAGGACTACTGTTATTCGCTGCCATTATCATTACGGCATGTCATACTGATCCTGACCCTACTGCGCAGGAAACGACAATCGCCATGCTGATCGCCAATACATGGAAGATTCAACGTGTAACGGTTGATAACACCGACCAAACCGGTTCTTTCACCGGACTTACGCTGAAGTTTACCGAAACCACCTATACCACCACGCATGGTAATGTAGTATGGCCCGCCAGCGGCACGTGGACATTTATTACCGAAGACGGTCAACAGATCAAACGTGATGATGGTGTGGAAATAAAAACAGAAGTAACCGACAACTCCTTAAGGCTTACCCTGAACTGGGCAAAGACGACCTTGAATTCGGGAAGGGTAAACTCGGTAGCCGGTGTACATGTATTTACTTTTATCCCATAACAACGGCATCCTGGTTTCATTCAACAAAGAACCGGCTCATCACCGGTTCTTTGTTGTTTACCAGATGTACGAGCATCGAATGCTTTTAAGCCGGGTGTGGTGAAGAACAGAAAGACGGCTTTATCCATGAGTTTGACGGTACTTGGTAACTCCGAATGAATCAGCAACACGTTACTTTCCCAATGAACGACTCAATGCCGCAATCAATTCTTCTGCGTGCGCCCGATCTGCACGAGGAGAAAGCTGGCAATACTTCATGAGCGATTCAATGGCTTCCGCTACTTCTTTATTCATGGCCAGAGTAAGCGCCAGATTGAAATAACTATTTGAAAATTCAGGTTCGATCTCAATGGAAATCTGGTAATGAATTTTGGCTAATGGTAAATTGCCTATCTCCGCATACAGGTTTGCCAGGTTATAGTGCGCCTCAAAATGACGAGGCTCTTCTTTCAAACACAAGGTAAAGCAGTCAATCGCTTTGCTGTAGTTTTTGGCCTCTGATTCCAGAATACCGAGATTGCAATAGGCATCCGCCACCGATTCTTTTTTATCAATGGCTTTTTGATACGCCTCTTTGGCTTTGGCCGCTTCGCCCTGGTCATCGAGCATCAGGGCCTCTTCAAATGGAGTAAGTTGATTGAGGCGTACGATCTTCGCTCCAGTAAACAAGTTGAGCTGACCATGTTTGCCCCGAAAAGGCTGTTCTTTCTTTTGGCGTACAGGCTTAAACCCAAATTTCTCTGGTGAGGGAACCGGAAACTGAATCACTTTCGCCATACGGCAAAGATAATGCTTTTGGTCTTATTTTATTGTGTTGGTTATCCGCCATCACCAGGGTCCGCGTCTACCGGTATCGGATCTGGTTCGCCTCTGTGACCGAGACCGCAGAGCATAAAAATAAAAATGGTCTGTACATCACAGACCACGCTATACTAACAAACACTAAACCGAATGATGCCTGTCATTGTATACTCCGTTATTCGTCAGCAAACAATATAAAATCCCCTTCGTCCTGTTTCACAACAAGCTTGCCTGACTTGGTGGCGGGTGCACCCAAATCATGCGCACCACACACGTTGACTTTGTATTCCGTAAACACGGGAATAGCTTTGGCTTTGCTACTGTTTTGCTCCACGCCACGGTACTCATACCACGGCTGAACGGAATAATAATGATATTGGATGTAAAAGATGAGGGAAAACGCCAGCACCACAGAGAACGCACCTTCCAATTTACTTTTCATAACGTATCCTTTTATCAGTGTTTTTAATGACTACCTGATCTAAGACAGGGAAAAGAAGCTATACTACTATGGCTGACGAAAATTTATTCTGATAAGCAGGCTCGTCTCATAGCCTACCCATGATTTGGCCGACTCAAAA
Source organism: Flammeovirgaceae bacterium (assembly GCA_023251155.1). Taxonomy (GTDB): domain Bacteria; phylum Bacteroidota; class Bacteroidia; order Cytophagales; family Cyclobacteriaceae; genus ELB16-189. The sequence goes on along the minus strand of JAHEZH010000098.1, from coordinate 18,461 downwards.
GAGGTAGGCCTCGAGGGGTAAATCTCCATGATTGTATTGGGCCTGGCGTAGTTTGTAGTGCTGCCCGTAGTGCCATAAGAGGCAGGAACACCTGCGGATATAAAAGAAGGTATCCAATCTTTAAAAACCGAACGATCCATTTCGCTGAACCGATAATGGGTAGTGGCACGATTGAAGGTTGGCCCCGCCTGTACCACTACATTCTTCGTAATCGCATATCGGATCATCAGTTTTACCTGATGATGGCGCGTAGTTACTTTGAGCTGGCTCGGGCCATACATCATGCGTGCAATGGCATATTCCGTTGGGTACTTCCAGTTCATGTTGGAGAAGGAATACACCGGGTGAAGCGAAAAATCTCCGTGCAACAAGATGGAAGATCCTAATCCGTAGGCGCCATGAAACTGGCCACTGCTCATCCAGGTAGGTGTATAAACAAAGTAAGCGGAACGAATACCTGACTGAATTTCCATCCCTTTCGAGTAATCATTGACTACACCACCGGCAGCAACAAACCATCCCCGGTGTTTGTTGTTTTTGTTCAGCCTTTGCACGTAACTGGGAGGCACACGTCTCAGTACAGTAGAATCGAAATAAGGTTGCAGTTGCTTCACATACTTGTCAAGGCGGTTGACCGAATCGGGCTGAAGAAATCTGACCGTGCGCGGAGGTGCCGATTGCAGGGGAGGAAAAAAAGTGGTCAGCGCCGGAGATTGCGATCGCATACGCAGTTCTGGCCTGATCTGCCTGTCCGCTTTGGCGATAAGCTGACCAAACTCGTTGTTCTTTACAATCACGTATTCACCCTGCTGTTTGAACTCCAGGTTCATTTGTAAACTCACCGAGGTCAGTGTTTCAGCAATCGTTTTATCGGATACACTTATGTTGAGAAGTCCTTTGGATTTAATTTTATCCGGACTGTAAATAAAATACAAACCGGTGGCCAGCGACAGCTGGTCGATTACCTCATGCAGGGTTGCATTTTGTAACGATAGTGAAATCTTTTTTGAAGCGAAGGATTGAGCACTGCCAGACCAATAAACCAGAAGTAAAAGTAAACACAGGCAATTACGGACACCCCTCACCTTGTAATATAAACCCGTTGTCATTTTTTGTCAGCGACAGATTAAGCGACTCCGCCACGAAAGTAAGCAGTTTTTCCAAAGAAACGTTATCAAATTTTCCATTAAGTGAGCAGCGCTTAATTTGATTATTGGAAACGTTAACGGGTTGCTGATACGTCTTCTCCAGAATCTGAATCACTTCCTCCATCGGTGTATCGTTGAAGGTGAGTTTGCGGGTGGCATAGGCCCAGTCGTTGGCTTTCACGGCCTTGTTCACCTGGATAATTTTCGCCTGCACACGCGCAGTAACACCGGCTACCACGTAGGCGGTATCCGTTGCCGTATAGACCATCACTTTCCCTTCACTCACCCCCACCTCCAGTTGACCTTCTTTCACGGATAGATTAAATGCAGTACCCACCACACGCACCTCACCTGTCGGTGTGTGGATAATGAACGGATGTTCTTTATCCGGCGCAATCGTAAAAAAAGCCTCCCCTTTTTCCATTGCTACCTCACGCGTGTTCCTGCCAAATTTTTCAGGATAACGGATCACCGTTTCATGATACAACACTGCTACTGACTGATCGGCCAACTGAAGTCGTTCTGAATTTTGCTGTGTCGCCATAACCTTGTCAGGAACAGCTGAAAATTTTTGATAGAGTACAACGCCCGCAGCGACCACTACTAGTGCGGCCGCTATCTTCCATGCAAGAGCAAACCTATTAATGGATACCACTTTTGCCACCGATCGATCTTCCAGTGCGGCAGCAACTTTGGCCCAACCGGCCTGCTTGTTCACCATTCGCGGGGTGGCGGATGGTCGAGCCGCATTCCATGCTCTTTCCAAATCATCCAGGTGTGCGGCATTCTGTTCCAGCTCCAGCCAGCCAGCCACAGCATCCGCCTCTTCGGGAGAGGCTTCTCCATGAAGAAACTTCACCAGAAGTTCATCGTTCACTACCGTTTCCTTGCTATCCACTTCTTCTATTTTTTACTCCGATTCGTCTAACTCACCTGCGTTTTTAATGCAGCACGTAATACCCCCAACGCCTTACTGATCTGATTCTGTACCGTGTTCACCGATATCCCCAATTGATCCGCAATCTCGGCATGCTTCAGTTCATCATAGCGACTCATCATAAACACCGCTTTACATTGAGGTGGTAATGTATTAACCGCATTGGCGATATGCACTTCCATTTCATCGGCAAAGGCTGCCGGTAATGCTACTTCCTTTTCCATTTGTTGCTGCCCGTACAATTGGTGTTTTTGCCTCACCACCCGGTGCTCCAGATGATTAAGGCACTGATGATAAACCGTTTTATACAAATACGCTCTCAATGCAAACCTGATCTCCACTTCTTCACGTTTCTCCCATATTTTCACAAATACTGCCTGCACCACGTCTTCCGCGTCATCCATGTCTTTCAGCAACGTAAACGCATAGCGGCACAGGCTTTCATAATGTGCGTCAAACACTTCACGAAAAGTATCACGCCTGCCCTGGCGTATTTCGGCTATCATCTGCTGCTCGTCCTTCGGCACCTGTACGTTATAAAAAATCTTCCAATGCCCTACCTTGGTAAGACAGGCCAAAGGTAAGGGTCTACTATGGGCGGAGGAGAAATATTTTTGGGAATCTAACGGCGGCCACGGCTGGCAACAGATGAACACCAGTAAAATGCAAATCAACAAAATACATTTGTACTGGATCAGGGCAGTTTTGAAAGCAATAAATTGAAATTATCAATAACAAGATCTGGCTCATCAATCATAATAAAATGCCCTGCATGGGTAGTAGTGATGTGAGTGAAATCGGAAACACCGCTCTTTAACAGTTCGTGGGCATAATACAAGTTTTGTTTATCGGCGGTGGTATGACTGCCATCCAATTGCATACTTGTGAGCACCACCACCGGAATATCGGGCAGGATGGGTAAGGTAGCCATGTATTGAGCGTCTTCCATTAATTCCCTGGCTTCCCGGGTGCCTCCGAAATCAGGACCGGCACTGGCATTAACAGCGTTGTAAAGTACATCCTCTTCGGCCTGGGTGGGATGAAGGTAGTTTTCGTGCGAAGGATCAACCAATAACAGGGCGGCCATTCTATCCGGGTTTTTAACTGCATAATCCCGAATGATCATTCCTCCCAATGAATGGCCCACCAGTATTACTTTTCTATTATGCGCATAGCTGTTTACTACGGCTTCCAGTTCCATCCGAAGTCGGTCGATAGCTCGTGGAGTAGTATCAATCGTGGATTTGCCGTAGCCAGCTCGGTCATACACCACCACGTCCATGGTAGCACTGATCTCTTCTGCCACATGAGTCATTTGCCATACAGTATGGTCATTACCAAGTCCTGATTCAAAAACGACCAGGTACTTGTTATGAGCCGTCTCTATGGAGTATGCTGCCAACTCGTGTGTACTTAACGACACCCTACTTTCCTGAAAAGAACCGGTTACGTTGTCATTGTTTTTGTTGCAGGATAGAAGAAAGAACAGGGTCGCTAAAAAAAGGGTGGCCTTATACATCGTAGTATTTGCGCAAACCTAAACATTATGTGCGATCAAATAGATACGTCTATGTTAAGAGATGGCGGTCAGGTTAAATTAAATTACCGGGCCACTCCCCTGAGCGGATGCAATGGCTCGATTACACTAAATACAAAGAGTCTTTGTATCAAAAGCAAGATTTACTCTTTATTCTCCTTAATAAGCTGCACCATGTTCTTATTGAAGGATGAAAGTCGGCTATCCAGTGAAGCAAAAAAATCCAGATCAGCATTCTCTACTTCCCTGAGTGCTTTTTGTAAAACGAGTTCACCGCTTGACGTGAGTCGAATGGTTTTGGCCCTGGTGTCCGTTTCGTGTTCTTTCCTGGTGATGAACCCTTTTTCCTCCAATGTGCGCAATACTTTGGATACCATCATTCTGTCTGCGTTGCTTTGGTTGGCAATATCCACTTGTGTAATCGCTTTATTTGTTTTTGAAAGCCAGCCCAACGCTGCCAGCAATACGAACTGAGTCTGGGTCAGGTCTAAAGGGTCTAACACTTTTTTCTGTTTACGCTGCCATAGCATCGTTACCTGTCCAAGCAGGTAACCCGGGCTATCGTTTGGGCTTTTAAAATTAAATTCAATTTCTTTAGGCATACTGGTGTTGACGCATTTGAGATGCAATTAAATCAAATCACGTTGCTTGATTTCAAAAAAACAAAACGAAAAGAATACCCCCCGGTTTTTTTATTCTGAATAAAGTCTAATTCGTTGATTAAAGAATGGACAGGGCATGGTAAAAATGTAATGTTACGCCTTGACGGACAAAATCTTCAGCAAGCGGAAACGGGCACACTTCGTCATCGATCACTTTTCCCACGACGGTAAACTTCCATACCTCACTATTTACTTTGCTTCCAAAAAAGTAAGCTTATAACCATCAGGATCTTTTACATGAAACGCTCTGCCAAAAGGCGTTTCTATAATTGGTCCGATAGTGGTTACTCCCCTGGTAGTGAATTGCTCTTTCAGGCCATCCACATTTTCATTCACGGCAAACCAAAGCGCCACACCTATTCCTAATTCTTTCCCATCGATTGGTTCGATAGGCGTGCGGATGGCAAAGCTTGCCTGCCCCTGGTTGTATTTAAAAACACAGGCTTGCGGATTGGAATCGCCCATTTCAAATCCCAGCTTTTGAGTATAGAAGTCTTTTGATGCTTGTAAATCAGTGACTTGAAGCGATGCAAAGGTCAGTTGTTTCATGCTGTTTGGTTAATTGTTGTCACAAATATAATATACACGACAACAAAATGCAACCTTAATTGCATCCGCTGCAAAAAAAAACAGAGGCTTGCGAAAAACCACAGGCCTCATTTAACTATCGGTTAAAGCTATAGCGAAGCGATCAGCTCGCTTTCCTTCTCACCGTTTTCATCTCTTTCTCTTTGGTTTTCTTTTCTTCCTTAGCCGCCTTGGCGGCGGTACCTTTGGCCTTCTCCATTGGTTTCTTCTTGGCCTGATCGATGCTGGCTTTAAGGGCCGTCATAATGTCAACTACCTTAGGTGCTTCTTCCTGTATGCTCACAATCTCATGGCCGGCCACTTTAGCATCAATAATACTTTTGAGTGCGTCAAAGTAATGATCCTTCATTTCGATGTTGGCAAACTTGGTAGTCATGGAGTCCACCAGTGTTCTGGCCATCTTCAGTTGTTCCTTGTCGGTCTTCACATCGAGCAGTTGTGGTACCTCGTTGATGTTACGAACCTCTTCCGGATAGCGAAGGCGATACATGAGTATCCCCTTTTCATGAGGCGCTAATAATACCGGAGTTTCGCGGTCGCGAAGTACTACCTTACCTACGCCAATCTTACCCGTGTCTTTCAATGTCTGACTGAGCAAGCCGTATGTCTTGGCGGCCATGTCACCATCCGGACCTATAAAGTAAGGTGACTCGTATAAGGTTGGGTGTACTTCTTCCGTCATCACAAAACCTTCAATCTCTATTACCTTGGTACTTTTCAATCGCACCTTGGCCAGGTCTTCTTCTTCAATGATCACATATTGCCCCGGCTCGTATTGATAGCCCTTCACAATGTCATCGGTCTTCAATGTCTGGCCGGTGACTTTGTCTTTCTTCTCATAGCTCACCGGGTTGTGCCCTTCCTTCGTCAGCAGGTTGAAGCTGATCGTCTGCCCGGTGTCAATGGCATTGTAAATGCGAACAGGTATTGTAACGAGCGAAAACTGAATGTGTCCTTTCCAGATGGCACGCATAAGTATCAGTATTAGATTAAAAAATTAACTTACAAAGGCTAAGTTATTGAAAATGTTTTAGTTCACAAATAAAAATTCACTCATCAAATTCACTCTTCCAAGACCTCTGAAAAGGAACTTTCACAAAACGAAAGCGCGGGCAGCGGCGATCGCTTTCAGATGAGGTATCAAGCGGTTCCCGTGATTCAATAAAGGCGCTCTGTTTCCCGATTCGGGAAAAATATTAAAAGAGACTTCGGCTTAAACATCATTATTGACTTGATCAGGCCGGTTTTCATCGTACACACGTGAGCGGCACCTGGCTTGCAAAAGGCTAGGAAATATTAGTTGTATGTCAAGCAAATCTACCTATCTGCCCCTGGAGCTTCTCTGGAAGTACCGTGAATTCAAACGTGATGAAGTGCCTGCTCCACGCGTACCCTTTTACAACAAGTATGACGTAGACGAAGTAACGGAATACGTTCGTGAAAACGGACTGGAACCATTGGAATTTTCCATTGTTGGCAAGAAGGCCTTGCTCACCGATGGCAATCATCGCATCGTAGCTGCAAAAAAACTTGGGTTGGATAAAATACCTGTTCACATCACCTGGTATGAAGGAACGGGTGAAGAAACCTTTTATGAACACACCCTTGTACGCTTCAGGAAGATAGACTATCATCTGGAGCTCGAGTTAAGAATGGCGTTTGATCCACGGTGCTAGCACCTACTTGATCACCTTCTCCATGATTTCTGCCTTCTTCTCGCGACTGATGGGCAGGCGCTTGCCCCCTATAATGATCTCATTACCATCGATGGAGCTGATCCTTTTTATAGCGGCAATGTAGGATTTGTGTGTGCGCATGAATTCATTCACGGGCAATATCTCTTCCAGGTTCTTCATCCGCAGCAGCGTCACATACTTCTGCACTGCCGTATGAATGACCACATAGTTTTCCATACCCTCTACATAGAGCACCTCATTGAAATGAATCTTCTCATACCGGTAATCGCACTTCACAAAGAAGTAATCTTCTTTTGCTTTAGTCGTTGATTCTGAAGCAGAAGCATTCTTCAACTCAAAGTAATCCCGCGCCTTGTTGGCTGCCTTCAGAAAGCGATCGAACGGGAAAGGTTTCACCAGATAATCCAGCACATCCAGCTCATACCCCTGCAAGGCAAAGTTGGGATAGGCCGTAGTCATGATCACCATAGGAGGATTCTTCAATGACTTCAGGAAATCAATACCGGTGATCTTTGGCATTTGTATATCCAGGAACATGAGGTCGATACTTTCCGCGGCAAGCACCCGGTTGGCCTCCAGTGCGTCCTCACACACCTTCACCACTTCCATAAAATCAACATCCCTGATATAATTGATAAGTCCCTCGCGGGCAAGGGGTTCGTCTTCTACTACGATAGTTCGTATTTTCATCATTCGGTTTCCAGGGTAAGGTCTGCCAGAAACACTCCCGCTTCGTCTTTAATAGTGAGCGTGTGTTTGCCGGGATACAATAAATCCAATCTGCGTTTTACGTTCTTCAGTCCGATACCACCCACTTCATAGCGCACCAGGTTGTCGGATGTATTGCGCAAGGTAGCCTTGAACTGACTTCCGTTTTTACTCAGCTGAATGTGTATAAAGTTCTCTTTATCAGAGAATGTAGATACGTGCTTGAAGGCATTTTCTAAAAAGGGAATAATCATAAAGGGAGCAATGACAAAGCCACACGTATCATCGGCTACATCAAAATTCACCTTCACCTTCCCTCCTTTTCTGATCTGCTCCAGCGCCACAAAGTTACGCAGATAGTCCAGTTCTTTCTCGATGGGAATACGCTCATCCGAGCAATCGTACAATTGAAACCGCAGCAAATCAGAAAGCCGGATCAGGGTTTCCGCAGCCACATGGGGGTCTTTCTTAATAAGGAAGTACACACTGTTGATGGCATTAAAAAGAAAATGCGGGTTAACCTGTGCCTTCAGGTACTGAAGCTCACTCTCCAGCCGCTGCTTGTCGAGCTGCTGGCTTATCTTGTCCGCCCTGAGTTTATCCAGTGCCATCTTTAATCCCGTCAAAGCACCCGACATCGACCCGACGGAAACAAGTGCGATCAGAAATACATTTGCCGGATGGCTGGCAATCTCGGGAACATACGGTGAAAGGATGAGGTAAAGAAGAGAAGTAAGAATGGTCGTACTGGTTAAAACAAGAGCAAAAAACAACGTGACAAAAACCCCGTAGCGGTGACGATACAAAAAGCGCGGAAGCAGTACATAGCCGGTGATGTAAAACGGCAGCGAATTAAACACAAAGTGAAGCCCTACCATCAGAAACAAGTAGAGCAACGAAGGATAATAATTTGCATAATACGACATCCAGAAAATGAAATAGCTTACCCACAGCAGCATGTGGTGAGCTTTGTATTTTATAAGGGTGCTCCAGAGTTTAGTCATACAACATTAAAAGTAACTCCGCTGTGCTTCGCGCTCCAAAATGATTGACCAACGGTAGGAAATCGTTTATCAACTGTAAGCCCGCAGGCAATTGCCAGCAAACACTACGAAAAAATCCGCTGACCACCTGGAAACCATGGCAATTACCACTTTGTCCATTGACCACTTCCGGCAAATGTAAGTTCGTCAGTTCCCCCACTCCGTTGGTCAATAAAAATTCACCCCGACACCAAAGCTGCGTTCATTTGAATACGTTTTTTAAAACAACACATGTATGACTATGAAGCAATTGATTTTAATCGTCGGTATAGCCGTAGCTATCTTATCGGCAAAAACCATTCAGGCCCAGACCTATTTCAAGGTAGATGTAAAAGGTAAGGGCAAGCCGATGATCCTCATCCACGGACTTTACTGCACAGCAGAGGTGTGGAAGGAAACCGTAGCCCGCTATGAAAAGAACTACGAATGTCATGTATTGACATTGGCCGGCTTTGGCGGCCAACCGGCTCATCTCAACGATCACTTTCTGGTTTCTGTGAAAGATGACCTTCTTCAATACATCAAAGACAGGAAACTAAACCAGCCGGTATTAATGGGGCACAGCATGGGTGGCTTCATCTCTTTTCTGGCGGCATCATCTGCACCGGGTGTATTCAGTAAAGTCATTGCCGTAGATGGCCTTCCTTTCCTGACGGTCGTACAAATGCCGGGAGCAACAGCGGAAAGCGCTATGCCGATGGCCACACAGATGAGAGACCGTATGAGCATCACCCAGAGCGAAGAACAAACGGAGGCCACACAAAAAATGATTCTGGCTTCCATGATCACCAGTCCGGAGCGTATCAACCAGGTGGCGGCTATTGGCAAAAAATCGGATAACAAAACGCAGGGTGAAGTAATTTATGAAATGATGACGACCGATCTGCGCCAGCAAGTAGCTGCTATTGATTGCCCGGTATTGCTAATGGGTGCATGGATCGCTTACAAAGAGTATGGAGTAACACACGAAAGCATTACTGCGGCCTACACCGCCCAGGTTGCCAACATCAGGAATGCAACAGTAGCGATCACCGATACCGGGAAGCACTTTATCTTCTATGATGAGCCGGTGTGGTTTTATGAGAAAGTAGATGCGTTTTTGAAATAACGATGATCAACGAATTGAAAATCGGTTATCTTCCTCAAGCGCTGGTGCCTCAAGAAGATAACCGATCAGCAAAGCGCGGCAGGCTGCACCCAGCTCCGACATCTTCTCTGCTACCGATCTTTTCCTTTCCTTAAAAAAAAATACTTATCAACCATGACTAATCTCGCTGAACTTCTCGTGACCGAAAAAAGAAACTTCCTCATCAAAGCCAACGGAGGTATCGGCTTGCCGGCTGCCGGCTTCATCTACTGGCTGGGTGTTGGTATTGCCGGTTTTTATCTCACACCACAAACCTGGTACGGGGTAGCTTGTTTTGCCACTGGCTTAATTTTTCCGTTGGGAATTCTGCTGGCGAAACCTTTGAAGTCGGACGTGTTGGCCAAATCAGAAATCTCGTCAGTATTATTTCCTGCGCTCATCTCCATGCTGATGTTCTGGCCATTGGCCATTGCCGGCGGTATGCTCGATGTCAGTTTTGTACCGCTCGCTATCGGGGTGGGTATGGGATTACACTGGCCGGTGATCGGGTGGATGTACGGAGGAAAAAGTTTTATGGCACATGCCTTCGTCCGTACCATTGGCTGCACCCTTATCTGGTTTGCTTTGCCAGCACATCGTTTCACCATTCTTCCCCTCTATGTAGCGTTTGTCTATTTCGTTACTGTGTTGGCTATCAAAGCAGAAGTAGCCATAGTAAAGAAGAAAATAAACAGGGCTGTTGAATAATGATACTACCCGGATAAATCCAATGACGATGAATACCAAAACAATAATGATCCTGAGTGCGGTTGTCATGGGCGCAGCAGGGATCGCCCTCCTCTTTATTCCACAGGAAATACACGCCCAATTTCAGGTGGAGGCAACAGAGGTGAATCCCGTGGATGCACTGATCCTGCAACTGATGGGCGCTATGTATTTCGGGTTTGCTATGATCAACTGGACGGCCAAAGCCAATCTGATCGGTGGCATCTATGGAAGACCCATCGCGATCGGAAACGTTACCCATTTCACAGTCGGTGCATTGGGTTTACTGAAGGGATTCATTTCTTCAAGGCAGGAGTTACTCCTCGCTCCTGCTCTTATTTACCTGCTGTTCGCGATCGGTTTTACGGTGGTATTCTTTACACATCCCGTGAAGGACCAGCAAGCACCCTAGCAGGAAGCAGCGCCATCAATTAAACGACTGCCGGAATTCCAGCGGTGAAAGGCTGGTTTTTGTTTTGAACAATTTGCTGAATGACTGCGAGTGCCCGAAGCCAAGCTCATACGCAATTTCGCTAACAGAAAGATCGGTGGTCGAGAGTTTTTCTTTGGCTTTTTCGATGAGTTTCTCATGAATATGTTGCTGGGTGCTTAGTCCCGTCAGTGATTTAAGCAAGCTGCGCAGATACGTAGGCGATATGTTTAAGGCTTCTGAAATGCAGTGAACTGTGGGCAACCCTTTCTTCACCACATCTTCACTGTTGAAATAGTCCGTAAGCCATTTCTCCAAACGATCCAGAATCTGGTGATTGGATTTCTTGCGGGTGATGAATTGTCGTTGATAAAAGCGCTCCGCATAGGTCAGCAATAATTCCAGCTGAGCGATCATCACCTGCTGACTGAACTTGTCAATATTGGAATGATACTCGTACTGAATATTCTTCATAATGCCCACCATGGTGGCTTCTTCTTTTTCAGAGAGAAACAACGCTTCGTGCACCGAATAATCAAAATAGTCGTATTGCCTGATCGTCTTTGCGATGGGTGCGTTCCACAAAAAATCAGGATGAATAAGCAACATCCATCCCGATCTGCGCAAGGGTTCCTGTTTTCTTAATTCGATACCAAAAACCTGACCGGGTGAAATAAAGAACATGATGCCTTCATCAAAGTCATATTCCTGCTGACCGTATTTGATCTTGGCATTAAAATCACGCTTCATCGAAATGGAGTAAAAATCAAATACCAGGAGTAGTGGTTCGCTGCCAGGCGGATGTTCAATTTGGTCCAGCTCCACCACACTGATTAGCGGATGCTCCGGTTTCGGGAGCTTCATCACCTGGTGATATTGGCTAATGGTTTTAATTCGTAACGGTTGCATGCTCACCACAAGTTAATCTTATTTTGAAAAAGGACGACACGCACACAGGAATGTCGCCTGATCATTTCCTCCATCACTTACTTCGCACTCTCTGTCCTGACTTCAGACCGAAAAATAACTATCCTGATCAATGTCAGCAATGAGATCGGGCTGAGTTGGGGTCCATGCAAGAACAGTTTGCGTCTGCTTACTGGAAGTCGGATTATCGATGGAAGCGAAGTGAGCAAACCAACCGAAGTACATCGCCGCTTCTTCCACCGATACAGACACTACCGGAATATTCAATCGATTGCCTATCAGGGCAGCAATGTCTTTAAACGCTACCCCTTCTTCCGCAGCAGCGTGAAAACGTGTACCCGGAACAAATGCGCTTTCCAGCACAAGCCGGTACAAGCGTGCAGCATCAAACCGGTGCACGGCTGGCCAGCGATTAAGTCCTTCACCTTTATAAGCAGCTACTCCCTTCTGGCGGGCAAGCTGGATCAGAACAGGCACAAAACCATGATCACCTTTGCCATGTACGGAGGGTGGAAGACGTACTACTGCCACACGTACACCACGCGCGGC
>JAHEZH010000098.1:0-6373 GCA_023251155.1 Flammeovirgaceae bacterium | reverse complement strand
TCATCGGCCATTTGCTCCGAAGCGATGCGGGGATTCGGGCCGGGCAATGCCCTGTCTTCTTCCACAGCAAGCTTACCCGAAGCAACCAAGGCTGAACCCGAAGTAACCAGGAATGGCCGATCTGTTCCTTCCAGAGCGGTACCAATAGCTTCAATTGCTTTTCGATCTACTTCACATACTTCCTTGAATCTCGAAAAGTCGTGAATGAAACCCGTGTGTATTACGCCATCAGTAGCCTTCGCGCCTTTACGCAAGCTATCCAAATCTTCCAGGTTTCCCCGATGGACTTCTGCTCCTGCCGCCGTCAGTAAAGCAGCATTCGCATCGGAACGTGCAAGGCCCAACACCTGGTGGCCCGCACCAATTAACTCTTTAACTACGGCAGCGCCGACAAACCCTGTAGCACCGGTGACAAATACGCGCATACTCTTTTATTTAGTTTAGTGTTTTTATGCCATCACCGGTTCACGGACACACACGGAATGAATCTACTCCTCTCAGTGCACCCGTGATCGCTGTGGCGAATCAAATTTTGCTGACGCAAAGTTGCGCTCTACCTCAGGCACTGATGTAGTCGAAACGCCTTTTGTTGTAGTCAAAAAAATAAAAACTCACCATCCCCGGACTACCGGCCAGATTTCCGGGTATTCCGTTCTGTAGAAGCGTCCGGTTTACCGATGACAGAACCACAATCGTGTATTCGCTCCTTAAGAGCATCCTGTTTATAGGCGACAGAAACAATCACGTATGCGCTCCGTTAGAAGCATGCTATTGATAGATTACAGAAATACAATCACGTCTTCGCTCCGTAGGAGCATCCTGTTTACTAAACATAATACTTATCAGCTCATCGTGCTGGCGGTTGCTTTCCCGGTGATGTAGCTCAACAACTGAGTACCACTCGTCAACGCAGGACCAGCCATTGCATCCGCGAAAAGCACATTCATTGGCCCTTCGCCAAAGTAAAGTCCGTCCGAAACCAGGAACGTAATCCGTACTGTTCCCTTGGCGGGATGAGGTCTTCTCGGCTTATCCCAGGGACCAATTCGCTCTACAATCGTTTCACTAATGCGAAAGAGGTCTTGAGTTAATTCCATTGATGTTGCATCGGCCGTTTCCCAAATAAGTATTTTTCCCGTCTGATGGATGTATCGGGCAGTACCATCTTTAAACGAAGCCAGAACATCCAGGCCATCCTCCAGACCTACTTCAATAATGACTGCCAGCAATTCTTTCACCACAGCTACGCTTCCTTTCGAAAGCAATCTGTTATAGGCAAGCCGTTTCAATCTCGGTTCCACCTCAGCATCCGCTGCTACGTTCTTCAAATCTTCAACACTACTTACCTCAGCGAACAACACATCAAAAGGATAGGCATAAGGCGGCGGTGTATTTTCTTTATATAATTCGATGTTATCGCAAAAAAGTAAGTTATAGATCAGGTTGGTTGCGTTGTCGTTGTAGGGGGTAATCATGATTTCATGGATTGGATTTAATTCACAAAACTAGTTCTTCATTTTGTCAAATAACCGTGGGCAGATCGCTTTCATACTCTCCGGGTTTTTACTGGTCCAGTTGAACCCGATACCCGGGTAATAAAACTCACTGTACTCAAACTCGCCGAGTTCGATGTGTTCATATAAGTCCTGACCTGTTCTGTTTTCATAAGCTTCAAGCGCCACGTACCAGAACGACTCAAACTCATAGTAGTCGCGGCTTTCATGGATCTGGGTAATGAGCGTATCCGGATTTTCCTTTGCGTTTGTGTAGACTTCCTTACCAAGCGATATCACCCAGTTTCTGAAATAGATAAATCCATCATCGGAACATCCACTGTTAATGAGGTGAGCCGCACACCACATCGGTGACGTGTGGGTATCATATAAAAGTTTGTCCGTTCGAAAGCGGAAGCCAATGATTTCCTGCAATGGCATCTTTTCCAGCCGGGCGATCAGATAAGTTTCCTGCTCTTTCTCGTCTTTTGAGTTGGCTAAACTTTCTGCTACAATCTGCCAGTACAGTTCTTCCTCCAGCATGTCGAATGAAACGGGCAAATCGGCCATGTCATCCTCATCAAAATCATTCATGCGCTATTTCTTTACCTCGGGCGTTACGGGTTCGCCATTCTTCACACTGTTACGATAACCAAAAAATAATGCACCCGCTGCGATAAACGCTTGTTTGTCATTCAGCGAAAGCCGGGGTGAAAACAAAATGATTCCGGTAGTACCATGAATCCAGGGAAAGTCGATTGCGCCTACCATTACTTTATCGGAATACAACAACAATCCGGGTTGGATCAGCTTTTTGCCGTTACGGTCCATCAGTTGCTGCTGTAATATATATTTCTTACCGGAGGTATAGAGCTCGCCACTTATATTTTGCGCCTGTAAAGTCTGCTGGAATTTCAAATCCAATGTCCATAAGCTACTGTCGGGCAAATGAATGACTCCGGCCAGGTAACTGGTGTCGGACAAAAGTTTGGAGCGTGTACTGATGGTGCCGTTGATCTCCGAATTAGAATAGGTGGCCGTAAAAAAACGAAACGCCTCTGCTTTGGCAACAATGGTGTTCCCATATCCCACCACCGGAAGATCCAGTTGGTAACGTTGTGTCTCTACCTTTCCTCCTTTGCGCGGACGGGCACCGGCTATTTTCTTCTTGCTGAAAACGGAGTTGATCGTACCCGTTTTATCAAAGTTTTTGGGTCGGGTTTCCACTACTTCCACCGCTGCCTGAAAAGGCGCAAAGCTTCCGATGGTGAATCGTAGCGGTGCCGCCTGCGTGGAAGGCCAGCGGAAAATTAAATGCGCTGAGGTGGCGGTAAAATCCGCCGGCAACTGAAGTTTGGTGGATGCATTTTTTCCAAAGTCAGTGTCAACCTGAGCTTGACCTGAAAATACATGTATTAAAATTAAGCTAAGTAATAACGAACCCTTCATCATCATGCTTCCTTATCATTCTTCTTTATCATCTCAGATCGGGCTGAACACCTTGCATGGAAGTAAGCGACTGTTGATCCAGGTAGCTATCCAGGTCAGGTGAACGTTTAAATTCATTTTTACTTAAC
The DNA here is from genome assembly GCA_023251155.1 of Flammeovirgaceae bacterium. GTDB lineage: Bacteria > Bacteroidota > Bacteroidia > Cytophagales > Cyclobacteriaceae > ELB16-189. Next base: position 3,303 of record JAHEZH010000098.1, on the reverse strand, counting down.
AAATCGTAGTATCCTTTTATGATTTGTGTTGATGTGGCGGGAGGGCCTTCTCGGATGATCTTTTCATAGAGCTTTTGAATCTCAAAATCCAATCGCTCATGTTCATCAAATACCGGTGAGTTATCCATACCTGAAAGTAATGTTGACAAGACGTAGCGAAAGTTACTATCAAATACCTCAAAACAAAAGCAGTCCATCCCGTATTGAAATGAACTGCCTATCTCTTATTAAGAAAAAATTACCTATCTGATCTTCACCTTCGCCCCCAAGTCATGCAGGATAGTGTACAATCCAAAATAAGTACGATTGATATACACGGCATCGCGCACACCACGGGCCTTCTTGGAGTTGCGTAGCTCCTTCATGTTGGTGAGTTGCTCACCGAATTGGTACAACTCTTCGAAGTAGGCTTTATCAGAGAAATCAAATTCATCTTTCTGGAAAGGACGCCCCAGCAATTCTACCAGATGGGTGAACAGTTCGTTGAAGAACGCCTTTTCTTTGGCACTGTCATCCTCATAGATAAAACGCAGCTCGGCAAAGGTTTTGTCTTTCTTTTTGGTATTACTGAGAAAATCCTGATCGAGTAAATTGAAATAGGTTTTATAAAAAGCAGGCGGTATTACTTTGACACAACCAAAGTCGATGATACCCAACCGATAATCCGGGGTGATGATGAAGTTTCCCGGGTGCGGATCGGCATGTACGGCTTTAAGCTGGTGCATCTGAAAATGATAAAAATCCCACAGGGCCTGTCCCAGTTTTGTTCCTTCTCCGGTTGGCAATGCGTTCTTCAGTCGCTCACCCAATGGCTGGCCTTCAATCCAATCCATTGTTAAAATCTTAGCTGACGAAAACTCAGGGTAGTATTGCGGAAACACCAGGTTAGGAATAGCGCTGCATTTTCCGGAAAGCTCCATCGAGCGTTTCAGTTCCAGCGCATAGTCGGTCTCTTCCATCATACGCTGCTCCACTTCCTGTATGAACTCATCGTACTCTACCGGATTGAGCTTGAACATGGAGAGGGCAATGGGCTTCACCATGGCCAGATCAGATTTTACACTTGCTCCTACTCCCGGATATTGAATTTTTACTGCCAGTGTTTTATTCCCTAGCGTAGCCTTATGCACCTGCCCCATTGATGCAGCATTGATGGCCTGTGGTGAAAAGGTATCGAACAAATCCAGCGGACCTTTACCAAACGAACTTTGAAATGTTTTCACCACCAGCGGAAACGAAAGTGGCGGGGCACTGTACTGTGCCATGGCAAACTTATTCTGGTAAGCTGTAGGCAGCATGTTCTTATCCATACTCAGCATCTGCGCTACTTTCAATGCACCCCCCTTCAGCTCACTCAGTGAATTATAAATATCGGTAGCATTGTCTTCGTTCAACTCGTCACGGTTCTTGTCAGGGTTGACCAGTTTCTTACCGTAATGTTTCAGGTAGTTTCCTCCTATCTTGGCACCGGTTGTGATAAACTTGGAGGCACGTTGTACTTTGGTTACGGGAATACGATCAAATTCTTTCATTTCAATTTACGCGTTACAAATGACGGTGTACAAATCTGTTTTATGGCCACAGCTGTCATGGATGAAGACAGCGTAAAAAAATAACTGTGAGCATCTGTGTTATCTGTGACTTACTTAAAATTATGGTTTGCTCTGATACATGAACTTGGCGAAGTCAATGGCAGAATCCAGGGCGCCTTTACCCACTAGATCAAAGGCCAGGTTCACTGACTTCTCGATGCCGGCATCGGTCTTTTCAAAATCGGCACTTTGGTCTTCTTTCCAGAACAACAGGATGAATCCGAGATGAAACCAGAACAGCTGCGGATAGCGCTTGTCAAGGAAAGGACGTGTGGCCACTTCACCGTTCCCTTTTCCTTCGTTCAATATCCCTTCAAAGAAAGTCTCAAATGTTTTCCTGAAATCCTTAAGGTAAGAAGGCGTGAACTCCATCTTCTTAAAGGGATGAAGATGAAACAGCACGTAGCTTCTGTTCGCTTTCAGCTCTTCAAATAAAGTATAATAGAAAGCGAGTATCTTTTCGCGTACGCTAAACGCAGTAAACGATTTGTCGCTTTGCAGTCGTGCGATGGTTTTATCGATGAACGACTTCCACAACTGGTTGTCGATGGCATCAAAAGAACCGTATTGGCTGTAAAAGTCGCTCTCTTTGATACCGAGGTCGAGGCAGAACTTGTAAACCGAAGCAGGGGGTTTGCCTTCGGTAAGCAGGTAGTGGGTATAGGCCGACTCTATTCTCTCCGCGGCCGAGGAAGCAGGAGAAGTGCCAGACTTGCGCGATGATTTTTTCGTTGTTTCCATATAGTATCTTTAACAGAATGAAGCAGCTTAAGTTTCAATTTTCAGCTTTTTTCCTGACAATTAACAGTTGCATTTGCACCCCGGTGCCACAACTACTGAAAGGCCCGACTGTTTTTACTTTAAAGCGCACTGAAATGAATGTTTTTAATGCCTTGCGGCCCTGGAGGCAGGTCACATTGCAGCACGCTTTTATCGGCCTGATCGTCATGATTTCTCTCGCCAGCCAGGCGCAGACGAAAAAGAGCGCCTTGCGGTACTTTGAAGAAAGTGACCAAGCCATACAGGAAGGGAACTGGCAGGCCGCTTTAGCCCATCTGAACGAGTGTGTGCGTCTGGCTCCGGGCTATGCCGAGGCGTACTATTCCCGTGGCATGGTGCGTGAGCAACTGGCTGACCTGCAAGGTGCCATTACGGATTACAATATTTACATCGATCTGCATCCCGATCATTATGAAGCACTCTTCAGCAGAGCCGTACTTCATTATACCCTGGGGCATTATGCCATGGCAAAGGCCGATTTCCTGAAAGTGCGAAGTCTGCCACACCAGGAAACGACCGCCATCTTCTTCAAGCAGGATGCCTTTGAAAAAGGAGTGGACAAAATCTTCACCATGCAGGGCACCGGGCCGCATTTCATTTACAATTACCTGGGACTGATTGAAACCCGACTGAAAGACTACTCCCGTGCCATTCGCTATCTCGACTCGGCCGTGAACATCAACGATCAGGAGCCCGATTATCTCATTAACCGGGGTTGGGCAAAAGAAGAATCCGGAGACTATAATGGAGCCCTCCTCGATTACCGCAATGCACTGCAACTCGATCCGGACAACGCGCTGGCTAAACGAAATATCAGCACCGTAACGGAGCGCGCAGAACAAGCGTCATCCACTCCATCCACCCCAGATCCGTTGCTCAATGAAGCAATCGACTCCAACCCTCACCTTCCCTATGCCTTTGCTGCCCGTGC
>JAHEZH010000097.1 GCA_023251155.1 Flammeovirgaceae bacterium | reverse complement strand
TGCCTTTGTTAACTGCGCCATCTATTGAAAACCTGCCGCAGGCCTCCTCGCAGGAAATCTATGCCACTATCGCTAATGATTTAAAGTTTGCTGCCGATAATCTGCCTTCTACTTCTTATACAAGCCAGGCTGTTGCCACACATGGCCGCGTTACGAAATGGGCCGCTGAATCATTACTGGCACGCGTGTATCTTTATTATACCGGATACTATGGTGCTGCTGATCTGGCAGGCGTAGTTACCAAAGCGCAAGCATTGACTTACCTGGAAGATGTGATCTCCAACAGCGGACATGGTTTGCTGGCCGACTTCGCTACACTTTGGCCTGCTGCATCACTTAATAAAACAACCGATGTCAATACGTATGCCGGAGAAGACAATAAAGAAACGGTCTTTGCGATCAAGTACACGTACACCAGCGATTACAGCTCTGGCAATGATGATGGAAACAAGTGGCTGGTGATGTTGGGCATACGCACCTATACTTCCTACCCCTACGGACAAGGATGGGGAGCCTCAACAGTTAACCCTCGTTTGTGGCAAGCGTACGCAAGCACGGATACACGCAAAACAGCTACGATCATTTCTATTGCTGATGAAGCAATACCCTTCGATCAGCAAAGCGCTCAGCGTGAATACACCGGTTATTACACTAAAAAGTATACTCCGATGAGTAACAAGGACGGATCAAGTACGGCAGCTACACTTGCTGCGGGTGCAGGGCTGAATAGTGATTTCCAGATCAGCCAGTTCCAGGATTTTGTATCCATACGTTATGCAGATGTATTGTTAATGGCTGCTGAGCTGGGTAGTGCTAATGCGCAAACGTATTTTGATGCGGTAAGACAACGTGCCTATAAGAGTAACTTCACCGCGTTACCGGTTACTTTGGCTAATATTAAGCAAGAGCGTTATTTCGAATTTGCCCTGGAAGGAATTCGTTATTGGGATTTGCTTCGTTATGGTATCAATGAAGCCGCGGCTACGATTGCACAAAATACAACAGTACTCAGTGCAGGAGTGACCGTAAACAAAACGATCACCGCAGCAAAAATCATCGAGACGAAAGGATTGCAGCAAATACCTGGTTCGCAAATCACATTATCAAGTGGTGTACTGATTCAAAACACAGGGTGGTAATTGAACCTTAAAAAACAGCATATGAAAAAAAATAATATCGCATTTACATTATTCCTGGCTGCAGTGATGGTGTTCACTTCATGTCAGCCCGATGAACATGAGCTAAGCCCGGTGCTTGATAAATCGGAGATTCAATATGAAATTACCCAGGATTTGGTCACTGATCCGGGCGGGAATACTGTGATTATGAAAAACAGTACGCCGGGCACAATTACCTATTGGGATTATGGATCCGGTCATTCTACCAACGCAACTGAAACCATACACTTTGCTTTTAAAGGAGAGTATGTTATCAAGTTGTCTGTACTTACAGCAGGAGGTATGGTAAACCTTGATCCCAAAACGATTACGGTGACGGAAAATAATCTGGAGTACGTAAACGATCCGCTATGGACGGCGCTTTCCGGAGGCGTAGGAAATGAGAAGACATGGATACTGGATATCAATGCGACCAAGTTTGATGGTCCCATGTATTTCTACGGAACGAACAATGGCTGGCTTGAAGGTGGCGATAAGGGATGTTATGGTAAAGATTGCTGGAACTGGAGCCCGGTATATAAAGATAATACCTGGCTAATGCCGGGCGGTGATTACGGTACGATGACATTTAGCCTGAAAGACAAAGCCGGAGTAGTAGTGAATCATTTGATGATCCCATCACGCGGAACAGAAACGGGTTCCTACTTCCTCGATGCGACAGCAAAAAAACTGACACTTACAGGTGCCACTCCAATACATGATGCCGGTCGTGATGCATGTGTGGATGCGTGGGGAAGTATCACGCTGTTTTCATTAACAGAAACTACGATGCAATTGGGTGTACTGAGAAAAACATCGTGCGATGGTGCAGCTATGCTGGTATATAATTATGTGGTGAAGCCATAAGGTATTTGCGTTAGGTTTATTGAGTTTAATGAGGAGGAGCTCTGGGTAATGCCGGAGCTTTTTGTTTTTTTTTTGAAGAATCTGTTTTTTTTTACGGGGGAGATCATCAACACTCCGGAGACTTGACGCTTACCAATCACTGAATACAATCGAAGAAGCCCAACAGCAGGTCGATCAATGGATCAAGACCCATGGCGTTCGTTACTTTAGCGAGCTTACCAATATGGCGATTCTTTCGGAAGAAGTGGGGGAGGTGGCACGTATTGTAGCTAGACGATAGCTGTATGGAGAGTAAAATCAGATTTTAATTTGTTATTTGATAGAACTTTCCCCTACTCTGCGCTCCATCGTCCGCTGATTATTTGCCAATGTTCCAATGGAAACATTTTTAAATGCCATATAATTTTGCATAGCGCGAAAAGATGTGCTCATATTGGACCAAATTGCCAGTGTTTGAAAATCTCCGTTTATAAAGCAAAATATGCTGATAAAAATGGAGAATATTTACTTAATGAAAAAGGATATATTAAGAACATGGAGAAAGGAGATGAAGCAGGAAATTGGAATGTTTACAAAAATGGGCAATTGATCCCGACTTATAAGGGAGATTGACAGCTAACTGGTCAGCCAAGTTTTTTAGATAAACTTCTAAAACAGAATTAAAACATGAAAAATTTATATAGTCATTTCTGTTGGCTTATGCTTACTGGTACCTTTTTGTTTAGCTGTAACAAGAATAAGGAATTGCCAATGATATATATTGATACCCCCATTAATGAATTGGTTAAAGAAGCTCTTGCTGGTGACACTAATGCATACTTTCAATTAAGTAATATTTATTATGATTCTCCAAATGAAAGTTTTCTTCGGACATCGTTATTGATGGCAAATAAATATAGTTACCATCAAGCATATATTGATGTTTACTATTGTCTAACAGATTTGCCTCATAAGAAGAAATATACAGAGTTAGATGATCTTGATGTAAGAACTAGAGAATTAGCCCTTGTATACCTAAAAGATGCTGTTAACGCTGGAAACAAAGAAGCCATGGAAATACTTGGACATTATTTAATTGAAGGGAAATATGTTCCGAAAGATGTGAAATATGGAAATGAACTTCTCAATATTGTATCACGATAGATCTCATTTTGTTTCTGTCTGTGAAATTTTGACTTTGGCGGCTGAAACTTATGTTTCCGTAGAGTCTCGCCTCGGACTCTGAAGGCAGGAAAATCATGTATTTTTGTTCCTACTGATACCTATATCAGTTGTTAAAGATAGATTACATTTTAGTGATCATGAGCTAATCATACAATTATTGGTCTTGTGACCACACCTCAAGGGCCAATAGATCCTCCAGATCGTGACAGTATGGCACTAGTTGGGCGTTATCAAACTGTTTACGATCATGATCGTTTAAGTAATTATCGTTATAAATATGCGCGTTATAAAATTGATGGCAAAACCAATAAGATTATTAAAGTAGACACCACAATATCTAGGTAGGAATTATGAATATTAATTATCGATTTTATAAACTTAAAATTTCTCTAATAGTCTGTATTCTTATGTCGAGTTGTAATCAAACATCACATGAGTACATCTATTATCGCAACGGAGCCATTAAGTCAGATATTGAAATTGTAAATGGCAAAAAAAATGGAACCGTATTAGACTACTATCAAGATGGAAAACTTAAGGCAAAAAGTAATTGGAAGAATAATGAGATAATCGGAGAAATCGAAAACTATGCTCGTCAAGGATATTTGCAAAGCAAGATTCTTATGAGCAATTCTGTTATTCAGGAAGCATATTATTATTCTTCAAAAGGAAAGTTGCTCGCAACTGAAAAGTACGATTCCTCTGGAAAGATATTAAGCGGAGAACGATTTAAGGAAGATGGCACAAGAGACAGCATGGCCTATCAATATATGAAATTTGCACATCACTCAGATACACTTGAACTTGGTAAATCATTTCTGCTTCAAATGAAGACACTAAATGTATATGACGACATATATAAAAATGGAGTATTGATAATATCAAGTGAATTTGTTAGCCGGGCCGATGAAATAAGCCAAGTTAAAGATACTATTCAAATAATAAAGGCAACAAATACTTTTGAGTATGAATATGTAGTAGTACCTAAAAAGGCAGGCCAAGATACTATCAAAGGTCAATTTATTTTCAAGAAACTGATAGGAGAAGACATAGAGATTTTAAGTGAGCTTGTTAAATTTCCATATTATGTGAAGTAGCAACTACTGTCTCGATTCTCTCTGCCAGCTTAGAATCTCCCAGTCAACTCGCGTTTGTTCGATTTACTTCGCTATTGGATCATTATGTTCCGTAGAGTCTCGCCTCGGACTCTGAAGGCAGAAAAATCATATATTTTGTTCCTACTGATACCCATTTCAGTTGTCAAAGATGTATTACATTTTAGTGATCCTGAAATACCACTACTGAAGGCTTCCTTAAAAAAAATAGCAGATAATAGTAGAAGTTCTTCTCACGATTCCATTCGGCTCAAAAAAACTTGATCAAGTGAATAAAACAGCAACCCGGAAAATCGATCGATAAAATAAAATCCATCGGCCTCTGAAAACAGGTACTGCAGCGTTGCTAAATGCGGTACCTTTGCAGCCAATGTAAAAATCAACCGATATGACAATCGAAGAAGCCCAACAGCAGGTCGATCAATGGATCAAGGCCCATGGCGTTCGTTACTTTAGCGAGCTTACCAATATGGCGATTCTTTCGGAGGAAGTAGGAGAGGTGGCGCGTATTGTAGCGAGGCGATATGGTGAGCAGTCAGAAAAAGAATCGGACAAGCACAAAGACCTGGGCGATGAAATGGCCGATGTGCTTTGGGTATTGATGTGTCTGGCGAATCAAACCGGGGTCAACCTTACCGAAGCTTTTCAAAAAAATATAGAAAAGAAAACGCTGCGCGATAAAGACCGCCATCATCAGAATCCAAAGCTGCACTGATGCTGATGATGAACTAAAGCGTAGAACTGAACCGACAACACCGGTTTAACTTATCGATTACTTTCTTCCTTCTCCAGGTCACGGCTGATCGAGCGGGTGATCCGGTCCAGGTCCTGCCCGCATTTTTGCAGATGTCGGATCAGCACCTGGTCTTCCGGCGGAAGTTGAATTTTTTCGATCAGGTTCAGTAATCCCAATATGCTGACAATGGGCGCACGCAGGTGATGTGCATTGGCATGGGCATAACTGGCTAGCTTTTCATTTTGGGTGCGTAGCAGGTGGGTACGTTCTTCGATCCGTTCCTCCAGTGAACGATTCATGTTTTGCAGTTGTTCGTTCAGGCTGATTAATTTTTTAGCCTGTGAGTCGATCTCCTCTTTCTGCTGCTGCACTTCTGAGTTTCTTTCTTTCAGTAATTCATTGACTACAAGTATTTGCTTGCGCTGACGGAATAATGCCCACGCCATGAAAAGCGCCACCGCCAGGCCGACACTGATGGCAAGAATGAGCAGTTGTTGAAATTTGATCTGCTCTGCTTTTTCGGATTGTTCATTCTTTAGTAATTGATTTTCAATATCGCGCGATTCGGTATCGAATAGTGTTTGCAGCCGTGCAATCTGTTCTGTTTTTTTGAAATTGTAGACACTGTCTTTAACGGCACTGTACTTGGTCAGTACGCTCACCGCTTTTTTATAATCGCCCTGAGCCATATAGAGCTTTGCTTCCGTGTCATAGTTGCTGATCTGCAAATCGGCCGCCTGTATTTCGGTAGCTATCTGCTTGGCCTGATCGATGTAGGTTTGTGCTTTACCATACTCACCAATAGCCACGTAAGCTTCCGTGAATGTCTGGTAGGTTTGCACCAACGATCGCAGTTCCTGCTGCGACTTCCATAGTTTTTCAGCTTTTGTCAGGTAAGCCAGGGCCTGAAAACTTTCACCTTCTTTTAATCGTACAATACCAAACCCCTGATACACATATGCCAGTGTGCGGGTGTCATTTTCAATCAATGCCTGGGAGATGGCTTTGTTAAATGAATCAATCGCATCTTTCAACCGGCCCATGAGCAGGTAGTCTTCACCGATATTATACAACGCAATGGCGTAAGGGGATTTTGAACGTTTATTCCATTCCAGTGAGGTAGTCAGTAGTTCAATGGACTTCGTGTAATCGCCAATCTTTTTATACACTTCACCCATGTTGTGATAGGCCCTGGCCAAGCTGATGGTATCATGAATCGCCCCTGATTCCCGGGCTGAGATCTGATAGTAGTTAAGGGCCGACTCGTAATCTCCCACTACCCAATACGAGCTGCCGGTAAGATCCAATGCACGGGCATATCCTTTGGAAAAATTGATCTCCTGTGAAATATCGATGGACTGGTTGGCCAGCAGGCGGGCGATGGAAGGATTCGATTTCAGGTAATTGAATGTGATCGCATTCAATTGAATGACATAGGTACTGTCTTTCGGTGTGGACTTCAAAAAAGGCTGAATGCTGTCCGGAAGGTCGGCTTGTGCTGATGCCGCAAAGCAGGAAAAAACGCCAAGCAGTACACTCAAAACCCGGCAGACAAAAAAGTCCTTCAGGCTTGTGATAACCTGAAGGACTTTGCCTGATAGTACACCCATGAAGTACATTGCCGTAGCGATAATATTAAAACGTCATTGCCTTGAGAAGGTCGTGCTGAGTGATAATGTGTACTTTCTTGGTTTCATCCCTCACCAGTAAGGCACGGCTGTTTTTATTCAGCATGGATGAAAGCACATCCAGTGTAGTATCCATGGCCACAAACTGCATCGGCTTATCCATCAGGGCGCCAACGGGGTTGTCTTTTACGGAAGGGTTTTCAATGATTTTTTCAAGCAATGCAGCGGCTGCAATACTTCCAACAAATTCGTCCCCATCCACTACCGGCACCTGGTCGATACCTTCCTGGTTCATGATCTTGATGGCTTCGCCGATGCGCGAATTTTTCGATACGGTGAACAGGCTGTCTTTCCCGTTGCGTGTGGCTACAATGTCTTTGGCCGTAGAGAAGGTGCGCTCTTCCAGGAAGCCGTGGTCTTTCATCCACTGATCGTTATATACTTTATTCAGATAGCGCGTACCATGATCGGGCAACAGGACGACCATAATGTCATTCTCCTTCAGGTGCTCACGTGCATACTCCAGCGCACCGTGCATGGCAGAGCCGCTACTCCACCCTACAAACAAGCCTTCTTCACGCGAAAGCCTGCGCGCCATTACCGCACCGTCTTTATCCGTTACTTTGATGAACGAATCAATCACATCAAAGTCCACATTTTTGGGAAGTATATCTTCACCAAAACCTTCGGTGAGGTAAGGATAGATTTCATTTTTGTCGAAGATGCCGGTCTCTTTGTATTTTTTGAAAACCGATCCGTACGTATCAATGCCTACCGTGGTCAGGTTTTTATTTTGCTCTTTCAGGTAGCGGGCGGTACCACACATCGAACCACCTGTACCCACCGTGGCTACATAGTGAGTGATGGTGCCTTCCGTTTGTTTCCATATTTCAGGGCCGGTAGTTTCATAATGTGCCTGGGCATTTGATGGATTGTCGTACTGATTGGGATAAATGGAGTTAGGAATATCCTTATTCAGTTTGCGTGCAACAGAATAGTAGGAGCGGGGATCTTCAGGCTCTACGTTAGTGGGGCACACAATGACTTCTGCACCTACTGCTTTAAGAATATTTATTTTCTCCTGCGACTGTTTATCGGCCATAGTGAAAATACACTTGTATCCTTTGGCCACAGCGCACAAAGCCAGGCCCATACCGGTATTGCCGCTGGTTCCTTCAATAATGGTACCTCCGGGTTGGAGTATGCCTGCCTTCTCCGCATCTTCTACCATCTTGATGGCCATGCGGTCTTTGGTGGAATTGCCCGGGTTAAAGTATTCTACTTTTACCAGGATAGTTCCCTTTATTCCTTTCGTGATATTTTGCAATTTCACCAGGGGCGTATTGCCGATGGTTTCAATGATGGAGTTGTAGATCATGATCGTAGATTAGAAAGACTGTAAAAATAGGGAAAGCGGCTCACAATTGTTAGGTGAATAAGGCGGGAATTTGGACGAGGGGAAATTACTTTACGATCAATACCGTAGGGAGAAGACAAACAGCGGTCTTAAGAAAAAATCAATTCCGTAACCCGATAGGCCATCATCAGTTCAATGGCACCGGGTTATTTAGGTATTCACCTTCTTTCGAAAACAGAAACGCGCATCGGGCACCGGGATGAGCTTACACGGAAGAAGTTGAACCGGGTTGGGTGAAGAAGCCACAGAACGATGATTCATCATGAAACAGCACGCTGGAATAATCGCCACAAGTGTGGGTAAGATAAAATTAAAAGCAGTTACCTATTCCGGCAGGTTATTTTCAGTAGCAATCCATTCTATTTCAGGAAACGCATTTCGCTGGAATAAATAAATACAGGGCTGGCCCCAAAAACTATTTTATCAGTATAATAGCGGTTAAATTTAAATTCAGACGTTCCGTATTTATGGCCAAGATAATCCGACCTACCTATCCGAAAGAGCTGAGCATAGGTCTTTTGTTATTGATTTTTGCAGTATCCTTCTTTCTGTCGGGGCAGATTTTTGAGACGGCCTACCAGGCCAACGCGGGGAAGAATCTGTATGTGGGCATGTTTCTGTTCAGCAGTGCCGTTATCATCATGATGCTGGTGCTGTGGGAAGAATTTCTTTTCCCGATCAAAGTAAAGCCGAATGAAGACGGTATGGTGTTCCGAAACCACCGCAATAAACTGTTAAAGCAAGCGCTGATCTATTGCGCGATACCCGCCATTTTCGCTTTCCTTTACATCGAATATAAAGTCAGCGTGGTTTACTTCTCGATCTGGGCAGCGGTATGCATCATTTTGCCTGTAGCCGGTAAGCTCATATCAGGAATAAAAAATTACAATGATTTTCTGAAACTGACCAACGATACCATCGAGTATAAAAACAACCATCTGGAAGGCGTATATGCTTTGAAAGATATTCAGCGCATCACTCTGATAAAAGATGAACGAACCGTTCTTCATAAAATTCAATTACTTACCGTGAAGAACGAACAGATCACCATCGACCTCGATGAAATGGAATTGGAGGCGTATTATGCCTTTATCGATAAGTTTATTACCGGTCATTATAAAAGCTTACTTAAACCGAATACGGAATCGTAACTAACGCTTCCCCGGCAGGAGGGCATGGAGTACGTTGGAATCATCGGGCTGTTATTGGTCATCACCACCGTTGGTATTTCCTACAAAGGATTTTCCAACGCCGTGTTTTTCGATAGAAATAAATTTGAGGTAGAAGGAATACTGGTCCGTAAGGAATATGGAAGAATTCTCTCTTCCGGTTTTTTACACGGCAGCTGGATGCACCTCATTTTTAATATGCTGAGTCTTTATGCCTTCAGCGATTCCATTGAATACATTTTAGGTGGAATAAACTTTCTCCTCATCTATTTCGCAAGTCTGGTGGGTGGTAATCTGTTTGGTCTTTTTATTCATCGCCATCATCCGGATTATAGTGCCATTGGCGCATCCGGCGCAGTCAGTGGAATCATTTTCGCAGCCATCGCTTTGTTTCCTGGTATTACCATTCATTTTATGTTTGTTCCTTTTGGTATTCCCAGCTGGCTGTATGGAGTTTTGTTTATGGCTTTCTCTATTTACGGCATCAGGTCAAATCGGGATAACATTGGCCATGAAGCTCACCTGGGTGGAGCATTGATCGGGATGATGGTTACATTGGCTTTGCGGCCACGACTTTTTCTTCATAACTACGTAACCGTGCTGCTCATTGCTGTTCCGGCTTTGGTTTTCATTTATCTCGTCATCACCCGCCCATCCATTTTATTGGTGAATAATTATTTCGGCTCTCCGAAAAAGGATGACTTACCCGATCATCTCTACAATGAACGAAAAAATCAGCATCAAAAAGAGATGGACCGGATTCTTGATAAGATAGGAGAAAAAGGTATGGAGAGCCTCAGTAAAAAAGAAAAGGAGAAACTGGAAGAGTATTCAAAAAGGATTCGCTAGGAAATTTCGATCAGCTTATTCTTAATAGCAAAATTAAACAGCCCGGCTACATTACGGCAGCCTGTTTTTTGAAGCAGGTTGTTCCGGTGCCCGTTTACGGTTTTGACACTAATGAATAATTTTTCTGCGATTTCTTCGGTGGTGTGTTCCTTGCAAACCAGCTGGAGTATTTCAATCTCTCTTTTCGTGAGCGGAATGGTACCATCCAGCACGGGTTTCTCTTTGGGAGAAGTGTTTGCTTTCTGAAGCGCAGCCAGTGATCGCTTATTAATGTACGATCCATGGTGGTGAACAGCCAGGATAGCGTCATGTACTTCATTCGGATCGCTGTCTTTGACCAGGTAGCCATGTGCGCCATTCAGGATCAGTTCGGCTATAAAGTTATCATCGTCATGCACGGAGAGAATAATGATCTTGATTTCCGGGTATTCACCACGTACGGCTTTGGTTACTTCCAGGCCACTGAATGTTTTGCCTTGTGGCGTAGCCGGCAGTGATAAGTCAACCAGCAGTACATGAGGCAAAGGTGAAGTGTCGTTTAAAAGATCAACGACCGAGTATCCTTCAGCGGCCTCCATGACTACCTCCAGGTCGGGCCAGCTTTCTAAAATGGCTTTCATTCCCTTGCGGAATAAAATCTGATCTTCGACCAACCCTACTCTGATTTTCTCCTCCCCCTGCATCTCAATTCATTTTTGGGCAAGGTATTTTAATCGTGCAATTAAAACCAGTTTCCTGTTCTGAAATCACAAAACTCCCTCCCAGTGCTTCCACCCGCGCGCGCATACTTTTTAATCCAAGCCCACTGCCTTCGGGCGAATGAGCAAGTCCGATGCCGTTATCCTGATAGCGACACGTTATTTCCTGATCAGCGGTGAGCGTAATGGTGAGCGTGCTTGCCCTGGCGTGCTTCAGCGTATTGTTCACCAGCTCAGAAATAATACGATACAGTCCTAATTCAATGGCGTTGGAGAAGCGGGGGAAATCGGGTGGATAGTTGAGTGATGCTGTGGTTTCCCTGGTGCTGTTTACGTTTGCTTCCAGTGATCGCAATGACGCGACAAGGCCATAGCGTTCTATTTGCGGGGGCATGAGCTGGTAACAGATTCTGCGTGTAGAGGCCAGTGCAGTTTCAATTAGTTCGAGCAGATTCGCTGTGTTGGTTGTGTTGTTTTCTTTTTTTTGAAACTGAAGTATCTGCATGCGTGCCATGGAGAGCATGGCCCCGAGTTCATCGTGCAGATCGTTGGCAATGCGCTGGCGTTCCAGCTCCTGTGCCGCAATGGAAGAGCGAAGCAGCTCCTGCTGATGCTGGTTTTTGATTTCTTCCTGCTCCAGCTTTTGCTGGTACAGGTTTTTACGAAAATGCTGGTTAAGTAAAATGACACCCAGCGCAATGACGAACAGCGTGCCTATCAATGGTAAAAGCTTGAACAGAAATCCTAATTCTTCGGACGGTACCATAGGCCAACAAAGAAACAACAATACATGATGACGGAGAAGAAAGAATGCAATACCCAGGTATATCTGCTAATCTCCTTGGAGAATGTATGAGTAATGGTGTCACCAAAATAAAAGATGAGCAGATTAGAAGAATAGTAAATGAAAAGTCCGGAGTTGATCCAATTCAAGCTTTTAGAAAGTCCTTTTAATTTATCTCTTACAATATCATCTAATAACATGATATAAGTAGAAAGGGAGAGAATAATAATAAGTATGGATTCTACCGTAAGGGAATAGGAGGCGAATGTAAGGATAGGTTGAATGAATATGGAATTAAGAACTGAAAAGGTAAGAAACAACAAGAGGATTATCCAAATGATTTTCTTATTGATAAATTCATCCAATACTTGTATATAAAAGTAAGCAATGAGAAAAAAACCCACTGCCACGTAAATGTGTAGCAGTGGAAGATTATTAGTTCGCGCGTACCAAAGAGCAGAAGAAATAAATTGAATGATCCCTGAAATGATAAGAAACCATGAAAATGATTTTAATTCTTTACCTAAACTTTTATAAATGTAGATGGAGTAAATCACAGTTATAAAAACAGGAATGACAGAAATCTGATTAATTACTTTAGAGATATTCATTTATTCGCTTGCTCTCCAGTTTATTGATTTAATGGACTTGAGGTATCACATGTATTAGGGCAAGGTTGGTTAAAATCCAACACATAATCATTTTCGCCTCCCCCTTTTGGGGCTTTCACCTGCTTCGATGAAAAGAATACATCATAGCCGGGTTCTTTTTTGCTGTAGCTGGATTTGTTCACATTCACCACAAACAATTTAAAATCATAATGATATCCTTTCTTTGAGGTATCGGGAATGGAGTCAATACCCATGTACACCCGGATGGCTGTGGTGTCAACGAAGGCTTCGCGCTGTTTCGGATTGGTAGGGATTAATGAATCCAGATCCAGGGCTTCCATCAGGTCGGCCCCTCTCACCGTGAAAGCTTTGATCGGAGTGCCTCCCAGACTTAACCGGCTAAATCTTCTGAATCGAGCGGTAGCTGCTTTGGCAGAGTCCAGAGGAAAGCCGTCAATCAATAGGGTATCTACCTGCACGGCAAGCGGTGCAGGTGCAGGATGGTCTGCTTTGGACGAATCCGACGAGCAGGAGATCATCGCAAGGCCGAAGCCAGCAGCGATCAGCGGGAGTAAAATAGAAGTACGCATAGTTTAGGTTATGAGTTTATGTTTTAAGCACCAATAATAAGCAGTTGGCCGTAAATGGCACGTACTTTTACGCAGAAAACAGGTATTTGTCTCCCCGGTGTAAAAGTAAAACAGGTAGAACTACCTGTTTTTCCAAAACCAGTAGTTTTACTCTTAAACGTATTCCGTCCGGGGTCTACTTTTGACGTACATCATTTGCGATTAAACAAGGAATGAAATGATACGATCAATTATGGACTATGTGTTTGATTTAAACAACAAAAACTGGCCGGCGGTAGACACCCCCAAAATAGAGGCTGGTCAGATTACCGTAACCATGGCCGAGTTTGGCTTCCGGGCGCTTACCAGGC
Organism: Flammeovirgaceae bacterium; assembly: GCA_023251155.1. GTDB lineage: Bacteria > Bacteroidota > Bacteroidia > Cytophagales > Cyclobacteriaceae > ELB16-189. Next base: position 8,717 of record JAHEZH010000097.1, on the reverse strand, counting down.
AAGATCAGGGAATAGGAAAAGCAATATTGTCGGGCAATACCTACCATATTCAGTTGCCGGGTGAGGTCGTTGATCCTACCAATTTTACAGTCAGTTTTAAATTGAAAGAGAGCTAAGTAGAGTAGTAGAGTAAGTTTAATAGGTTTGGCTTTTTCTTAACCACGGGCGTAAAAGTTCGTGGTTTCGTTTTTAACAGCCATTCTCTTTAACTTTGAATGATGCTCAAACCCATACTGTTACTACTAACTGTGTCACTCCTCTTCACTTCCTTCATTTCTCCACCCGATTTTATAGCCGAACAAAAGAAATACGAACGGGTAAGAGAAGCCTTTGTTGATAAGGAGGCATTGATAAAAGCACAGTTAAAAAAGAACGGGCTCCAGGCCGATGATTTTCATTTGCTGATTACAGCTTTCAAAGACGATGATGTACTGGACGTTTTTGCGAGGAAGAAAACGGAAAAGGTGTATCAACAACTGATCACGTACAAAGTGTGTGCGCGTTCTGGTCAGCTTGGGCCAAAACGAAAATCGGGTGACCTGCAGGTGCCGGAAGGATTTTATCAGATCAACCGCTTTAACCCAACCAGTAATTTTTATTTGTCGCTCGGTATCAACTATCCTAACGCATCCGATCAAATCAAAAGCACAGCTCCTGATAAGGGAGGAGATATTTTTATCCATGGCTCCTGTGTGACCATCGGTTGCCTGCCCATGACGGACGAAAAGATCAAAGAGATTTACCTGTATGCCATACATGCGCGTAATAATGGCCAGCAGAAAATACCGGTCTATATTTTTCCATTCCGCATGACCGATCAAAACATGAAGAAGTACAGTAATCAGTACGCCGATGAGAAGGCGTTATTGCAATTCTGGAAGAACCTGAAGGTGGGGTATGACCGGTTTGAGAAAGATCATAAAGAGTTAACTTTTTCAATAAGTGAATTCGGTGAGTATCAATTCTAATGGGCCGAAGTGAATTTGTAAGATGAATAAAAGTATACTTCCACTGCTCCTGATGCTGGTTCCTGCTTTTCTATATGTTCTGCTTCTGATAAGAAGCATGACCGAATATAATTTATTACTTAATGAATACCCATCCAAAACTCGATAATCCCGTTTGGTATGCATTAACGGAAACTCATCGCGACTTTGCGGTGGTGGCTGACGGAGTTAAATTTTATCACCCGGACTATTGCCCTTTCGGCGGATTTACAGCATCAGATAAAACTATTCCCGCCATTGAATCTTATTCAAAACAAATTGCTGATTTTTATATTGTTGGAGAGAAGCCTGCTTTCAATACGAGCGTTATGCTTACGCGAGAACGGGTATGTAACCAAATGGTCATAGAGCAGAAGGTGGATATTCAGATACACGACGAGATCATTGAATTGAAGGAGGAACACAGCGCGTCATTGTTTCAACTGGTTAATAAAGTACAACCCGGTTATTTCAAAAAAGAAACCCGTCGTTTAGGGAGCTACTTCGGAATAATGAAAGACGGACAATTATTAGCTGTAACCGGTGAACGAATGAAGATGGATGCCTACACCGAAGTAAGTGCGGTGGTCACCGATCCGGAGCACACCGGAAAAGGACTGGCGAGCCAGCTGGTAGCCTTCACCGTCAATCGTATTTTAGCAGAAAATAAAACGCCACTCCTTCACGTAGTGGAGAGCAATACCAAAGCAATTCGCCTTTATGAAAAACTGGGATTTATGACCAGGCGGAAGATCAGCCTTTGGAATTTGGTTAGAGCATAAGTTGGTAAATTAAGAATATGCTCATCTCAAAATAAAAGACTAAAAAAGAATGATGTGGCAGAATGAAAATTTGCTTCATTCGCTATTTTTGGGGTAAACTGAATTTTGAAATCTCACTGAAATGTAGGGATTTCGCAATCCCAAGACCTACCTCTTCATGAAAGTTACCCGCTTTATCCTGATAGTGCTATTCATTGGCATTTACTACTCATCCTTTTGTCAATCCTCATCACAGGTAAAGATTATACCTGCGAAATCGTGGGTGAAGGAGATTGATTTCAACAAAAGTGCAAAGCCAGTATCAGGGCAAGAGTCTTCCTACTATTATCAGCTGATTGATGACCAGGAGAACGTTCCGCTTCAGGAATCATTTTCTCATTATGCCTACAAAATTCTTTCCAACGAGGGATTGCAGCAGATGTCAGATCTGAATGTTGATTTCGATCCATCCTATGAACAATTGTTTTTTCATAAACTGTTGATTCATCGCAACGGAATAGCCATTGATCAGCTGCCAAAAAAGATCAAGACAGTGCAACGTGAACAAAGTATGGATCGCTATCTCTACGATGGCTCTGTTACGGCGGTTATCAATCTTACTGATGTGCGCGTAGGCGATGTGGTGGAGTATGCTTTTACACGGAAAGGATATAACCCGGTCTATGAAGGGAATTTTAGTAGAAAAATCAGTTTTAACTTCAGTACTGCATTTGAAAAATTACACCAGCGCATAATCATTCCGGTCTCACTAGCGCTTACGTTCAAATATTTTAATGGTGAGTATACACCGGAAATACAAACAGCGAATGGTCAGACCACCTACACCTGGACGTTAAACAAAATGAACGGATTGGATTATGATAATCGTACACCGGGCTGGTATAATCCGTATTCTTTTGTTTTGCTCACCAGTTTTAAAAATTGGGGAGAGGTGGCCCAGTGGTCAGTAAAACGTTATCAGGTAAGCGAGAAAGAGAAGCAGGTCATTACAAATGAAGTTGTGCCGGAATTTAAAAGTGCTTCTGATGAAGAATATGCATTAAAGGTGATCCGGTTTGTACAGGATGAAATCCGATATCTTGGTTTTGAGTCGGGTTTAAATTCGCATAAGCCTCATCCTCCAATGGATGTTTATAAACAGCGCTTTGGTGATTGTAAAGATAAATCCCTATTACTAACTACTCTGCTTAATGCTAAAGGGATAGAGGCATATCCCATGTTATTAAATACCACATCTAAGGATAAACTAGCTGATCAGCTTCCATCAACAAATGCATTTGACCATTGTGTAGTACAAGCCACATTGAATGGTAGGACATTCTATGTAGATCCAACTATTAATAATCAGGGAGGCACTCTTTATAACAGCTATTTCCCATCATACGGAAAAGGCTTGATTGTAAAATCATCCACAACCGACATTATCGATTTGCCAGAGCCAGCTTTATCAACAATTTCTGAAGTGCAGACTTTTGATTTGGCTGCAATTGATGGAGAGGCCATGATGACAATTGTAACCACATATAAAGGAGCAGAGGCAGAAGGTCAAAGATCCTATTTTGCTAATGATAATCTGGCCAGTATTCAGAAAGCCTATATTAACTATTATGGCAATTTGCATCCGGATATTGAGACTTTTGATTCGATTCAGACCGAAGATAATCGCGAAGCCAATATTTTTATTGTAAGAGAAAAATATAAGATTCCAAAATTTTGGCAACCTTATAAAGAACCAGATCAAAAGCTTTACTGTGAATTCTATCCACTAACGATGGAGAGCTACTTCAGTGTATCTAAAGCGGCACGGACTACTCCTTATCGCCTGCAATACCCACTCGATCATTCCAATGAAATGATCATCAATCTTCCGGAAGAATGGACGATAACTCCTGATGCAGTATCTGTTGATAATGATTACTACGAATATGATTATTCGACTGATTATTCGGACAAGCGTATTACCATATTAACTCGTTATCGGACCAAGCAATCTTTTATACCGGTTGAACGATTTAAGGAATTTATTGATGACCATGCGGTAATGATGTCCAATCTGAATTATAGATTGACCTATGACAAAGCACTAGTTAAAGCGGTGAGCAATAAATGGCCAGGAGCCATATTGACCATTACCGTTTTGCTTTGTGGTGTTGTTGTGATTTTCTGGTTATATCGGAATTATGATCCGCAGCCACACTATCCTGCCACCTGGGGGCAGCCGATAGGAGGTTGGCTTGTTCTGGTTGCTTTTGGATTATCGATAACTCCTATCAGATTGGTATTTAGCTTCGTTACAGAGGATTATCTTTTGGATGGGTCGGGTTGGATATCAATGTGGTATTCTGAAAACTATCTCTATTTCACATTTCTGATCGTAGAACATATTTATAATGTTATTCACTTCCTTTTCGTAATACTTGTTTTGGTGCTATTCTTTCAAAGACGTAGTTCTCTTCCATTGCTCATTACAATTTTGTATGCGGTGTCAGCGGTTGTAGCTATTTTGGACAATGTTATTGCGATCTACTTTGATCCCAATGTTTTGATTAATAGCAAAGATATAATTCAAGCTGTTTTTTCGGCAGCCGTTTGGATTCCCTATTTCCGATTATCGCAACGAGTAAAGAAGACTTTTGTCAATAACTACAACGATAGCAATAAAATTGAAGGACTAACGCCTTTAACGGTGAATTCTTAATAGGTAATTAAGCCGTAGCTCCCGCCAGTAAATATAACACCGCCATACGCACCGCTACTCCGTTCTCTACCTGATCAAGAATGACGGAGTGGCCGGAGTCAGCAGCATCGCTGCTTAGTTCTACTCCACGGTTGATCGGGCCAGGGTGCATTACGATGATGTCTTTCTTCAGGTTATCAAGCATCTTTTTGTTGATGCCGTAATACAAAGAGTATTCCCGCAAGGAGGGGAAGTATTTGATCTGTTGCCTTTCTAGTTGAATGCGTAGTACGTTGGCCACATCGCACCATTCCAATGCTTTGTGCAAATCCAGCTCTACCTGTACGCCTAAATTGGCGATGAACTTGGGTAATAGCGTAGGAGGGCCGCACACCATTACCTTGGCTCCGAGTTTCTGTAAGGCGAAAATATTGGAGAGTGCTACGCGCGAATGGAGTATATCTCCTATGATAGCCACTTTCTTTCCACTAAGTGTTCCTAATTTCTCACGAATGGAAAAGGCATCGAGCAAAGCTTGTGTCGGATGCTCATGTGTACCATCACCGGCATTGACAATATTCGCTTTGATGTGTTTGGATAAAAAGTGAGGTGCACCTACACTGGCATGGCGCATCACAATCATATCCACCTTCATGGCCAGTATGTTGTTGACGGTATCCAGTAATGTTTCTCCTTTTTTTACGGAGCTGTTGGAGGCCGAGAAGTTGATCACATCCGCCGATAAGCGTTTCTGTGCCAGCTCAAAAGATAAACGTGTGCGTGTTGAGTTTTCGAAGAAGACATTGGCAATGGTTACATCGCGCAGGGAAGGAACTTTCTTGATCGGGCGGTTGATGACTTGTTTGAAATTATCAGCCGTCTCAAAAATAAGTTCTATGTCTTCACGGGTGATGTTCTTGATTCCGAGCAGGTGTCTTTGACTGAGCCTCGACATAGATATTAGTCCTTATTGATTAACCAGATTTTATTTTGCTTGTGTCCCTGTGCTTCCAGCTCCACCAATATGCGTTGGGTAGCCAGTGTATCTACCTTCTTACCTATGTAGTCGGCTGCCACGGGCAGGTCGCGGGTATGTTTGCGATCGACCAGCACCAGCAGTTCTACTTTGGCAGGCCGTCCGAAAGAAATCATGGCATCCATGGCCGCCCGTACCGAGCGCCCGGTGTACAGTACATCATCAATCAACACCACTTTCTTTCCTTCAATCACAAAGGGAATTCGTGTTTCGCTGGCTTTTGCAGGCACTTCTCTTCGGCGAAAATCATCGCGGTGAAAAGTAGTGTCCAGGTAACCCAACGGAATCTTTTTGCGGGTAATTTTTTCCAGTTTGGCGTGAACCAATTCTGCTAAGAAAATGCCTCTGGGCTGAAGACCAATGATGACGGTATCCGCAAAGTCGGAATGATTTTCAATGAGTTGATGGCAAAGCCGGCTGAGTGTGATGTCGAGCAGGTGAGAATCGAGAATAAGTTTCTTCTGCATGCTGGCGCGAAGGTAATGAAAACCTTTTTTATTTATAGGTAATTTTATTGATGAAAAATACTTTCCGTGCGGGGCCGGTCTCCGGGCTGTTTTTTAATGACTGCACGCCAAAGGAGAAAAAGTAAGATCCATACCAATGATCCAGATGCCCGATTTCAATTCCTCTCGCTCTTTCTCTGCTTTTTCTTCGGCCACTTTCGGCAGTAAGGTCGTCTTCATTTTTGCCTTCGATCACCTCAGAGCCCTTAATGATTTTGGAACGCAATATGTTTTCGTGGAGATACAGTAGTATAATGCGCTCCTTCTCGGCTTGTATTTTTACAAACTGCTCCAGTTGCATACTGCGTACGTCATTGATTTCAAAGCTATTATCCCAGGTGAGTTTCCCATCATTATCGAATCCGATGACCACCGCGTGGGTGTACTGATACCCATCAAATACCATTCCCTCGCGCGTAAGCGGTGTATTGCCATAGCGCGAGAAGCTGTTAAACCCGGCATAATTAAACCCTCGGTTGGGGTAGGAATAGTGGGGATAGAAGGCCTCGCCCAGCATGACAAACTGATCATTGTAGGGGATAAGGTTATGCACCATCATGCGATAGTTAAACTTGGTTTTCTTCCCCTTTACCTTTCTGCGTTGTATGCGATTGAGTATGCGTTTCTCCCGCGAGGCTTTCATGTATCGGAAAAAATTATGAAGGTCGGCAAAACTGTAATAGCGTATCGTGTATTCACCCATGGTATTGATCACAGCTACAAATACACCCCGCGAGTAATCGGCATAGCGGCCATAAACGCCACTCACAATCTGCTCGCCTCCGGCAGATTTCACCGACCGCCCAAAGATGAGGCTCTTCTTATCATCAGGAGTAAGCACAATGGTTTTGACTAAGGTTCCTTCGCTGTCATAGTTGCGTATCCACAAGCATTTTTTTCGTTCAAAATTTTTGGCGCTCACTACAATATCAATCGTTCCATCGGTGTTGGTATTGATCTGATTTAACTCGCCCGGCTCATTGAAAAAGCCAGGCAGTATTTTAGACTGCTGGGTGGTAAAGCTGAAATGCACGACCAGCGGACGATAATTAAAGTAGCCTCCTATCAATGCAGCGGTGGAGGTAAGCGTGTATTGTGTAGGATTAAAAGGGATCGCGTTTTTGACAAGATGCTTCGTGTAGTTTCCCTTATCGAGTTTTATGTTGATGATCATAAAATCACCCGAGGCATAATTGGATCCTTTCAATAAAACGGAAAATACATTCTCGTGAACTTGTGCATAGAGCAGGTTGAGTTGCTGTTCAGTGGCGATGAACCCGTGCCATACTTCATGCAGGGCGGTATCCAGTCGCGTGATTTCAATCTGCGGTCCCTCATCGGACATCAGGCTGCGGTAGAGCACCAGCCCCATCTCGTTGGCCGACACCACCTGGTAGCCGGCGAAATCATTTGTTGCCAGCGGTACCTCCCATCTTCCGGACTGCACCACCTGTGCATGTACGGAAAGCGGAAAAAGTAAAAACAGGAAAGCAACTGCTTTACTCCGGACGTAATTTATTGATGTAAAAAACATATCGGTTCGGATCTTCCGCTTTTCGTGCTGGATCCTTAATGGATTGATATCCCCATGTATAAAAATAATTGGTATACCACTGCCTCATCCCTCCATCTCCTTCGGCTTCATTGCGTACAACATCGGTTTCGTTCTTTAGTTTTATTTTGGTGGTATCCATTTCTGAATTGCTGTCATGGATGAATGCTCTCTTGGAAAACACTTCACTGTCCTTTTTGTACGCCAGCGTTATCCCTTTGCCGTTGTCAATAAAATCAGACACCTGCTCCAGCGCAGGATATTTAATGTCATCCAGGTCGATGCTTTCATCCCAGTCGGGCTTGCCGGTATCGTCAAATAAGATAACCGCACTTTCCAGCATTTTGACTTCCGTATTATGAATGGGATTGTTATTGTTAAAGCTGTAAGGGGTGTTGTAATACCGATTGTTAAAACCACCATACGGTCCGTAGGGAGAATAGCCGTTACCATATCCGTAAGGCGAACCCCAGTAATTTAGATTGGATGATCCGGTGGATGAATTGTACACTTCAGCCAGTAGTAAAAATCCTTTGGGTAATTCCTGTATTCGTACCAGTGCGACATTGCTTCTGAAGGAAGAGGATTTTCCTTTCAATCGCTGCTCGTGAGCACTTTGTTTTATTTTCGGAACTCTTTTTGTTCCAACGTAATCGATCAGATGGTTGAACTGCGTAAGATCGGTGTAGCGAATGGTCTGTTCTGAGAAAGGATCGACCATCACGGAGAAAAGCCCCGTGGCCTGCCTGGATGTACCTATGCCATACGTTCCGATTACAATCATTTCGTCTTTCAACAGCGAACTGGTCATTCCGGCTATGAGATTTACATCACGGTCTACACTGATGATATCATCCATCAGCATGGTGCCGTTTTCGTCATAGGTGCGCACAATCAGTTTCTTCTGTTCTTTACTTCCGCGCTCCGTCATCAATACATTAAAGGTGTTGTTGTGGTTGACGCGCAGATCAAGTAGTTCCGTATCGTGAAGAAAAAAACCGGGGACAACTTTAGTCTGATTTTCAAGTGTGGAATACAAAAACACGGCAGGCTCACGCACAATGTATCCGCCAAATACCGCATTATTGCCCGCCATGCTAAAATGAGTAATGCGAAAATCCACCTGATGTTTGATTTCATACGTACTCATTTCATGCGTACTTACCCGGTGGTGAATA
>JAHEZH010000096.1 GCA_023251155.1 Flammeovirgaceae bacterium | reverse complement strand
CCAGCCACTTAGATAATGAAATCAAAAGCGTGTTTGTGACCAACAGTCCTTCATCGAGGCTATCCAGGTAGATGATGATTTTATCATACTGGTCGGCATCTCTCTTTGTGTCTGCTTCCAGATCGTCAAAGAACGTGCTTGCCGAATCTACATCACCAAGACTTTCCTTGATCACTTTGATTCCCTCGCCATGTTGGACTTCGCGATAGGCTGTTGATTTTCCGGCACTGGGATCGCCAATGAGCACAAGACATTTTTCCGTGTCTAATTGGGCAAGGGTTTTTGTGACGGACCGATTATCGGTATTGGTAGGATCAAAATTCTGATAAATTGGGAATCCCAGATGATCCAACGAATAGGGTGTACCAACAGGTGACCAGAATCGTTCCCAAGCATATTGCACTGAGTTTACCATTTCAAGGTGGATTTGTACGAAGTTGCTAAGACTTAATGATTCAATCAACTAACTGGGAACTTGTAAAATCATTAGTTTTCACGAGAGAATGCACTGGTGGAGATTCCGGACTGGTGACCACTTTTTTTTCGCGCCATGTTATAAATATAACTTACTGATTATCATTATAGCATAGTGGTCAACTTAGCACGAAAATTAGTGATCTCGTTCCGCGAAATTTCCACCATCCCACTGTATTGTTATTGCAGGACTCACAAATTGTATACGCTCCAAAGCCTTTGTTGACTCTCTTTCCGGTGCCTCTCTCTATGTCATCGATATGCTGCAAAAAAATAGGTTTGGTATTAAAGGCTGACTTGGGAGGGACATGCTCAAAACTTAGTTTACCCCAAGCTCCGCAAATGAGGCAATTTCATATCAATTCTTTGTCCTTTGCCATCGTTACGTTTACCGTATTCAATAGTTTATTAAAACTATCTCATCACCTCAGTAGGCCAATCTGCTGTGTAGGTTTCAGGCACCGCATTTAGATCTGACAGGAAGTAATAGATTTGCATTTCCTGCATTTCAGGTTCTCTCTTCTGCCGTTTCTTTTTTGCATCAAGTAATATTTTTTGTAAATAACCAACCGCTTGATGCTGCTCATGATCAGCCATCGGTCTTTGTAAGCTTACAGCTATAATTAACCTATTATGTGAATTAGTATTGATACCAATTTATGAGACTTTTAAAGAAAAATCAAATAACTTTGGTTGCAAGTTTGCATTGAGGACACCCAAGCACCTCCTGAATAAAGATCCCTGAACCTATTAGATCCAGTAAAAAATTTTGATTGAATAAATCAATGAATAAGAAGTTCAAAAAATGGAAGAGGAAGGTTTCCAAACGATATCACAGGTTTGTAGAAGATCTTAAATGGCCATCTATTGCTAGTTTGTTTACGTTCCTATGTATTCTCCTATTGGTAGGAGGGATGTGGGTGGCGGGTGCTTGGCTTCTATTAAATTATGTTTACAAAGAAGGGCATCAGGATGCAGGATTACTTGGTGATACATTCGGGGTACTTAACTCTTTTTTTTCTGCATTCGCATTTGCTGGGTTGATCTACAGTATTTTGTTGCAACGAACTGAACTCCGTGAGACTAGGCAGGAATTTAAAGATCAAAACACAACACTTCGCCTACAGAGATTTGAAAACACTTTTTTCAATTTACTGAGTTCGCGTAATGTGTTATTGAATTCCTTATCAGGTTCATACAGAAATTTTGAAAACAAGGATATCAGTTACGCTAATGGTCGAGACCTGATAAAATGTGCAGTTCATGAATTACAGGAACGAACAAAACAATTCGATCTAAACTTATTAAAACCCATTAGCGAAGGTGATTCAACTTTCGTAAACATGATCAAGATGTACGTTTTAGCAATAAAGTCGATTTCAAGCCACCTTGATCTTTACCTTTCTAATCTTAGTTCCATATTGAAGTTCGTTATGAAAACAGATCTTCTTAATGATGAATTCTGGACCAGGGAGCTTTATTTTTCAATCATCCGCGCTGAATTAAGTATTGAAGAACGAAAGTTCATTTATTACTACATGTCCATTTCAGATCCAAAGGGACCGACAGGGAGATACGTGTACATTTTCCGAAATGCAGAAATCGAGCATCAGTTCAATGAATATAGTCCGGAATTCCTTTTTCATGAAAGCCACGGATTTTTACAAAAAGCGTGGGGCGGATTTGAAAATTATGAAGAGGATACATCTAATTCAGACTACCAAGATTACCTTGATATTTTATAAACAGAATGGCAGAGAAGGTAGAAATTAATGAGTTGCTCGAGTAGTACCTGATATCACTGCATGAAGATGACCTTGCTTTTTTCTAAATAAACTTAGTTATAAAAGATGCCCATTAGAAGGGATTCAATTTCCGCAACATCAGCAACCGTTAAAAGACATTTTTCACTTTGCGAGCAAGACGAGCAAAGAAATATGATTTTATAAGCGCTTGAAAATATACAGAAATCAATATGCAGTGAATCAAATAGTCACAAATCCTGTATTTTTTCCACACGTTACAGTGTAATTTCTTTGCTCGTCTTGTTCTCTACTTGTTTTTTATCTTGGAAAGTTGATTTTTATATTAAAAAACAGAGTATAAGTGAATGAAAAAAGCGAGCGAGCCGCGAGCAAAGCCGATTTTCTTTGCTCGCGGCTTGCTCTCAGAGAGCAAACTAAGCTCGAAAGGAGCAAAGCGCGAGCAATGTTCGCTCGGAACAGAAAGAAAAGTCTTGTGTTTGTGGCTTACCTTACTTATTGTGTCAGCTGAAGCAGCTAAAAAGCGCGAAAAATTGGGGTGTAATAATGCTTTTGGAGTGTTGTAATGATGTTGAATAGGTGTTTGAAAGGTGTTTTTATACTGTGAAATTGCATGTAATGGGGGGAATCACACTTTATTTGGCCTCTGAAAACAAGAGCGTAAAAAGGAGATAGGAGAAACAAGGCTCATTTTGAGCTAAATATTCAAGCCATTTAAATATTAATGTAAATTTTAATTAAAATTTATATCGTAAATATTTGATGTAACCTGAAGTTACACGAGATTTGCATACCAAAAGATTGCTAGGTGAGCGGTCTCTTAAGTAAAAATGGAGATAGTGGAACTTGCACCCACGGGCCGAAACTTGACAGGCGACAGCCCCCAACTTGGTATCCCCAAATAACATTTAAAAGAAGGCGGGCCAGGACTCGAACCTGAATCTGTAACTTACTAGGTAGCTATTCTATCCGTTGAACTACCCGCCCCTTGATTTAAGGCTAAGGAGACTTCGTAAGAGTCTTCTTAGCTAAATTTTCCCCAAATATACTTCTTTTTTCTGACATGGGTATGAAAGTCACCATTACCCTATAAAGCTTTTTCATATTCTATAGTTCTTTTCCCCCTAAATCACTTGTGATATCGTTCGCGGTAATTCCATTTCGTTTGTTCATCGTCAACTGTCTTGCTTCTAATTCCATCGGTAGTGTATCGTAGCCAATCAGAATCATTTGCCTCATTTCAGAGGTGACTTTTCCGGACCAAAGTGAGCCACCTGTTCCGGACTAAACTGAGCCAGTGATTCCGGATCAAAGTGAGCCATATGAGGCCACTTTTTTCGAGAATTTTTAGACTTCAGTCCTGACATTCCGGCACATACTGAGCCACCCTGATTTGCAAATATACCTTCGGCTTTTAAGCTGAAGCTATGGCCAACAAAACCATTACGATGTTGCAAATCAGGAAAGTACGCCAACTTCTCCATCAGGGACATTCACAACGAAGTATCGCCCAACAGGTAAATATCAGCCGCAATACCGTCCAGGACTATTGCCTGAAGTTCTATCGAAGCGGACTTAGTTTTGATAAACTTCTCTCGCTGGACGATCACCACCTTCACCGGTCTATAACCACAGAGCGAGCTGTTGATCTGAAAGATCATCGCTATGAACAACTCGCTCCCAGGCTGCCTGCCTATCTAAAAGACCTCAACCGCACAGGCGTAACACGACTGTTGCTCTGGAAAGAATACTGTCGTGAGGAAAGCGATCCATATTCCTATCAGCAGTTCTGCTTCCACCTGGGCAACCATCAACGCATTCATTCTGCCGTCATGCACCTGGATCATATCGCAGGGGACAAAGGCGAGATCGACTTTGCCGGAGAGAAACTCAGCTATGTCGACCGTCATACCGGTGAGGTTATCTATTGCCGTTCACTGGATCTGTTGGAAATTCTGTGGAGCGTAATCGGTAAATTTCGTTTTAAGCTGACCATTGTGCTATAATGATGCTCAGTGATTTATAATTATTGCATGCCGAGAAAAAAAGTGGTCAGCCAGTCCGGAATATTCACCTACCAATTGCTAATACTAAAATCATTATGAGTAACTACATTAGCGAAAATAATGTGATTACTTTTTTTCCAATAGTGAAGATGGTATTCATGATCAATATCCTTTCTCCACCCCTTAAATTCCTTTAACTGTAGCTGATCACTCCCACCTCCGGAGCTTTCTCTAATGGCATGGGTAGAGGCTAAATTCATATCAAGAATAAGGTCAGATATTACTCTTAGTAACCTCTCAACTTTTGCGGTCTCACTTTTAAAATGTAGGGCAGTCAATGAGGGAATAAAGTGTTTTCCGAACTCAAAAGAATTCATTGCGGAAATTGAATTTAATTCACGTTTTTTAATAGTGGTGTGTAAATGAACGAGTCGCTTTAATCCGTTATTGGAGTCGCAGTTAATCCACAAATAAGAAAAGTTAATTTTAATTAATAGATCATCAAACTCTGAACTACATCTGAATAAACCATTGATATCAAATTCATCAGGTAGCACAAAATCATTTGCAAAACTTGATAAAGAAATGGTTGACTGAACTCCTATTTTTTCCAATCCGGTATTGGTAATTAAAAGCTGGAGATTTTGTTCTTCATTATTAAGATGGGATTTTACGACCATTAAGACCAAAGTTTCACTTAATACTGTTTTAAAAGCATCTGAAGCAGCATTTTCAACATCGGGATATAAAGTAATCTCTTCATATAAAAAATCATTCAAACTTAACCATTCTTCAATTTTAATAAATTTATCTAGGAACGAATCGACTAACACTACGATATCCTTTGTTTGTATATAGTCTATCCCAAAGCCTGTGATGATTTTGTCAACCTCGGGCCAGATGGGATATCGGCCTTCGTCAAACAGCACTTTTATAGTTTTTGAAGAGAAGAAAATTTTTGACCATTCGCAATTGTTTAACTCATGCCATTGAGTAAGCTGAGATACATAGCCTTCAAAATCCTCTTTTGAACAACCGAATTGAGGTGATGCCAAAACTGCTGGATCAACGAACAGATTAGCCATTATTATTTCTCGGAAGTTCGTCTTTTCTTTTCTTCTCCATTGCCGCTCGAATTATCGAGGAAGCATTCTTTTCGTTTTCATCAAAAAAGCCTTTTGGCCAATTTGTTATTGTTCCATACCTATTAATTATCACTTTATTGTAAATTGATTTATCCTGATCTTTTTCAACGAAATAGATGTTGATTTTTGAAGACAGTTCATCCTTATTCGAGATAGCAATTAAGTATCTCAATCTGTTAATAAGATACTCGCTATGAGATTCAACAATGCATTGTTTTTTCAAATAAATCATAGAAGAGAAGAAATCAGCTAGACGAGTCTGTACCTTAGGATGTAAATGAAGTTCAGGCTGTTCAAAAATTAAACAAGAATCTTCATCGGCTAACAATGATAAAACAAGAATGGGGAGTACTTGGCTAACTCCAACCCCAACGTGTGTGAGATCATGGTCTGATAATGAACCTTGTGTTATTATTTTCATTTCATGACCAAGTTTGCCCTTATCTGAAGTACTAACATTTTCGGCAACCCCCATATAGCCAAGCCATTCAAATACGGCTTTTTCCAAAGTACCAGTGACAGTTTTAACATTTTCTAAATCACTCCCAAACGAAGAGGGGTGGATATATTCGATAACCGTCTCCTTATGAATATCAAATACTGAAGCGGTGTTTTCACCTTTTAAACCTATGTCAGATGGATCTGCGGACCCGATGAGGGGATAAATTGGTTTGGGTTCATCTCGTAGCGGACCAAGATACTTAACAGCCCTGCGGCAGAAAAAATCAACAAACTCCATTACATCATAGAAGTAATTACTCTGAGTTTCAAGGCCTATTTGAGAAGTGGAACCGAAGTCTAGTAAGTTTTTTAGTTGATCTTTATTTTCAACAATACTTTGTGTATAAAGTTGTTGGAAAATGGGAATAGTCAGGAACACCCTGATATTGGCGTAACTGAATTCATTTTTAAGTTTATCTATAGCTTCTTTAACTCGCTCTAATACTCTTTCACTGCCTTTGAATTCTTTTATGATTTCATCAATTAAATCGAGTATGTGATTTTTGAAACTCGAATTATTATCATCTAAGTCGTCTATTAATTTATTTTCTCTATATAAACGTGGGTTAGTCATCATATCAATGATAGTGCGTTTTTTATCCTCTATGATATCATAAGCAAGAGACATCGAGAGGGGTAAAAAATGATAAAGTGTTGCTCCAGCAAATTCACCTATTTTCTCACTTCTTACGTCGGAAAGTTTTCTAATTTGACTAGGCCTTTTAGGTTTAATCACATCATATTCGAGCGCCAATATTTCGTGGGAGCTTAGCTGTTCTTGATTTAATCTATATTTTTTTATTTTACTATCTAATGTAGCTTCATTTCTCGTAATTACAATTTCACTTTCTTGTTGTTCTGACTTGGAGTCCGTCCTTGAAACTTTGAGGTTAAGGGTTTCAAGTTTGGGTTGAAGCTGAAGAAGATCCTTTTTTGCTCCTGTGGCTGAAAATGAAAATTCGCATTCTAATTTATTAATTTGTTCCTCTGGGCTTATTCCATAACCGATAAATCTGTGAACTGAGATGTCCCTGTGTGGAGTTATACTGAATCCAACAGAAATTCTATCCTCTTTTGACCCATTAGATAATATGTCATTGAATGTTCCAAGCTTAACCATGTGACCATTAAGAATAACCGATTTTGATCTTACGGGATTTTGTATCGTTTGTGCTATTAAGAGTATGCTTTGAATAATCGTACTCTTTCCAGAGCTGTTTGAGCCAGCAAAAATTGTTAATGGGGCAAACTCTAAAGTTGTTTTGTCAGTAACAGATTTAAAATTCTTTAGCGTCCAGGTGTTAATCATGTTCGGAGGGTAAAAAATAAATTTTGAGTATAGAGATCGGCTTTTTACGTTAATCAGTTTATAGGACGTCGTCTTGGAATTGATTTGGTGTTACGTGAATATATTTATAGAAAACTTAAATTCAAAATTTATTAACGTCAGTTCAATAATCAAGAGTGTCCATTGGCATCCAACTTTCAAAATGGCGAAATTCAGAGCCTATAAAGGAATTCTCAAATTTATATAATGGAAGCATTAAAAAATAAAAAGTACGAGGTTTCGTATTCTGTAAATACCTCCCGAATCGTAAGGAAAATAGACTAAATTTAATTCGATCAAGATCAATATTATCTTTAGCTATAGTATAGTTTAGATCAACAAGTTTTCGTATCAACTCGTTAACCTTTTGCTGTGTTTGTCCTGTTTTTACTTGATCGGATTATTGACTTGTTCCCCGAAAGACCTGAAACCCTGGATACTTACACTTGAGATATACATAACGAGTTATTCATATTCGTGCAAAATCAGAATACCTTGCCTATTAAGAAAAAAGCCCACCACCAATGCATTCCACTGCATTGGTGTGATGGGCTCACTTAGTAAATATAACGAACAAGAATGTTTTTTCAAGTCCTAGCAGCTTTTCAATTGATAGGAATTGAAATAACTTTTCTAAGTAGATCGTCCTAGCGAGGATTCCGCTCTGCCTCACCACTTCTTTCGTGCCATGCAATAATTACAACTCATTGGGTATCATTATTCCTCGTGGTCAGTTTAACACGAAAAATAATGATCTAGCTCCGCGGAATTTCCAGATTACAGAGAATGTTTGTCCTACGATTCTACATTCGTTAGATATTCTTCACTCAAACTCTTAGTGCTGTATATCAGAAGCGATATAAGATTCACGGAATATCGATAAGACCTGACTTAATCATTCATGTTCCATATGATGAGATTGCTTATCAGCCAAGATCAGAGGGGAATTTCGCAGCTATTCAATTTAAGCTGCGAGCTGCTGAAAAAGATGCGATAGAAGATTTTAAAAAACTAGATCTTATGTTTGAGAAATTGAACTATCCCTTAGGAATATTTATAAACATTGCATCGAAAGAAACTTTCTATAAGAAGTATCAGGGAAAATTTCCTGAGAGGATTCAATGCTATGCGGTTGAGTTGAATGCCGAAGGAGTGGTAACTATTAATGACAACTAGTTTTAGAGAGTCCGCTCGGTGGCTCAGTCCAAAAGCAGGGAGGCAGATAGGCCATGAGCATTCATGTTATTTATTTTTGCAATGAATTTTTAATGTATTTACTTTGTAAAGTGGAACCTTCAAAAAAAATCGGTCGTAATTCATCTCTTTCGAAACATCTTCGAAAGAAAAAAGGAAAATGGACCAAGCAGATGGCCAACAGTAAATCAAGGTCATCAGCCAAATTACAATTGAAGACATCGTCTTAGTAACCTTCATACCCGGAGTGCTATATGAAGGAAAAATTTATGCCCAGTTATGAATATGACTTTAGGTCCCAAAAGTTTTTTTGATTTCCTTAAGCACTTGAATTAATAAGATTTACCAACAAATTCGTCTTTTGTTTTTATATTAATGTCCATCCTATTACCATGGACACCATGAATTGATAATATAAGTTATTAATTCATTATAGGTATCATTACATAAAATACACATACAATTTGCAATTCACATTTTATTTTTTTTATAAATAAAAAAATGCATAGTTTCATAGCAGGCCACATTGCTGATAAGGGATGGAACTCAGAGAAAGCATTTCAATTATTCTTAGAGAACTTCGAACTCAGAAATCATTGACTCATAAAGAGCTTTCAAGAAAAACAGGATTATCGGAACGTTATATTATCAGGCTTGAAAAGGGAAAGCACGCTCCTGGGGTAGATAAAATATTTAAAATCTCAGAGGCATTAAACATGGATCCATCAGATTTGGTTGCACGAATCTATGTAAAGATGCATCCATAATTATCTATTAAGTTCCTTTAAAAAACCTTCACTGAGAAATCTTCTATCGCGTCTCAGAGTTTCAACCTTCGTCTTAATAGCATCTACTAAGATAAAAGTCCAATCTTGTTCAAAACGATTCATTGAGTCAATCATCTTTGCACACTCAAACGCGGTTGAGCTCAGTTTAGAATCATCTGTTATTCCTATAAGATAATCCGAGGTGCATTTAAAAAACACACTGAACTTTGTTATTACACTTAATGTGGGTTCCTGATCACCTGCCTCATAATTACTAATTGATGTCTCAGAAATTCCAGTGTTTTTAGACAATTGATAAATCGTTAAGCCTTCTAAATCTCTTAGGTTTCTTAGTCGTGTGGCAAATAATAGATTTTTATCTTTCATCTTCATGTGTATACTTTCTCTGTATTGTTCCTCAGCATCCGTAGGTAAAATACCAAATTATAATGCGGATTTCCTCCGTTTAAGTTTGTAATTCCATAAAAAGATATAAGTTCAAGTCCGTTTTTTTAAAAAAAAAGGTCTACTGTGAAGTATTGTTCACTGAAGCATTCTTCACGTGAATTATTGTTCAGCAAGTCTACACTTAGTTGAAGCTTCATAATTCAATTTTTTTCAAGTCATTAAATCTCAAAATATGTTTGCTAAAAAGAAATCTGCCCGCTACTTGCAGCATCGATCACCAATTAAATCTAAAAGATTCAATTACTATTTGGATCAACTCAAAAGCGAAATCAAACTTCGTGTTTTGAATAACCGCCAATGGAAACAAAGCGGTGTTCAACTTTCCTTTTGGCTTCAAAACGGTGATAGAAGTATCCTTGGTGAAATCTTTGATCTCAAAAATCATTTTCTTCTTCTTGAACTGCATGAATTGATCTTTCGTGAAGGCCATGCTTATCAAGATGTATACGTTGTGCTACACTGTGTACTATCAGATCTAAATCTTCTAGATGAATTCATGCCGTGGATTACCGATCCGGGAATGATGATGCTTCGATGTTATGAAGAGCATTGGAAAACAAATGAAACTTCTGTTCAATCGGAGATGATTTAATTATACATCCATGGAAACAGTTAGAAATAAAACGTATGGAAAGTGGGGACATCAAAAGTTTTTTTCATTAAAAAATCCTATGGGCAAAGGAATCGTGCTTTACGTTTCAGCCGGAGTACTGATACAGATGTTAGGTGTGAATGACAAAACCATAAGAAATGGTGTCTCAAAATTTTATAATGGAAAGAGTTCTCATTGGAAAGCCTTCGTGGACAAAAATGCTGTAATGATTGACTACGATACAATTCCAGTCAATGCAAAATCAATAGCTGGTCTTCCAATGCAAGCTCTTGATGCCCTTGCTCTTTTGCAATCATCAAGCAAGGCCGCAGAGGACATTAATGCCGATACGGAAATAGTTCACTTTCGTGAAGCACTTCAGGATGTTTATCAGAATAGATGGCCATCCTTTTTAAAATTCTATGAGGATAAAATTACTGATAATCAACAACGCATTATTTATGCAAAAGCACATTCTTTAATTGATTCAATCATTGCTGCTTGTAAAGAGAAGTGGCCTTCAAAAGTTATCTTTCAAATCTACAGGGAAATTATGCGTAGCGAACTTGATTCCTTAGTTGAACCGAAATTTAATACTGAAAGTGTCGTTTATTTTTGGAGAGTAATTCGTAACTGCAAGAGGCAAGGAATTGCAGAAACACTTATTCATAATTCACGTGGTGTTTCACGGGAGTATAAAGTTAAAATGACTGGGCCTATTAAAGCGAACATTCGATTACTCTTACGAAGCCCCAAAAGGCTTCCGACTTCCCGGATAATTGATATCGTTAAGAAAAAGTATGGAGTGGAATTGTCACCTTCCAGTATTAAACGACTCAAAGCACACCAACAGGATCGAAATATTCTAGAACATGAATCAAACGGTAAGATACTCGGCCGCCAGAATGGACTTCCGAAAATAGCGAGGTTTCTGGCTGAAGGACCAGGAGAACAGTACCAAGGGGATTTCTATAAACTGCAATTCTATTGTCGCGGATCCAGTGGGAAGGTCGTAAGATTATGGGCTTACGTAGTACTTGATGTTTTTTCCAAAAAAGTAGTAGGATGGGCGTTGGGAGAGGAACCATCGGCTTCACAAGCTGCCTCGGGTTTTAAAATGGCATTTGTTAATTACAGTTTCCTACCCGAAGAAATCGTGATTGACAATGACAGTTTATACAAACGCCCGCTCTTTAAGCGTCTGATGCGAAGGTTACAAAATTTAGGCGTAATCGTTACTAAAGCTTTTCCAAACATTCCTACCTGGAAGGCTGAAATCGAATCCTTCTTTGCTGTATTTCAAAAGCTTCACTCATCAAAGCCGTGGTACATCGGAGAGGGGATTCAGAGCAAAAACATCGCAGGTAATCCATCTAGAGAATTTGTGAAGCAAATGTACACGAAGGTGTCTTCCATGATGTCAATCTCGGAAATGACAACTGAGTTTGGAAAGATGATCGAAGAGTATAATTACGCTACCAATGAACGTAAAAAAAAAGTAGCACCAGCTGATCTATTCCGGATGTACGAATCGAAACGCACCATCAAATGGCAGAATTGGATGGAGCCACTCTTGTTCTGGAAAACCATGACAAGTAAACGGATCAAGAATGATGGAAGAATTGATCTTCAGATTGATGGTGTAGAGTATTGCTATCAGGTAACAAAAGCGGAAATGCTTTGGAATTACAAGAACTCTGATGTTCGTATGTGCTATGATCCGAATGATCTTTCTAAGCTACATCTTTTTGAACGCGGCACACTGAAGTATATCGGAGAAATTGAGCCGCGTATGATCATGACACGAGAAAACAAAAAGGAGGTGATGAAAAAGCAACGCAGAATCTTACATGAAGCACAGCAGTTTATTAAAGATCGTAAAAGAGAGGACGAAGACATGGTCAATGGTAGTATAGTGGGAACATCAAAGAGAACTGAGTCGCTCGCAGACAAAATTATCAAGCGACAAATGAATCGAAGAAAATTAGAAGAAGAGGTAATGGAAGTTGAAGTAATCGAATAATTCAAAAACCAATTGAAGTATGAAAAATCTACATGAAGCATTTTCATCAACAGACCTACTCACTCACCTGATTACCAAAGTTGACATCGTATTCAGTTCACAGCAATATGTTATTACCACACTAATTCGTGCACATAAGCGATCTTCCATGATCGGTATTATTGGTAGGGAGGGCATGGGAAAATCTTCTGCCATTGCCAAGTATGTTTTGGAGAATAAAGAAGTGTACTATGTACGAATTGGTCAATCGTACAGGATATCCAACTTCCTGGATGAAATGATCTTTCAGGTATCCGGTGTTTATCCAAAGGCGCCCGATTCGCTTTTCATTAAGATGAAACAGTTGAGTAATCTTCTTTCAAAAGGCAGCACTAAAAAACTCATTGTTGTCGATGATGCAGGCAAGCTAAGTCCAAGAGGGTTAGGATTTTTTCATGAGTTAAGGGATAATACAATGCAATCTACTGGATTCGTTTTCGTCGGATTGCCTTATTTTCAAAAGCATCTATTACAAGCGATCAAAGGTGGAGTGACAGGTGTGGCTGAATTTTACCGAAGGGTTGAGTCGTGGTATACGGTTCCTGGGCTAAAGAGAAACGAAATCGCTCAGTACGGAATCAAACATCAGCTTGATGAAGACCAGGTGCTTGAACTTCATCAATCCGGTATCGAAACAATCGCTGAGCTGGAGAACATGACCCTGGCCATTTTGGAGGAAGCGGAAGAGGCACTAAAGGAAAATCGGTCCGTAAAAAAAAGAAGCACTTCCAAAGGTAGACTCAATGCTAAGGATGCAAATGATGAACTGGAAGATGATCTGGAAGAAATTGAAGAAAAACCAGGGAAAAGAAAGCGCAACCCTACCAAACTTTCTTCATCTGTTTGAAGTAGGACTGCTCAATAGCTTTACGAGCATACACAAGCGTGCTTTGCATGGAGGTGTGCCGAAGTGTTCTTTGAATGAATTCCAGTGGCACTCCTTCATCATAAAGGAGTTGCCCTGCGGTGTGGCGAAGGCTATGCGGTGAAAGCATTTTCATAGGTAGTCGCGTTTTAATAAATACAGACTTCACCAACTCATGTAATGAAGGGTACGATAATCCAGGGAAGAGTTTTCCCTTTTTGATTTTACTTTCTTTCAAATAAGTCCGTACATGACGTGATACCGTTGAAAACAAGGCTATAATTTCCTTTTGACGAATGCTGCGACCCTTACCCCAGATGGATACAGTTGACTTGCGGAAGTCCAAGTCAGCGACAGTGAGACGTTCTACCTCTACCGGACGAAGACCTTCATAAGCCATAAGAGTGATGATTGCCCGGTCTCTGGCTGAAGAACAGTAGGAGAGCAGACGATCACGTTGTTTCCTGGAGAGGCTTTCTTTATAGTAAAGCTTACGCGGTGTGGTTTTCGTTTTGATGGCGATTACGTCCTGCAACGAACGGACGCTGATCATTCTCAATGATTCCTTGATCCTACGTTCGCTGGAAGATAATTCTTCATCCCTTGTTGTCAGGTAAGCTAGAGCCCATCGAGCAAAGCCTTTAATTACGGTACAATACAATGCAGAGGTAAATTCGGAACGACCTTTTGCAAAGATGAAACGTTGGACGGTGATCTTTTCAAAGTGCCTTAATTCATTAATGAAATGGAAGTAATTATTAAGAATGGTAGCGTAGGTAGAAAGCGAACGCTTTGAACGAAGGTGATCTTTATTAGCTATCAAGTAAAGTTTGACATAGGCATTCGAAAGAGGTAAAGCATCCTGGGTCTTTAGATCATTACTGACACTTTGAATGTTTTTCTCGGCCAGGAACTTCTTAAAGCGATTGAGAATAGATCGCCCTGTGATGCTCTTCCTGGACGCAAACGTGTCAAGCTGATTGGTTAGTGATCCCTGATCTTTGAAACGCTTCATGAAAGACTTTGCATGCGCCAGGTAAGTACCAATAGATCCATAATGCGAAACGAGCCATTGCTCGTAATCAGAGAGCACTTCAGAGGCACGAAGCAGTTGAGCAGGTTGTTTGGAGCGGTGAGAAGCAAGCGTTGGTTTCATAACCAAAAAGCAAAATGAAGATTTATAACAAAATATAAACTATTCTTTAATTTACTATAAATATAAAGGAGAAAAGTTCATGAATGAGCATAATTGTTGAACCATACATCAGCTATAATTTACATCACCCCACGATCTTAGATTATGAAATCAGATAAACTTAGGCGCAATGTTGACCTTTCACGAAAAACTGTAATCATTTTGCAATGGCATGCGATAGCCTCAGGCCACGGTACTATCAAACCATACTTGGAATTGTACCTGGAAAGTCATGCTCAGCGAATACTTACGAAGAATCCGATACTTAAGAAAATGCTTGATAGACATCGAAAAAATGAAAGTTGATCATACGGTATCTCATTTGAGCCCCTTGAGAGGAATCAAGAGGATAATTAAAGAGTCTAGCGAGACACTGGAGCCTATCATCATTATCAGAGGTGATGATCCAAAAGTTGAATCCAGAATAAGAGGCTACTTAAATGAACATTATCACTGTTACCTAGTGACATTAGGCGTGACTTGTCCCCCTAGTTACGCTTACTTTGACCTCGCCCTCCAGTTGGATAAATCATTTAAACTTCCCAATGACGCGTATGATTATGATACCATCTCTCTTATTTGCAGAAGCTTGAAGAAGCTGAAGAAAACGTCTTTAGTAGTTATTGACAATTTTCATCTGTATAGTACGATAGATCTTTTTAAGCTAGCCAAAATGATTAGGTACTTGGAAGGGATCTCGCTCTTTCTTTTTTTTATCCCGAACAATTATCATTTAGAGAAATGGAAAAGCAAACTAAAGGAGGAAGAGCCATACCTTAAATTTTTTCTTACCCTCGTCCGGAAAATATACGTCATTAGAGGATAAGATGAAGGAGTCACCACATCCAGGGCAAATTCTGATGGATGATTTCATTAGACCATCAGGAAAGAATGTTGCTGATTGGGCTTATCGTTTAAAAAAACATCAATTCTTCCTTACAAAGATTTTAAACGGTAGGGGTCCCATCTCGGTTGAATTGTCCATCAAGATTGCGAAGGAAACTAACACACGACCTGAATACTGGCTAAGAAAGCAAAATGAGTTTAAACTATATTGGTATCTGCTTGATCGGCAAGCGGTATCCAAATTGAAAAGGATTGAAAGTAAATATGATTTAGAAAAACCAGGGCAGATTTTGGAAAAAGAATTTCTAAAAAAGATGGAGGTATCTTCAATAGGATTTGGGGCGTATATTGGACTTGCGTTCTCTTCAATTAGACAGATAGTTCGGGGGAAAAAAAGGATAAATTATAAAATTGCCGCCAAGCTTGGATGCGCTACAGGATTGGGAGCAAAATATTGGATTGATCTCCAGTCAAAACAAGATATGGTTGAACACCTTAAAATGAGAGCTTCAGAGATGGATAGCAAATATCCTTCTCTTTCAAAGTACTTTAAGGCGAGTAGGGGAGTTGGAGAAGGATCCATTTCAACACCTTGGGTCGGTAAAAATGCTCAACATCCAGGCTTAGTACTTTATAAAAATTTCCTTACGCGTTCAGGTATTTCAAGTTTAAGACACTGGGCTGATTTCTTTTGCTTAGGACACCACCAACTTAAGCAAATAATAAAAGGCAAACTTGAAATGCCAGTGCGTTTAATTCTATGCGTGTCAAAAGCTTTCAATACTACTCCAGAATATTGGTTAAGAATGCAGAATGAGTATTATGCAATTAAAGAGACTCGTTCCCTCAATGGACTCATCAAGCCCATGATTAGCAAGAATCGTCTTAGTGAATACATGTGTCTGAGAAATGAGCTCGTTGAAAATTTTCTTAAACCTCTTGGATGGGAGCTAGGTCAATTTGCGGATTACATTGGATTTGAAAGAGATATGCTGCTTCATGTCATATCCGGAAGATGCCAAATTTCCATTGACCTGGCAGTTCGGTTTTCTGAAGCACTAGGCAATCATCCAATGCATTGGCTTGATATTCAAATGAAGTTAAATCTCCAGCGAATTCTGAATATAAAAACTCTCATTCAAAAAAGGGACTAAATTGTCCCGTTGGACAAGTAGATGTACAGTGTAGTATTGGTAAATTAGATGCTTTTCATCGTCCAAATCCCTTTAATGCTTTCTTTAGATCTGTCATTGCTCGATTTATATTTTGAGTCGCTCTTTTACTAGAGCCATCACTATCTTGCAACTGAATTCGCTGCCCACAAAGGCAGGTGATCGTTTCTTCCCGGTTTACCTGCGCCAGAGTTATGGAGTTCTTATGACCACAAGCGGGACAGGGTGCATCAATTTTTTGTTTGCTAATATCCATCATCACGTTTCTTTATTTGGTTATTTGAAGATACGCAGGAAATAACACATTTGTTACATTTTGTGAAAAATTTTTTCGTTTAATCAAAACATGTAATTATAAATATGCGTTTTAATAACAAAAATAAGCTTTTTGATGTTACATAAATTATCAATACTTTTGCAATACAAAGCCCTATAACTATGACTAGCCAAGACCAAATCCGCAAGAATCTGGCAACATTGCGAAGCAGGAGGGGTTTATCGCAGGAAGAAGTTGCCGCCTTTCTTAAAATCAGCCGTCCGTTAATCAGTTATTACGAAAGCGGGGAACGCGAAATCCCACTTCCTCATTTGGAGAAACTTTCCAACCTCTTCGGAGTAGAGGTTGCTGACCTCATGAGTGATGAATCGGCATTTCTGCAAGCCAATTTTGCCTTTGCATTCAGAACAAATGGACTGGCTGAATCCGACCTTCAAAGCATTGCCGATTTTCAGAAGATCGTGAAGAATTATTTGAAACTGAAATTAATCAAGGATGGCGGGAAGAAAAGCAATTGAATCAGAAATAGAATTAAAGGCAATTGACTTCAGGCAGCAGAATGGATTCAGCTCCACAGAGCCGGTCCATTTGAAAAGCCTCCTGCTGAAGAAAAACGTGCTTTCCGTTTTCCGTCCATTGAGTAATGACTTTTCCGGAATGGCTATTAAGATCGGTAATAACCTCTTTATGATGGTGAACGCCGAGCAAAGCCAAGGGAAGCAACACTTCACCATTGCGCATGAGCTCTATCATTTATGCATTCAGGACAATTTTACCTCGCAGCAATGCAAGACAGGAAGCTTCGATACGAAGGACATAGAAGAATATAAAGCGGATTTGTTTGCCGCTTTCTTCCTTCTTCCTACCGAAGGCGTAAAGAAGATGATTCCTACGGAAGAACTAGGACGTAGTGCAGAGATCTCCATTCAGACCATTCTTAAGATCGAACAGTTTTATAGTGTATCCAGAAGTGCACTGCTTTATAGGCTCAAGTCATTGGGCTTCATTAATTCAGCCACGTATGACAAATACTCGAAAGATGTAATTAAAAGTGCCGCCTACTTCGGCTACCCGGTTGCCTTATATAAAAAAGCCGCCTCTCAATCAGTCATCGGAGACTATGGAGTGATCGCGCAACAATTGTTCTCTTCAAGCGAAATATCCGAGTCACACTTTTATGAATTAATGGATGCAATCGGAGTGAATCCATTGGAGGAAGAAACCGACAATGGATTCTAAGGTTGTATACATCCTGCTGGATGCTGATGTAATTATCCATTTTTATAAAGCGGATCGTCTTAGCGTATTGCAGGAATTATACAAAGGCCGACTGCTCATTCTGGATTTCGTGCTTGAAGAACTGATGCGAAACAAGACAATCGCTCCTCATGTTGAAAACTTCTTACGCTTTAAAGTAATCGAAGAATATACTTTTCCTTCCAAAGACGAGCAGATTTTAAAAGAGTATGCGCAACTCAGCAAAACAAAAGGTAAAGGGGAAAGCGCTTGCATGGCCGTTTGCCGATATCAGAATAACATTCTTGCCAGCAGCAATCTGCGAGATATAAAGCCATACTGTGAACAACATAGAATTGCGTACCTCACCACGATGGACATCCTGGCCATTGCCTGCAAAAAAGGGGTCATGCTTTCCAAAGAATGTGATGAGGCGATAAAAGCAATAATCTCAAAACAAAGTAAACTTCCTTACGACAATTTAAACGACTACTTGGTGAAAGACTTTAAGATGGAAAAATGCCAGTACTGAAATATCTTAAAAGCCGCAATCATCGTTTCTATTTCATTATTAATCTTCCTCATTCCGCAATTGTATTTTGCTCCCGAAGATTTGATAAAAAGGTGCTCGAAACTTTGGTTGGTGCAGCGACAATTACGGAGTTCTACTAAACTTAAGGACATTTTTAATGAGCCTACGGGCACAGATTTAATTGTCCCAACCAATGTAATTATAGAAACTGTGGGTCAGTAACTTAGCAAGTAAATAGTTATATAATTTATATTATGTTAAATAAAATGTATGGTTCACTATTTTATAAACCGATGGATAGCTTTATAGGCATTATCCTGAAAGATGATATTTTTCAACTCTTTCATAAACACCGACTGGTCTACTACATCCCCCACTGGCATCCTGTTTTTGCTTGCGTAAAACACGCCACTTTTGTAGCTCTCGTTTGAGATCCCATCTACATATCTCTTAGCTGCTACGCCCACTTTGTGCATGAGCCCAAGCGAGTACATTATGGGTACCATCATTTTCCATATAGCTTTTATAACAATAGGACTTTCGGTTGCTATTTCTGTGCCAATCGTGCCGCCTGGACTCATCGTTATGATACGGATGTTAGGATATTTCCGGGCGGTAGCCATTAGACACATCGCCGTTGTATACTTCACCAAAGCATACAGATCCGTTACCGGGGTATGTTTATTGAAATAAGTACCATCGCATATCGAAGCAAATTCTTCTATAGAAGATGTCTTTAAGTTTGGACGTTTAATGCCCATCATCGGGATACCACGAGCTGCTTCGCTTCCCGCATAAAGTGCCACTTTTCGCAGTCTGTTTGTTTTCAGCAGTTCATCCAGCAGGACCATATGACCTAAGGAATTGGTTGCAAAAATTTGCGTGACACCATCACGAGTAATTTTTTTAGGCGTCTTACTACCATTGCCCCCGGCGTTCATAATCAATGCATCTATTGGCTCTATTGATGATATGGAGTCTCGCACCGATTGTATGTCGGACACATCCATTTCAACAATCTTAAAAATCTGTTTACCCGTCTCGGTTTCGAGGTCTTTCATTGCCGCGATGGCCTTGGCCTTACTGCGACATGCCAGATATATTTTTTCCGTATCCTTCAACATTGCAAGTTGCCTAGCAGCTTCTTTACCAATACCTGCGTTGGCACCAGTTATCATTATGGTTTTGTTCATGTCAGTCAGTTTTTTTTATTTCGATATTGCAATAGTACGAAAATCGAAATAATAAATCAAATTTTTTATGTTCCCGCTTTAGAAGATAATGATTAGAGAGCCTGGTAAGATAATTGATTAGAATTTCCTGTTCGGGCTTGGTGAATTGGTTCAAAACTTTAGTTGCATTTATGTTTTTCTGTTTCATGAAAGCTAAATAACTCTTTTTACCCTTTTTGGCTAAGGTTACTTTCACGACACGTCGGTCGTCTTGCCAATTATATCTCATTAGATATTTACTTTCTACAAGTTTATCTACGATGCTGGTGAGGGTGCTAAGCGGTGCATTAAGACTATCAGCTATATCACTCATCTTAACACTCTCATTTTGGCCGACAAAAACTATAATAAACAGCTCTTTCTCACTTACGCCCCCACATATTTTGCAACAGTATTCGGACTCAGCTTTTGCTGCCCGTAGTATGTCAAACATGGCTGAAATAAACTGTTGTGTTTTTTCATTTTCCATCTCTCATATCAATTTTAAGTTGCCTGTAAAGTTAAACTTTACAAATAACGGTTCAATTTTTATAGAAATAATTGGCAAATCCGATTGTAAAAGGTAAAATAATGTAGTGTTCCAAAAAATCGATACGTGCCTATTTGCGCTCCCTAGATTCGTAGACACGAGCCAATAAACGCAAATGAAATAATCACGGTATGGAAGCTTTTAAGACCTTCCGGTGTTTATAATAAAACGATTCTCCAATCCACGCATTGAATGCAATGAATGGATCTAAAAAGTCATCGGGTGCCCAGGACCAATTCAATCAGGATTCTTTTTTGAATATTGACCACTACCCTATCCTCTTCATGATTGATGAGCTTGAGTGATTGATGATTCTAGAAATTTCCCATGACTTGACGCAGAGAATTATAATCCGTGTCTCCGGCCTTCACAAAACCTTCACATCCATACAGATCCTGTAGTGCCTGTTTGCCTTCAGGGTCCTTCGCCATTTTCATCAATGCGATGTATAGCTTGCGGGACGATTCTTCATCAAAATTTTTAGAGAATACAATAGGATCATTCGGAATAGGATCAGTCAATATCAACTTGATCACTTTCTTTTCCACATCCGGATACTGGTCCATCACACGCGCACGTGCATCGCGGATCTTACCATCAGGACCAGGAGGTGAATAAAACGCAGCTCCCACATCTACCTTTCCTTCGTACACCATGCGAATCACCTCATCGTGTTTCTTCGCGAATACTTCCTTCGAAAGTTTTACTTTATTTTTTTCAATGATCTTCTTCGGATACAGATAACCTGACGTTGACAATTCATCGGTATATGCCATCGACTTGCCATTCAAATCGGCTACGGACTTAATACCTGAATTCGCCCGCACCACGATTTGTCCTGCATAGGTAGAATGACCAAAGCGTATGGCACGCAGCTTTACTGTTGCTCCATATTTTTTGTTGGCAATGACATAGCTTTGTCCATTCAGAAAACCAAAGCCATTCGGATCTTTTCCCAGTCGTTCGGTGAGCGCTTCATAGGAATCAGGGACGATGACTTTGATGGATAATCCTGTTTCTTTCTCCAGATAGTTTTTAATGATCAATCCCTTCTTGTCGATCAGCTCAACCGAGAGCGAGGGAGCCAGGTAAAAATTGACTTCCTTCTTTTGTGCAATGGAAAAATGGAAGGTACACGCTAACCATGTAATTATTAGAATTTGTTTCATTGGGGACGAACATTAATCGCGTTACTAATGTAACCTACGCACTGATCATTTGAAAGGGTCCTCTTACAGTTAAGGAACAAAATCGGACAACATGCTCCCTCTATTATTCAACAGTATATGATAACCAGCGAGTTGTATAGATGGTTTTTTAATCAACCATTAAAGTTTACTTAATAAAAGGGAATGGATGATTGATAGGATTGACAATGTATCCAACATGAATTTTTGTATCTTTTGATAGTCAACTACAATTATGAAACTAACCTCGCTATCTTCCAGCCTTCTTCCGTTGTTTTTTTTCACTGCTTCCATCGCTGCTGCGCAAGATAAGCGCCTTACATGATGGTGATATGGCAATGGCTGGCTTTACATACTTGATGCTGGCTGGTAGCGAATTACTGGCCTCATATAAAGAGATAAAATGCCTCATAAACAAAATAGTTTTATTGGCTCCTGAAATACTTCGTGTACGAACAAAATAAAACCAGATGCTTATTCAACGTCTTACTCTGAGTAATGATCAGGTTAGTAATCGGCTTATGCCGT
>JAHEZH010000327.1 GCA_023251155.1 Flammeovirgaceae bacterium | reverse complement strand
GATGGCATTGACGGATGAGGAACAAGCAGTATTGATGGTCGAAATAAAATCGTTTATCTGGAGTTGGCCGGCGATCCATTCGGTAGTGCTTCCGCACTCGTGATGAACAACATCGTGCAAGTCACCTTTTGTTTTATCCTTTAAGAAATCCACCAGAAAGTGTTCTGTTTTATCCATGCCTCCCACAGTAGTGGCAGAGATAAAACCGGTTCTCCATTCCGATGTATTCTTTATTCCCGAATGAGTAATCGCTTCTTGTGCTGCCGCAAGGCCCAATAGTGAAGTGCGGGTGACGTTATTTTTAATTCCTAACCGGTTGGCTAATGCGGTATTGCTTAGTTTGACTTCCCCTACAGGTAGTTCATTTTTATGGAGGGTGTCAAATAAAGTAATCGGTGAAATACCGGACTGCTCATGTTCCAGGGCATGAAATGTTTCGGCCACCGAATTGCCAATGGCCGTAATGCATCCCAAACCGGCAACATGTATCCTGGCTTTCACAAAGAAAATTTATTTCGATTGGTGTTCGGTGATGTATTCCGCCATGGTATTCACCGACTGAAATATTTTGGGGCCCTCCTGCGGATTGGAAATTTTGATATTGTAATGCTGCTGAAGTAATACAATCAATTCCAATGCATCAATCGAATCCAGTCCAAGTCCTTTTACAAATAGAGGCTGATCATCAGCAATGTCTTCCGGCTTAAGGTGATTTA
The DNA here is from genome assembly GCA_023251155.1 of Flammeovirgaceae bacterium. Lineage (GTDB taxonomy): Bacteria > Bacteroidota > Bacteroidia > Cytophagales > Cyclobacteriaceae > ELB16-189. Next base: position 2,090 of record JAHEZH010000327.1, on the reverse strand, counting down.
GATTTAATGCCTCAATGATTTGTTTTTTTAAATCGGTCCTCAATTGTTCCATATTACTGATTGTAGAGTTTGCTTATTGTTTCGCTGGTATGATCCAGCCCTTCTCCTTTTTTTTCTTTTTCGGTTAAATATAAAAAGACATCGTATTCTTCTTCATTCGTTTCCACCCATCCGGCCAGGCAGCTCTGTGCTCCTCGTTGCAAGACCTGATCCACGTAGCCCGCCATGAACTGCGGGTTAAATTGCCCGAAGATAAAGAATCCATTTTCTCCTTTCAGTCCGTGGCGTATACAAATTTCCCCCAGAACAATGTTAGGCAAGGTATAAACGAACAGCGCAGGGCTGGCGATTTGCTTTGTGCTGGTATAGTATCGGCGATCGGTGTCCAGACTTGAGCTTGCATTGGACAGTACTGCAGCGATTTGGTTAGCCGGATAATCTTCAGAGAGCCTGCGGTTTTGCAGCAGTAGTTCGGTGGCAATGAAACCAAGCTTGGCCAGGTGATCCATCTTGTAAAATTTGGGATACCCTGGATGGACAAACTCATAAGCAGCGGTAAGAAATTGATCCAGCGTAAGCGTAGCCGGCTGAGTGAATAAAACCGCACCATTTTTACGGATGCAATGGCTTCGAATAAGGCTATATGAAGTAATGAAATTCACTTGTGGTCGCTTATGAATTCATGGACTGGTAGCTGATCATACGTGCCAGTCTCTTCAAAGCAGTAGCATGATCTTTTACGTAGGGATTTTTCTGATCCCACACATACCCCGCCAGTACAGAACAGATTTGTCTTTTAATCTCCGGATCCTGCTCGCGGCTAAAGAATATTTTTTCCAGCGTGCCATCGTACCAGTTCGTTACGTACGACCGGAATGTATCAACGCCCTGCTGAATCGGTTGAGTATATTCTTTATTCCAATCCATTTTCTCTCCGCGCAGGTGCCGGGTTACCAGCTTACTTGCCATATGGCTCGATACCGTAGCGAACATCACACCGGATGAAAAGATCGGATCTAAAAACTCCGTTACATTACCCGTCAGCACAAAACCTTTTCCGTAAAACTGATCTGTCGTAGCCGACCACGATTCGAGTTTCTTCGGTTCAAAAACAAAATCCACATTGGAAAACCGTTCGTTCAAATGCGCATGTCCAGCAATCAAGGTTTGAAATTGTGCTTTCAGGTCGCCAGGAATGGTGGAAAAGAAATCGAAGCTGCCAACAAAACCCACGGAAGTTACCCCATTGGAAAAGGGGATAATCCAAACCCATGTACCCGGTGCGTAGCTCACAATCGTAATGCGATTAGGTTCATCGTAGTTCATACGATGAGGATCTTGCAGGTGGGCAAATACGGCCTTTCGTTCACCCAGTGTGGATGGCCGGTCCAGATTGAAAAGACGAGGAATAACGCGTCCATAGCCACTGGCATCGATAACAAAACGAGCTTCAATATTTTCTATATTTCCGTCTTTGTGCTGAACGGTGATGGTTGAACTTTCGTCCTCTTGAAATTGAATGGCGGTTACCGTTGCCTCAAATGCAACAGGCACACCCATGCGCTCTACGGTTTTGATCAGTGTGGTATCAAACTCTGCGCGTGGTACCTGCCAGGTCCAGGTCCAGCCGTTGGTAAACTGATCACTGAAATTATAATCAGCAACGGCTCCATCCTTGACGAACTTTGCTCCGAATTTCTCCTGGAATTTCTTGGCTTTCACGGCTTCCAGTAAGCCCGCATCCTCCAATACTTCCATGCATCGGGGTAACAGGCTTTCGCCAATGACAAAGCGCGGAAATTTTTCCTTTTCAACTACGCGCACAGTAAATCCTTCTTTCTGAATCATTGCAGCCGCAATACTTCCGGCAGGCCCCGCACCAATTACCAATACGTCTGTTCTTTTTGTAGTCATTTATAGTTCCTTTTTGAAAATAATCGCTGCGTTACATCCGCCAAATCCCGAAGCGGTCTTGAGGCAGATGCTCATTTCTTTTTGTTCTGATTTTGTAATCACATTCAATGGTTGATCCAGACCCGATTCTTCATAACCCAATGAGGGAAGAAGTTCGTTGTTTTGCAAAGCATGAA
>JAHEZH010000095.1 GCA_023251155.1 Flammeovirgaceae bacterium | reverse complement strand
GGGAGCGTGTATCGTCATTGCGTTTTTAATCTTTCTGTATCACGAGTTCAAGGTTGCCCAGGCAAAAGACCTCAAAGAAAAGTATGATTATGTCAATCTTCATGAGGTGCAGTATTTCTGGTACAGCATCATCGCGCTTATTGCGTCAGGTGTCTTTCTTACCAATAGTGTATTCACCAACAAAGTACAGGAGGACATCTCATGGTTTTACGTGCGCATCTTTGTATCACTCAGTTTTGCGATCATTGCCTATTTTATTTTCTACAGTATCATACGCACCTACTATCCACGTCAGCTCGAAAAAAGGCTACACAAAATCAGAATAACACCCCGTACCTCACCATCCGGAAATAAAATGCGCAGGCTGAGTGAAGAAGAAGAGGATCACCACCTGGAAGCAGACCAGATCGCAGAAGAATCAAGCGAAGTGCATTCGGTCGATTACGATGTATGGCTTGATGATAAAACCGGATACAAGAAAATAGAAAAGTATTGGGCTTATCAGCATGCCGAAGAGTGTTCAGAGTGTGGCTACTTCACACTTAAAATCTATAATGAAGAAATCGAGGTAAAACCTACTTCCACAGAAACCGGTTTACTTTTAAAACATTTCAGGTGCTCGTATTGCAATCATCGCGAGGCACGTGAGATTGTACTTGCCAGGCTCTCTGACAACGTGGTGTAATTCTTAACGGAGGGGCAGGTGCACGCTGAATACAGAGCCTGTTCCCCATTCACTTTTCACCTCAATCACTCCTCCCAGCATCGTTACAGCCTTCTTTGCCAGGTACAAGCCTACGCCATTCCCTTTCGATTGCTGTGTGCCTCTGAAGTATAAATCAAATATGCGATCGGAGTGTTTCGGGTCGATACCGATACCGTTGTCTTCCACATCTACCATGACTGTATTGTCCCTGATATACGAACGGATACGTACAAAGGGACGCTCTTCCAGGTGGGGTCTTCGGAAGGAGATGGCATTCTCAATCAGGTTGCGGAAAATCACATTCAATAATTCCTTGTTTGAAGAAATGACGATCGATGCTCCCCGCACGTTAACCAGGTCAATATTTCTGCGCTGAAATTCGGAATTAAAAACCCTGGTGGTTTCATTGATGATTTCATGAAGATCGATTTCGTTTCGCTCACCCGTGGGCCGGTTCAACTCATAAGCCATGTGCAGCTTGTATAGCATGCTGTCCATGCTATGCGCGGTATCCGATACTTTTTCAAAAAGTACTTGCCAGGTCTCCCTGCCCGAAAGTTGAAACACTTGTTCCAGGCCGAGCAGGGTCGCAATAGGTCTTCGTATATCGTGCGAGGCGTGATATAAAAAGCGGTCCAGCTCCTGGTTCGCGGCATTCAGTTCATCTGTACGTTCTTTTACTTTTTCTTCCAGCTGAAGATTGATTGATCCGATGATCTGGTTTTGCTGTTGCAAGGTATGGCTCTGGGCTTCCAGCTCTTCATTTTTGTTCTCAATCTCTTTCCGTTGCAATGAAATCACCGCATATTGTGCCTTCATCCGGTAGCTATCGCGAATGATGACCAATACCAGCAGCACCACTAAACCCAATATGATGCCCGTTGACCAGATGATCACACGCTGGTTATCAATCTTCGTTTGCTGAATTTCATTGGAGTGTTGCAATGCCGTAATTTCCGTTTGCTTCTTTTCCAGCTCATACCTCGCGCTGAATTTCGCCATGTTTACTCTTTCCCTCTCCACCATCAGCGAATCATTGAGCAGGATCACTTCTTTTTGCATTTTTAGTGAATTGCTGAGGTCTCCTGAACGCTCATAGTATTTCGCTTTTGTCTTTGCTACAGCGAGTTTACGCCTTGTTGACGTGATGTATTTCATTAGCGAAGCTGCCGTATCCAGGTACAACTTCGCCAGAGAAAGTTTTTTCTCGTCAATATAGATATCGGCCAGGGTGGTGGCGGAGCTATTGGCACTACTCCACTCTTTTGATTTAATACTGATCGCAAAATCCTGCTTTAAATTTTGAATGGCCATGGTAATGAAGCCCTGGGCACGATAGATTTTTGCACGGTTGCCATTAATCAATCCTATCCAGAATTCATTCTTCATTTGCTTAGCCATTACTTCTGCTTTTTCAAAGGCTTGCAGGCCTAACTCAAAATTACCCAACTGAAAAGCCGACAAACCGATTGTATTATTAGCACTCATTGCATTAATCGAATCTCCTTTCGTCAGATGTCGTAACCGGGCAAACTGGCTATTGGTGGTTTGTGCCTGAACAATGGCCTCCGCATAGTTGCTCATGCGATAATTGATCAACGAACTCAGGTAGCTGGTTTCAAAAAGATTTGAGGTATCATTCAACGAAACAAAAATATGATCAGCTTCATAAAAGCGCTCCAGGGCTTCCGTGAAAAAATCTTCATCGAAATAAAAGCGACCCAGCCTCAGCGCCATGATGCCCGTTTCTCTTTTCTGATTGTTTTCCTGGCAGAGCGTGTAAGCTTTTTTTAAGTAATTAAGCCCTTCTGCATTTTGTTTTGCGTCCAGGTAAGTATTACCCTTATGGCGGTAGGCATAGGCCAGCAACACCGGGTTATTGGCTTGCTCCGCGGTGGCTACGATTTGTTCGGCTACCGCCATGCGTCTAGCCGCAGGCAAGGCCCGGCACTTGCTGTATAATTGATTGAATAAATGATCATACCGGGATGAATCTGCCTTTTCTATCTCTCTGTGCACAAGCTCCACCTCGTCCATTGCCGGCTGCGCATACGCTACCATCATGGAAAGCAGGACACAAAGAGTAGGAAGGATTTTTTTCATTCAGGCAATGCCTTTTCAATATATCAAATACACTTTTATGAAACTAAGTAATCCATTACGCCGGAATTATTTAAATATGTAGGTTTTTTATACGATATGAACAATTCTCCTTCTTCCCCGATCGGTATTTTTGATAGCGGCACGGGTGGCCTTACAGTAGCCCATGCAATCAAGCGTTTGCTCCCGCATGAGCACATGGTTTATTTTGGCGATACGGCTCACTTTCCCTACGGTGACAAATCAGAAGCGGCTATTCAGGCGTACTCTGTTAAAATTGCCGATGTTCTTCTCAAAAAAGGCTGTAAGGTAATTGTTATCGCCTGCAACTCGGCAAGTTCGGCTGCTTATGAGTTATTAAAAGAATACGTGCGCAAAGAGGCTCACATCATCAATGTTATTGATCCGATGGTGAAACTCATCACCCAAAATTTTGAAGGTAAGCGTGTTGGCCTTATTGGCACCAAGCGCACGGTGCAATCGGGTATCTATGCGCGCAAAATTGCGGATGCAAAGAAAAACATTACCCTCAGCTCACTGGCTACACCGCTGCTCACGCCCATGATTGAAGAAGGATTTTTCAACAACCAGATCAGCCATGAAATCATCAGCCAGTACCTGAAGGAGGAAACACTTCAGAACATTGACGCCCTTATACTTGCCTGCACCCATTATCCGCTTATCCGTAAGGAGATCAATCACTTTTATAACAACAGCATACCGGTCATCGATTCGGCCGAAGAAGTAGCGCTGGCGTTGAAAGAGCATCTGCAAAAGTACAGCCTGTTTAATGATGAACGAGGGCCGGTGCAGCGCACCTTTTATGTGTCTGACTATACCGAAGCTTTTGAGGCCTCTACCCGATTGTTTTTCCAGGAAAAAGTACTTCTGGAAAAGCACTCGTTGTGGAACTGATTACAAGCGTGTAGGGTTTACCTGTTCTTTTAATAGTTTCTAAGCACCTTATTTATGATCTTTGGTTCACCCTTTTGAATGAGTACCCTTCTATTCATCCTCCCTTTCCTCATTGTTTACTCCATAGTGGTGATCTATGCCGAGCGTAAACTTTCTGCTTTCATGCAGGACAGGCTCGGGCCGATGGAGGTAGGGCCCTATGGGTTACTTCAAACCGTAGCCGACCTGTTAAAGCTTCTACAGAAGGAAGAGATCGTACCCGCCAAAGCGGAGTTGTGGCTTTTCAAAGCGGCCCCCCTGCTCATTTTTGTTGCTGTCTTCGCCGGATTTGCAGTGCTCCCCTTAAGCCCATCGTGGTCAGGTTCATCCATATCGACCGGCTTGTTCTTTCTACTCGCCATCGTATCGATGGACGTCATTGGAATATTGATGGCCGGATGGAGTTCTAATAATAAATACAGTGTACTGGGGGCCATGCGTGCCGCTGCCCAACTTATATCCTACGAAGTGCCGCTGGGCTTATCTGTACTCTGTGTAGTGATCGTCACCCAAACACTGGATTTGCAAGCTATCTGTTTCCAGCAAGGCACACACAGTCATATACCCTCGTACTTACTGGGGATCAAAGCCTTAGGACAAACCAATACATGGGGAGGATTCTTTACCTGGAATGTGTTCCGTATGCCCCTGTTATTTTTTGCCTGGATCATTTTCTTCATCTCATCACTGGCAGAAAGTAATCGCACCCCTTTCGACCTTCCTGAAGCCGAAGCCGAAATTGTGGCCGGGTTTCAAACCGAGTACTCGGGCTTCCGGTGGGGCATTATTATGCTGGCCGAGTACGCAATGATGCTGCTTGTGAGCTTGCTGGGCACTATTCTTTTCTTTGGAGGATGGAATACACCTTTTCCAAACATGGGCAGTACCTTGTTATTGGCAGACTGGACAACCGGCCCCGTATGGGGAATTTTTTGGATGATCTTAAAAGCTTTTCTCTTAGTGATTACCCAAATTTGGGTACGCTGGTCCTTACCACGCCTGCGCGTTGATCAACTGATGTCGCTAAGTTGGAAATATCTAACCCCTATTTCTTTGATTTTAATAATACTATGCGGATTTTGGAAATTGTTTTAATCGTGAAAGACATCATCAAATACATTCTGTTTGTTATTGTGGCCGTTTCGACCGCTACCATCTCGAACGCACAGGCTAAATTAGACAGCCTCGAAACTGCCTTGAGCAAAGCAGAGTCCGACTCCGTCAGGATTGTACTTCTCAATAAACTGACCGATGCTTATCTCTATGTCGACTACACCAAAGCAGAAGCATTCGCCAATGAAGCCACCCGGCTAAGTGAGCAAAAAGACTGGGCGTGGGCTAAATCTGAAAGCTACAAGCGCATGAGCTACCTGGCTACGCTACATGGCAACTACACCACTGCCTTAAAGTACGACAATCAGCGCCTTCCTCTAACTATCGCTCTCAAAGACAGTGCTCAGATTGCCAATGCCATGAACGTACTGGGCAATACGTATTTCAACCTGGGAGAATATGATGACTCCTATTATTACTTCACTCAATCCTACAAGACAAGGCCAAGAGCCGACTCGCTGCAATTAACGATCGCGCTGCACAACGTAGGTACTGTATTCAAAGAACTAGGTCAGTTTGATGTTGCTCTGGAGCATTTAGAGCTTTCGCAGAAAATCAGCCGCCAGATTAAAGATGAGGACGGCGAGGCTTATTCACTTGATGAAATTGGCGGTGTGTATTTGCTTCAGAAGAAATTTGACGAAGCCGAGAAAGCATTGCTGACCTCACTTAGCATCACCCGGGCCCGGGGAATAAGAACATTGGAGCCGAAAACACTTAATAAAATCGCTCATCTGTATCTGGACAAAGGAGCATTGGATAAGTCGTTGGCTTATTTCGACTCCTCTGCCATGCTTCACAAAAAATCATCCAATAGCTTCGGCTTGGCTGAGGCTTCTCTTGGCACCGGCAAGGTCTTCTTGAAACAAGGCAAGTATAAAGAGGCCATGAAATTATTTGAGGAAACACTGGACACCTCACGTAAAATGAACGCCCGTCTATTGGAAATTGAATGCTTCAGTGAGCTATCCAAACTTCACGAATTGCAAGGAGATTTCAAACAGTCCTTGAAATACTACAAGGATTATAAAACCCTCCAGGATAGCCTGTATAGCCAGGATATGCTGACGAAGTTATTCCAGGACCAGGTGCAGTTTGAAACCGAGACGAAAGATGTCATGATCGCCCGTTTGAGCAAGGCCAATGATCAGCGTGACTCCGAACTGAAGAGACAGGAATTCATTCGCAATATATTGGTAGTAACAATGGCGTTGACAGCGATCCTTCTCTTCACCGTGTACCGCAGTGGTCAGCGCAGAATTCACATCAATAAACTATTGATGGAACACCAGGATGAAATCAAGAGACGGAGTGTGGAGCTGGAACAACTGAACCAGGTGAAAGACAAATTCTTCTCGATCATTTCGCATGATTTACGTTCACCCATGAATGCATTGTCAGCGATTTTAGATATGGTGGACAAGAAGCAAGTAACTGCTGAAGAGTTTACGCAATTGAGTAAAGAACTGCGCATCCAGTTTAACCACACCAAAACACTCATCAACAACCTGCTGGACTGGACCTTGCTTCAAATGGACAAGCTCAAAATTCAGGCAGAGAAGATCAACCTCAGTGCGATGGTCGATGAGAACATCAAGTTATTGAGTTCTTTGCACCTGAAGCAAACGGAAATGATTAACCATATCCAGCCGGGTACTACTGCGCTGGCCGATACGAACATGATCAATCTGGTATTCCGAAACCTGATCCTGAATGGAATCAAGTTTACAGAGCCAGGCGGCAAAATTGAAATTGCTTCCAAAGAAGAGAAAGATCATTATGTGATTTCCGTTACGGATAATGGGGTAGGTATCTCACCGGAAGTTCAGAGCATCCTTTTTGAAAAGACATCAGGCTATAGCACACGCGGCACCGCCAATGAAAAAGGTACTGGCCTTGGGCTTATTCTGTGTAAAGAGTTTGTGGAAAAGAACGGTGGAACTATCTGGCTGGAAAGCACCATCGGAAAAGGAAGTACCTTCTACTTTACCATCAAGAAAGCATAATTAAGAGAACGTAATCCCCATTTTGAAACACCTTTCACAGGTATTCGAAATGGGGATCGCGTTATTCCTCCCGTCTATTAATCTTGTTACCCTGTCTTTAAAATCCTATTTTTGTTTTCATTGTAAAAGTGAAAGATAAAAGCACGTACTGGTCTGATATTTCCCTCACTGCAAGCTCTGTCTACACCGGGCTCAGACTTACATTATCGCACTTATTGAAAGCCCGCAAAAGCAGAATACCGGTAGCTATTAAGGATCCGAATTACTTTGCCTTGCAGGAAGGTATCTCTACCATTCAATATCCGCACGAAACCATTCCTGTTCCCGATCATGGACGCTATCAGTTACATAATGAAATCGATGATTGCATTGTCTGTGACAAGTGTGCCAAAATCTGCCCGGTAGATTGTATTGATATTGTACCGATCAAGTCAGCGGAAGAGATTGGAAAAACGTCAGACGGTACCCCGAAAAGAATCTACGCTGCGAAGTTTGATATCGACATGGCCAAATGCTGCTTCTGCGGACTGTGTACCACCGTATGCCCAACGGAATGCCTGACCATGACTAAGAAATACGATTTCAGTGTATTTGATATCCGCGATCATAATTTTGTGTTTGGTGACATGACGGAGGCACAGATTAAAGAGAAGAAAGAAAACTGGGAAGAACATCAGCGCAACAAAACGGCAGCGGCTACACCACCCGTTGTTACAGCTACCGAAAACAACACGGAATCAAATGAGGCTCCACCAGCTGTTCCGGGAGCGAAGCCGGTGTTTCGTCCCAGAGTGATGAAACCTGCTGCACCTCCCACCACGGAGACACCGAAGGAAGAAGCAAAAGAGATAACGGAGAAAAAAGAAGAGACCGCTTCATTAACACCCCCACCTGCAACTCCGTCTAAGCCGGTGTTTCGCCCGAAGATAATGAAGCCCGTGGTCCCTCCTCCTGCTGTACCCGATTCAAAGCAAGAAGACAAGGCAGAGGAAAAAGAAGCGACACCGCCAGCACCTGCTCCGGCAGTGCGCCCGGTATTCCGACCGAAGATTAAACCTCCGGGACAAAATCCTCCAGCTGAATCATGAACCTGAAGGACATCATTCATTATTTCTTCCTGCTCCTGGCGGCACTTGCTGCGGTGGGAATACTGATGGCCAAAAATGTATTGCACGCAGCACTGTCTCTCATTATTTGTCTGCTGTCGATAGCCGGCATTTTTGTTTTGCTTCATGCAGAGCTGCTTGCCGTAACACAAATCATGGTATATGCCGGAGGTGTGGTCATACTCATGATCTTTGGTGTGATGCTCTCCTCGCGCGTTGCAAACAAACCATTGAATGTAGAAACGGCCAGGAAAATTCCCGGCTTCATTACCGGAGCTGGCCTGTTGTTCATCATCGTTTACGCGCTAACGACAACATCGTTCTCTCTTCACCCCAACTCATCCACACCGGCATCTAACAATGTGCGTGAAATTGGTTTTCAGTTAATGAGTAGCTATGTGGCTCCGTTGGAGATCGCGGGGATATTACTCTTGATCAGTCTTATCGGTGCGGCCGTTACAGCTTCCTTTCTTATTAAAAAATGACGATGGCGATCGAACACTTACTGTACCTCAGCGCCTTCCTGTTTTCAATAGGACTCGTCATCATTATTACCAAACGAAATGCAATCATGATGTTGCTGGGTATTGAGCTGATGTTAAATGCCGCCAACCTCAACTTAGTTGCCTTTGGCTATGATGGAAAAATAGAAGGTCAGGTGTTCGCTTTATTCGTTGTCATTGTTGCGGTCTGTGAAGCCGCTGTAGGCATGGCCATCGTGCTGCGCGTCTATCATTACTATACCACGTCTGTGCCCGATGATATCAGTAATCTAAAAGAACAACGGTGACTGCTGACGACACTTTTTGGGTAACCCGACTGGCTCTTGCGGCCTGGATGTTGCCTGTGGTTTCTTGTGTTGCCTTGTTATTTATTCCGTCAGGATTAAAAAAGAGGGTACCGCTTGTTAGTTCATCACTTCTCTTCCTTGCATTTATCAGTTCGGCTTTTGTATTCGTATCCGTCTGGAACAACCCATCGGTAGTGATCACCTGGAACTGGTTTACATTTAATGGAATGGAGAACAATGGTCAGCTCCGCATTGACAACCTGAGTGCACTGATGCTGGTGGTGGTTAACTTCATTTCTTTGCTCGTACATCTTTTCTCATCGGCATACCTGCACAACGATGCCGGATTGAAACGCTATTATGCTATACTCGGCTTCTTCACATTCGCTATGCTGGGCATTGTGCTGTCGGATAATTTATTTGTCACCTTTTTCTTCTGGGAGCTGGTCGGATTCTCGTCTTATCTGTTGATTGGTCACTGGCGCGAAAAGCCAGAAGCAGGGGCAGCGGCTACCAAAGCATTTCTTTTCAATCGTATTGGCGATGCCGGGTTTCTTATTGGTATCGGGTTGCTTTGGGCACAGTTTAATTCACTTCACTTCGAAACCATCGCTAAAGCTACAGCGGCCACTGACCCCGCATTATTAACATGGATCAGTTTGCTTCTCTTCTGCGGAGTGATGGGTAAGTCAGCACAGTTTCCGTTATCCACCTGGCTGCCCGATGCCATGGAAGGGCCCACACCCGTATCGGCATTAATACATGCAGCAACCATGGTAGCAGCCGGAGTATTTTTGATGGCACGAATTTATTTTCTGTTTACACCCACTGCATTGGTTGTCGTTTCAACCATTGGATCAATCACGGCATTGTGGGGAGCATTCGGTGCACTGAAAGCACTCGACATTAAAAAGATCCTCGCCTACTCTACGGTATCTCAGCTTGGGTTTATGATTTTAGGCATGGGTAGCGGTTCTTTCAGCGGAAGCATTTTGCACTTATTCACCCATGCGTTCTTTAAGGCCTGCCTGTTTTTGAGTGCGGGTACGATCATTCATTATCTGCATGGCGTTCAACATAAAACACATACCCATTTCGATGTGCAGGACATCCGTAACATGGGCGGCTTACGCCAACATCTTCCCTATACGTTTTTTGCTTTTCTTATTGCTGGTGCTTCCTTATCAGGAGTTCCTTTATTATCCGGATTTGTCTCCAAAGAGGCCATCTTAACTCAACTGTATTACACTACACAAAATGGAAATACACTTGGATGGCTGTTTTTATGTATTGCTTTTATCGTCTCTTTCCTCACGGTTTACTACACATTCAGAATGACCTACTTTATTTTCTTCGGTCATTGCCGAATTGCTGATGTAATCCAGGAAGCCAAAGCAGAGCGATTACCATTGATATTGACCTTACCTGTAAGCATTCTGGCTGCATGTTCTGTCTGGCTGATCGTTTCATGGAATCCATCTGATTTTTCAGGATGGATTTATAACGGATTGGGAAATCCTGTTCCTCATCACCTGATCATTACCGTGATATCCTCCATTTGGGTAGTATTGGCGTTTATTTTTGCTTACTTCAACTTAAGAAATAAACCACGGTGGTCGCCCATCCGGTTCTTCCCTGATCTGGATGTTTTTTACACTGTCACCTTATTAAAACCACTTCTTCAACTCAGCCGATACACATTATCGTTCGATAAAAAATGGATTGACGGCAGTATTCACTTTGCCGCTTATGCGCAGGTCACCATTGCCAAAGCAGTAATGCTCTTTGATCGTGTACTCATTGATGGCGCGGTAAATGGCATCGCACGTCTGGCGGGTGGTATTGGCTCGATCACCCGTTCGTTAGCCAACGGAAAAATACAGTCGTACATTCTTTGGGCTACGGCTTCGCTTGTTATTTTTATACTTTGGATTTTGCTTTCCTGACCCTTTACATGAAGCACCTACTCTCTTTACTTATTTTCGTCCCGGTAGCAGCTGCATTCATTGGCTTATTGATCCCTTCTACGCAGAAAAACACATTCAGGTACATCACGCTCTCGGTAAGTCTTATTCAATTTGTTCTTTTAGTATTTGTCATCGCTGATTACCAGGCAGCCGGTACCGAATTCCGGCTGGTAGAGCAAACCCCATGGATCACCTTAGATCTCGGTGCCTGGGGCACATTGCAATCGCACTATTTTGTCGGGCTCGATGGGCTGAGTCTGCCTTTGGTTGCCTTATCCGTATTCATCATGCTGATCGCTACGCTTTCGTCATGGAATATCGATGATAAGGTAAAAGGATATTTCACGTTACTCCTCATTTTAAACGGTGCCATCATCGGTAGTTTCTGTTCGCTCGACTTTCTGTTATTCTATGTATTCTTTGAGTTCATGTTGCTGCCCATGTATTTCCTGATCGGGATATGGGGCGGACCCAAACGCGAGTATGCATCGATCAAGTTTTTCCTCTACACGTTGTTAGGCTCCATCTTCATTTTGATGGTGATGATCGGGCTTTACATTTCTGTGCAGGATCCTTCCTCATCAGATCAACTCATTCACACCTTCAGTATTATGCATATGAAGAAGGGACACTTCATTGACGGATCAATTCTCCATCCCCTGGCAACCCCATCACTGGGGCCATTCTCATTCCGGGGCTGGGCATTTTTATTAGTGTTTTTTGGCTTTGCTATCAAGCTACCGGTAGTACCGCTTCACACCTGGTTGCCCGATGCGCACGTACAAGCTCCCACTCCGATCTCTATCATTCTTGCTGCCTTGTTACTCAAAGTTGGTGCGTATGGATTAGCGCGCATTGTATGGCCCATCTTTCCTGACCAGGTGATTTATTTCCACTGGATGATCAGCTTCATTGCTATTCTGTCCATCATCTATGGAGCACTGAATGCGATGGCTTCAAAAGATTTAAAAATCCTCATTGCTTACTCCTCGGTATCACACATGGGTTTTGTTTTGCTTGGCCTTGTGTCCGGCACTACGGAGGGAATCAGCGGAGCAGTTTATCAAATGTTCAGTCATGGCATTATCTCCGCATTGTTATTTGCATTAGCCGGTGTATTATATGATCGCACGCACGATCGTCTCATCATTAACTACTCTGGCTTATCCTCGAAGATGCCAGTGTATTTCTCCTTCATCCTCATCGGGTTCTTTGCCTCATTAGGGTTACCCGGTTTCTCTGGTTTCATTGCAGAGGTCATGGTCTTCCTGGGTGCATTCAAATCAGCCGGCAGCAATCACTTAATACCTGCCTGGATGGCCATCCTTTCTGTTTCCGGATTGATACTGGGTGCCGCCTATTATCTGTGGACCATCCAACGCATGTTTTTCGGCAAGTTTGCCGACAAGACAAACAGTGCGCTACCTGATCTCGACCGAAGAGAGCTGTTGATTTTAATTCCATTGGCGATAGCCGCTTTCGTGTTTGGCCTCTTCCCGCAATCGCTCATCGATGTGATCAATCCATTCGCCAAGCAACTGACCGACTTGTTTGCTTCACTCACCAATCCTTACTGACGTGCAACTCTCCCTCACCGATCAGCTTCAATGGATTGCCGACAGTACCTCCATACTCGTCCCTGAATTGATTCTAGTAGCCGGTATTCTTTCCGTTATCCTTCTCAATATTTTCAGGGTTGTTCATTTCAGAATATACGGTGCCGTTGCCATCGCTTCGGTTACCCTTTCCGGTTTATCCGTTTTGTTGCACTGGCATACCGATCCGGTTTCACTTTTCAATCACCTGCTTCGTGCGGATGATTTCTCATCGGCCTATAAACTATTGTTTGCTCTCGGTACGCTGCTCACTTTTCTCCTCAGCCTGTCGTCCGGCACTAGCAATAAGCCGGCGGAATATTGTTCATTACTACTAACGGCTACACTTGGTGCCAACTTACTGGTGATGAGCACCAGCTTTATCATGGTTATTCTCTCGCTGGAATTGATCTCCATCAGTACGTATGTGCTGGCCGGATTTCATTTCACCAAACCGGGAGCGGAAGGCAGCCTGAAGTATTTTCTGTTTGGATCAGCGGCTACGGCCATCATGATTTACGGTATCTCGCTGTTGTTTGGTCTCAGCGGCACGTTGAATTTTACTTCCAGCGAGTTTGTCAGCCATCTCATCGCACAACATTCTTCTTTAGTCATGCTATCGGGTTTCTTTATCCTCGCTGGTTTTTTATTTAAAGCGTCCGCCGTTCCTTTTCATCTTTGGGCGCCTGATGTGTATGAGGCGGCTCCGCTACCGGTAGTTGCATTTCTGTCGGTGGTACCCAAGCTGGCCGGTGTAGCGGCACTGTTAAAGTTCACGCTCGCCATCAACTTGTTCGGGCAATCCTTTTTCGACTGGCAAACGGTCATTGCAGCCGTTGCTATTCTGTCTATTGTGGTGGGCAACCTTTCTGCGCTCGCTCAGAAAGAAGCAAAGCGAATGATGGCTTACTCTTCCATCGCGCAAGCCGGATTTTTAATGGCCGCCATGGCGCCTCTTTCATTGCAATCGATGCAGTTTATGATTTTCTATTCGGCGGTGTTCCTGATCATGAACTTTGCCGTGTTCACTCTCCTTCAGCAGTTTGAAACCACCTACAAAACCACATCGATTCACGCTCTTGCCGGATTAGCAAAGACAGCACTGATACCGTCTGTTCTTTTGACCATGGCGCTGATTGCCCTCACTGGCCTTCCCCCAACGGCAGGATTTACGGCCAAACTCTTTGTTTTTTCTTCGATATGGGAAGCCTTTACCGGAACCGGAAAAAGCATCCTGTTGTGGCTGCTGCTTATCGGGTTATTAAATACCGTTATTTCCCTGTTTTTCTACCTTAAAATTCCTTTTTACCTCTTTATACGAGCGAATACGCTGACCGAACCAGCGTCCGCAAAATCTTTTACGTTCACCAATCTTTTGGGCCTTGTTCTTGTTATAGCGCTGTTCGTCTTTTTCTTTTATCCCGCCCTGTTGATGGGATGGCTGAATAGGATTAACTTTGTCCTTTGATTCGTTTGGGTAATGTGGGTTGAGTAACGAATTCGTTCTCCTTTCCGCAGGCAAAACGAATCATCGGGATTACGTGTAACGAATAACCGAACAATGAGCGATCAAATCCTCCATGAATGCGGAATAGCTTTAGTCAGGCTACGCAAACCCTTGTCTTATTATATTGAAAAGTACGGCACGGCCTACGCAATGAATAAGATGTACATCCTGATGGAAAAACAACATAACCGCGGACAGGATGGAGCAGGGATCGCCAACATCAAAATCGATCAGAAGCCCGGCTTCCGTTACATCAGCCGCTACCGGTCGATGAAGCCCCAACCGGTGGCTCACCTCTTTAAAAAAATCGGCAAGAAATACGAGAAAGCACAAAAAGAAGGCAAGGATAAATTCCGCGATGAAAACTGGCTGAAGGAAAAAGTAGCTTTCACCGGAGAGTTGTGGCTGGGTCACCTGCGTTATGGAACGCATGGTAACAACAGCATTGAAAGTGTTCACCCTTTCCTGAGGCAAAACAACTGGCGAAGCCGTAACCTGGTCATGGCCGGTAACTTCAACATGACCAATGTGGATGAATTATTCAACATCTTGGTGGAACTGGGCCAGCACCCGAAAGAAAAAGTAGATACCGTTACCGTCATGGAAAAGATTGGTCACTTCCTCGATGAAGAAGTACAATCCCTTTTCAATGAATACAAAGATCAATACAGCAACCGGGAAGTATCGGACATCATTGAAGATGAGATCAACATACAACGGGTATTAAGACGTGCGTGTAAAGATTTCGATGGCGGATATGCCATGGCCGGATTAACCGGTTCGGGTTCTGCTTTCGTGGTAAGAGACCCTGCCGGTATTCGTCCTGCTTACTACTATGCCGATGATGAAATTGTAGTCGTTGCTTCAGAGAAACCCGCCATCAAAGCGGCTTTCAATATCGATTACAACCAGATTGAAGAGATACTTCCGGGCCATGCGTTGATCGTGAGCAAGAGTGGTGACTACGCACAACATCAGATCATCAAACCGCTGGAAAAAAGATCGTGCAGCTTTGAACGCGTTTACTTCTCCCGGGGCACGGATCCGGAGATCTACCAGGAAAGAAAGCAACTGGGGCGCCTGCTGGTTCCTCAGATTTTAAAATCCATCAATTTCGATTTAAAGAATACGATATTTTCGTACATCCCCAATACCGCAGAAACGGCCTTCCTTGGTATGATGGCGGGTGTGGAAGATTACCTGGTGAGCAAACAGAAAGACATCATCATCGATGGCAAGCCTTCGGTGGATTCGCTGGACGACATTCTTTCTTTCCGCCCCCGTATCGAAAAAATTGTATTGAAGGATGCCAAACTGAGAACCTTCATCACCGATGACAGCCATCGGGATGAGCTGGTAGCGCATGTGTACGACACGACTTACGAAGTAGTAAACAAGGGGAAAGACACCCTGGTTATTCTTGATGATTCAATTGTACGCGGAACTACGCTGGAGAAAAGTATTTTAAAAATGCTGGACCGTCTTCAGCCAAAGAAAGTCGTCATCGTTTCATCCGCGCCGCAAATACGCTTCCCTGATTGCTATGGTATTGACATGAGCCGTATGGGCGACTTCGTTGCCTTCCGCGCCATGGTGCAGTTGCTGAAAGAGCAAGGCAAAGATTACCTGCTGGGTGAAGTGTACGAACAATGCCAGCGTGCGGAAACAGAAGAGAAACCGGAGAACTACGTGAAGAAGCTCTACGAGCAATTTTCCTACGAGGAAATCTCTGAAAAAATAGCCGACATCGTGAAACCAGTAGGTATGGGTGCCGAAGTAGAGGTTGTTTTCCAAACCGTAGAAAATCTGCATAAAGCAATACCTAACCATAGCGGAGACTGGTACTTCACGGGTAACTTCCCCACACCGGGTGGCGTACGCATCGCAAATCGCTCGTACGTAAACTACATGGATGGGAAATTAGTGAGAGCGTATTGATAAGCTCTCACTAATCAAAAATCCAGTTCTTTCTTTTTTTTACTTATTATCTGATCAAATTCATCAGGAATTTTCTTTTCCAAAGAAGGAAAACGAAATACGATGGGATCAGGTTCCAATACTGAACATCATCTCCACTTAACCAGTCGATTATCATATCACCAAGAAATAACACGAAGGCCAATGGTCAATATTTCTTGACAAGATATTGTGGACGGTTACTATAGGAGGCCATTATTATCTTATCAATTGTATATACCCTTTATACTCTTTCGATTTGCGATACATATTAGTCAATTGATAATAATATACGCCTGTCGATAATCCGTTTCCTTCCCAGTCGTTTTTATATTCTTGTCCCCGAAATACCTGTTGCCCCCAGCGGTTGTACACCCGCAGTTCCCAAAAACCTTTCTCCACATCTTCCACCCAGAAGGTGCTGTTGAGCTGATCGTTTTCATTCGGTGTAAATACATTGGGAATCATTTTCAAATCGCCTTGCACACGAATATCTTTTTCCATCACCCCTGAACAGCCATCACTATTATACCCCGACAGTGTAATGTGATGCGTTCCATATAAATCAAATGTTTTTTCCATCACGCTCGTACCGGGTGTCACCTCCTCATCAAACCTCCACACCAGATCGAGTTCTTCCTTTAATGAAGCGGTAAAGATCACCGGTTCATTTTCAAAGGGATATTCCGGATCAAATTCAAAGTCCACTTCAGGCTTTCCTTTCACATCTACTTTCTTTCCTTTTCCCACCACTACTTTACATCCCTTACTATCTACCAGCGTCAATGATAAATTCGCAGGTGCTGAATTGGAATACACGTGCGTTACTTCATTTTTATCTGTGTCCAACACTGTACCATCACCGAAATCCCAGATGTATGCAGTAGTGTGGGTGGCCGTAGCGACAAAAGAAATGGCATCATTCACGCATGTGTACGGAGAGGTAATTGCAAAATCGCCATACGGACCACCTAATGAAACAAGATCATCTACCTTAAAAGTTGTCGTACATCCGGCATAGTTGGTTACCTCTAAAGTAACGTCATAGATACCGGGTACCTGGTAGGTGTTGACCGGATTCCGCAACACAGAAGATTGCCCATCACCAAAATTCCATGACCACTTCGTCACATCGCCGGACGATTTATCTTTGAATGTTGTAATCAACGGAGGGCACTCTGCTGAAGTTTGCGTTGCTTCAAAATCAGCCGTGGGCTTGAGTACTTCAAGAAAGTTTGTTTTCACAATTGATTTCTCACATCCGTATTGATCCGTAGCTTTTAATGTAACGGTATACTTTCCTGGTGCGGTGTACTTCATAGTGGGTACAGGTGTGGTCATCGTCTGTGTATTACCAAAATCCCAAAGGAAGGTCTGTGCCAGGGTTGATTTATTCAGAAAAGTGATGGCTTCATCCACGCATATCGCATTTTTGGGAGCAGCGAAATCAGGAACCGGGTTGGTAAACACAACGGCATCGGTAAGTAAAACCGAACAGGTTGCTTCTGCATTTTGTAAAGTAAGGCGCACCGGGTAAGAGCGTTGCTGATTGTACACATGAACCGGGTGCTGTTCTGTGGAGGAAACCTGGTCGCCAAAATCCCACAGCCAATTTTGTATAGCCGGAGATGCGAGCGAACCATCTTTAAAAGCAACAGTAAACTCATCGCAGTTACTCGTTGCCTCAAAACTGAAAGCACCCTGTATGTTGGCCACTTTTACCGGCATCACTTTCGAATCGGTGCAGCCATCGGTGTCCCTTACCGTCAGTGTCACATTATAATCACCGGGAGTGGTAAATACCTTGATCGGATGTTGTACTGATGAATTGGTCCCGTCTTTAAAATCCCAACTCCACGCCACAGCGAATTGAGATTGATCCGTAAAGGCTACCGGATTGTTCTTGCAAACCGGATTGGAAGCCGATATAAAATCAGATTGAATATCCTGAATGACCACGCGGGCAGAATCTTTAACCGTACAACCCGTTGTCGGATTTTTTATGGTAAGCTTTACTTTATACTCACCGGTAGACTGATAATGATGCGCTGCACTGATTACGTTCGTATTCGTGATGCCATCTCCAAAATCCCAAACAAAATCCGTAAAGTTCCGGGAGCTATTCGACAGAAAGACATCATAGGGGTTAGCACAGTTCTTTACTACTTCAAATTTTAAAAAAGGATCATTCACCTTAATCAATTGCGTCTTGGTAATGGTATTGCTGCAACCGGCATTTTTGGCGACTAATATTACGGTGTACGTTCCTGGCTCTTTGTAAATGTGATCCGGATTTCTGCTATTACTGGTGGAAGCATCCCCAAAATCCCAACACCAGAAATCGGAAGAGGTAGACGTGTTGGTGAACGTGACTTTTTCATTAACACACACCGTGGTTTTATTGACCGAAAAATCTGCCTTGGGAGTGGTGGCTGATACTTTCACTACCGCACGCGCGGTATCCCGGCAGCTCAACGAATTGGTAACTACCAGCATGACCTGATAAGTACCAGCCAGGGCATAATTATGGGCAGGGTTAGCTACTGCCGATGTATTGTTATTTGCATCTCCGAAAGTCCACGCGATGGTAGTCAGCGGCAATGAGCTGACCGTTCCATTGGTAAACTGAAGATTGAACGGGGCACATCCGGCAAGCGATGGTTCCGTACAGGAATTATCTTTATCAGGTAAAATGTGAGCAATGGGGTTGGCATTTACCTGGATATCTTTTTCTATACTCACCGGGCAGTTGAGGGTATTGTATCCGGTGAGTTTTACTCGATACGTGCCGGCAGCGGCATACGTATGCACGGGATTGCTTTCGAGAGAAGTGGTACCATCACCAAAATTCCACAGGAAGGAATAAGCCTGTTGCGATGCATTATTGAACGTGATTTTACGATTGCATGCGGCTGTTGTTTTAAAATCGGGAACGGCACTGAATACTACCTCCACTTTTTTAACAACCGTTATTTCACAACCGGAAGGGAGCGTGACCTTTAGGGTGATGTTATAAAAACCCGCCTCACTATACGCCACCTGCGGAGGATTGATACCCGACGATTGTGATCCGTTTCCTAAATCCCATAAACGGGAAAGAACGGGTACACTGGTCTGGTTGGTCACCGTGATGGCCTGGCCCACACATACTTTTTCCGAAGACAACGAAAAGTCCACTCCCGGTTCATTACCCACCGAAACAAAAGCAGTTTTCCTGAGCGTAGCAAAACATCCTTCACCATCGGTCGCCTTAAGTGAAACATCAAAAGTACCTGACGAAGTATAGGTATGTGTGGGTTGTGAAGACACTGCCGTCTGATCACCAAAACTCCATTGGTAAGAAAGCGGAGCTACTCCACTCGTATTGTTAGTGAAGGTAACACTGGCAGGTGCTGAGCAAAATGATGTTTGTGGCAACCCGAAGTTTACCAATGGCCCTTTTACCGTAATGCGGTCAGCCGAAGGCGATACTCCTGCATTTGAACAGCCATATTGATTAGTAGCCATGAGGGTAACCGAATAAGGCGATGAAGGAGCAGGTGTTTCATACGTATAGGGAGGCGAAACCGCCGTACTTGTACCGCCATCGCCAAAGACCCAATTGTAAGTAGTGAGTGCTGCCGAACCCGATCCAGGAGTGGTGTTGTTAGTGAATTGTACATTGAGGGGTGCACACCCTTCTTTTATATCGACGGTGAAGTGAACAGTAGGTTTATCATAAACGGTGATGATCATCGTCTTGGGGCTGCCGCCATTCAGAAAAAGCTTTACCGTAAAGGTGCCTGGCTGTGAGTAAGTAGCAGATGCATCGGGTGAAAGGGAAGTATTACCGTTTCCTAAATCCCAATTCCATGAAGGCGAACCCGAAACGCCGGAAGTAGTATTTTTAAAGTAAAGCGTTAACGGGGCGCACCCCGATGTAATGTTATTGACACTACTGTTATCCGTTGACGAATTAAAATTAACAGTCTGGGCAACGCATAGCGCAGGTAGCAGCACGAACAATGCGCCTAAAAGAAAGACGTATTTTTTGGAGAAGTTCATTACAGGCTTGTAATTGGGGGAAGGTTAAATTCAAAAACGATTCATGGATCGAAATGGAAACGGGTAACCATTTCACCAGTTAAAATAATACGTATTCAATCGTTTTTACAGAATTATTTCATGAAAGGTAAAAATCGAAGGGATTTTCGTTCATGCACTTGAAGTGGCCCTTCGGACATTTTTTATACCCGATTTTAGAGCAAGGTCTGCACGAGAGATGATTATTTTCCAGTGAAGTGTAGCGGGTGCGGTAAGGATACATACCAAAAGCCGGAACAGTGTTACCCCAGATACTATATACTTCTTTCTTGAAGGCAGCGGCCACGTGCATCAAACCCGTATCGTGTGCAAAAACGACACGTGCCTGTTTTACCAGACTTGCTGATTGATTCAGATTGTATTTTCCACATGCATTATAAATGATGGTGTTGCTTGCCCCGTTATTACTTTGCACTTCAGCTGATTTTTTGGTTTCGAAGTAACTACTGATGTGCTCGCCATTGGAAGCATCTTCCTTTCCACCCAGCAAGACGATGGGTCGGTTGATTTTTGCACACAACTCAATCATTCTGTTCAGGGGAAGTTTCTTTGTCGCGTGCTGAGCCCCGACTACGTAAGCCACATACCCCTGGCGATGTGTTTCCGGAAGCCAGTTTAGCGGAACAACATCTTTCGCTGGTATAAAATAATCCAATCCCAGAGAATCATTCTTCACGCCAAGTTTTTTTGCTGTTTCAAGATAGCGATCAACAATGTGTACATCAGGCATCTGGTTGATTTTCAGATGAACGAGTAGCCACTTTTTCCAATTCAGCTTATGGAAACTATAGGATTTTACACCCAGTGCTGTTTTGATCAGTGTTGTACGCAGGTTATGTTGCAGGTCAATGATGCAATCAAAATTTTCTTTTCGCAGCCCGGCTATAAACTCGCCGATACCTCCGGTGAGGTAATGCATTTTATCGATATAGGGATTCTCTTCGAAAAGTACTTTAAAATTAGGTTTGGTAGCATAGTGAATCTCAGCATCATCCAGCTGCGTTTTCAGGCAACGCACCACGGGCGTAGTCAGTACGATATCGCCTATGGAAGAAAAACGGATGACTAATATTTTCACTGTAAATAAACTGTATTCACCGCCATCGATTATTGTTAATCAAATATACTTCAATCCACTTTCCTACCCAATCTTAGGGGAGTATTCACGCAGACTCATTTACATTGACCGGAAAGATCGGGAAATACCTCCGGATTTAGTATTTTAGAAACTCAAACCTGAATCTTAAATTTTTGACGTAATGAATTATTGGTTGATGAAATCAGAACCTGATGTGTACTCCTGGGATGATCTGGTTCGTGATAAGAAGGCTACATGGGACGGTGTTCGTAACTACCAGGCGCGTAACAATCTCAAAGCCATGAAGAAAGGTGATCTGGTCCTGATCTACCACAGTAACATTGGAAAAGAAATCGTAGGCATTGCCAAAATTGTAAAAGAAAACTTTCCCGATCCGAAGGATACCGATTGGGTGGTCGTGGACATTGCTCCAGAAAAAAAACTAAAAACTCCGATCACACTGGCGCAGGTCAAAGCAGACAAACGACTAACGGAAATGGCGCTGGTCAAAGCACAGCGCTTGTCCGTGCAGCCGGTAAGAAAAGAAGAATTTGACCTGGTGTTGGCATTGAGTGAGGGCAAATAAAATGAGAAAGGTGTTCAGGCTTATTCACCGGTGTTTATTGATAGGCATCGTTAGTATGTATGTCTTCACCGGCTCATCATCACTCTTTGCCCAGCTAGCCCAACCTGCCCGCTTTGAGACAGAAGTAAAATATTCCGACCGTAACTATAGCATCGTTTCCATGCACAAGGAAGGTCTTGCCCTGATCCATGACAACGAAAAATACGAAGACGGAAAAAAGATATGGGAACTTACCCTGCTGGACACCGCACTCAATAGTTCCTGGTCGGGCACAATGAAGTTGAACGCGCGCCTGCAGTTTATCGGCTACGAATATCTTCCAGGAAATGTGTACTTGCTCTTTCGCAATGGTGAAACCAACGCCAACGATCTTCATCTTATTCACCACCGGGTAAGTACGCATGAAACGAGTACGTATGAAATCAAACATCAGGTGGATTT
>JAHEZH010000326.1 GCA_023251155.1 Flammeovirgaceae bacterium | reverse complement strand
GTTGGTCATGGCGATGGAGCAAACAGCCAGGAACGAAAACTGAATTAACCGGTTCATGTCAAACTTGATTTGTGTTGATGCAAAGGCGAAGAGAGTGCAATATAATAGATCATTGTGTATTGAATACATCGTAAACACAGGCTTCCGGACGTATCTGGCCTATTTGTTCTGATCGATTTTACACGAACGTTTCATAATCAGAATAGTATTCCCCTTTTTTATTACTGATTCGGTTATCCGATCGAAATGATTCTGATCGTGAGACGAAGTAGTCGCTTTCGTAAGTTCATCGATACGGCACTCAGGCTGTCCGTATTTTTTAGCCTATTACCGGACGTTGCCACGGCGCGCGATAAGGCCGTTGTAACAGGGCAGTAGCTTCGGCATCATCAATAATGGTTCGGCTTACCGGATCGTAGCGAAGTGGTCTTCCTGTTTTCATAGCCAGGTTTGCCAGTATACAACTTGCTGTTGATATATGCCCTTCTTCAATGTCCGCCACCGGTCTTCTCTTTTGCTCAATGGCTTGAAGGAAGTTAAGCATATGAAGACGCGTGGCCGGAGCAGCATTCAGCTCAATGTCTTTCTCTTTCAGGTCTTCCGGATAGTTCTCTTTTTCGAATACCACATCCTGATGAATGGTTTTGGTATTTTTATCCATCGGAATAAAATCATACCGCATGGTACTTGCTTTCAGCGTTCCCTTGTCTCCATAAAGAACAAATGCCCATGGATAATCCTCATCAGCCGGTGCACCCCATGAACGATGCTGCCATACACAATTCAGGTCG
The DNA here is from genome assembly GCA_023251155.1 of Flammeovirgaceae bacterium. Lineage (GTDB taxonomy): Bacteria > Bacteroidota > Bacteroidia > Cytophagales > Cyclobacteriaceae > ELB16-189. The sequence continues at coordinate 2,069 of JAHEZH010000326.1, read as the reverse complement.
TTGTATTCAAAGACTGCGGTCTGGGTATCGGCAATGTTTGATTTGGCTGTTTTATCCGAATAGATTCCACCTTCCGAGGTAATACGATTAGGCCATCCCAGGTGCAACATCCACCGTACGGTGTCAAGCATGTGTACGCACATATCACCCATGATACCATTTCCATATTCCATAAAAGCGCGCCACCAGCGTACGTGAGGTATCCCGTCATAAGGACGAAGAGGAGCAGGGCCTGTCCACATTTCATAATCCAGGTAATCAGGTACTGTTTGCAACGGTGGGTTGCTGGTATTACGCATGTGGTAGTAACAGCACATTTCAACGTGCGATATCTTTCCAAGCAGGCCCGCATCCACGATGTTCTTTTTTGCATCCATCAGATGAGGTGTACTTTTACGCTGAGTACCCACTTGTACTGTGCGGTTGTACTTGCGCGCAGCAGCCACCATGGCTTCACCTTCCAGCACGTCTACACTGATTGGTTTTTGTACATACACGTGAGCGCCGGATTTCATGGCTTCCATGGCAGTGAGTGCATGCCAATGATCGGGTGTTCCTATCAGTACGATGTCCAGTTGATGATCGGCCAGCATCTTCCGATAGTCACCATATAAAACAGGAGGCTTGCTTTGTTTACTTCGCTGCATGATCAACCCACCTGCTTCTTTGAGCATATTTTTATCTACATCGCAAACTGCAACGACATTAACCGGTGCCACCTGCATCAGCCGGAATAAATCACTTTTCCCATACCATCCTGCTCCGATCAAACCTACATGAAGTGGCTTGGCAGGATGGACCAGATCCAACCCGTATGCGCCCATCGCTGAAAGGGCAAGAGAAGCAGTTGCTGTGCGCAGAAAAAGTCTGCGGTTGATGTGGAAGTCATTCATGATGGGAACACTATGTTGATCCGATCTAAAATAGGAGGATTATCAGTCGGGTGCAACAGGAGGGATGGATTGGTGTATGAGCGCTAGGGTATCAGCAAATATTTTGATGAGCATTGATGGCTTTTCTGGAATAAATAGGCAATTTTTACCCCGTTTGCTGAAAACAGGATCGCTTTCTATAAACCGGAACAACTTATAAAAACGATGGCTCTACCCAATATTTTCACTCCCGAAGTAGCGCAAGGAGTAATCGATCGGATCAATAAGTTAACCCCTGCTACTGTACCGCATTGGGGTAAAATGAATGCGACTCAAATGCTGGCACACTGCAACGTACCCTATGAGATGGTGTATGAGTCCATTCACCCCAAACCGAATGCACTTATGGTATGGTTGATTTCGTTGATGGCCAAAGAGACCGTGGTGAGTGAAAAGCCGTACCCCCGAAACACGCGTACGGCTCCGGCATTTCTGATCAAGGATGAACGAAATTTTGAAAAGGAGAAAAACAGGCTGATCGATTACATCAAACGCACTCAACAGCTGGGCGAAAGTCATTTCGATCAGAAGCCTTCTCACTCGTTTGGAAAACTTACCGTCACCGAATGGAATAATATGTTTTACAAGCACCTGGATCATCACCTCACCCAGTTTGGTGTTTAACACTGCTTTTTACTATTTCAATTAAATAATCTTTCAGAAATAATTGAAAGTTTAATAAAATGATCTAAGTTTGAGCCATGGAATACAAAGTGGCCAAGCAAAACTTTATCCAGGCGTGGGGTACATTAGGCTCCAGCTGGGGTATCAATAAAGCAATGGCGCAGATCCATGCCTTGTTATTACTGGCCACCGAGCCACTGTCGGCTGAAGATATCATGGACGAACTTCAGATGTCGCGCGGCAATGTAAACATGAACCTTCGTGCGTTGATGGACTGGGGTATTGTGAAGAAGGAACATCGGGTAGGGGAGCGAAAAGAGTTTTTTTCGACAGGCAAAGATGTATGGGAACTGGCCCGGCAGGTATCCAAGGAACGAAGAAGAAGAGAGATCGAACCTATACTGAGTGTATTGGGAGAATTGCAGAATGTAACAGGCGATAACAAGAAAGAGGTGGCCGAGTTCAAAAAAGTGACCAGCGATCTGTTCGATTTCACGTATAAAGTGGATGGTA
>JAHEZH010000220.1 GCA_023251155.1 Flammeovirgaceae bacterium | reverse complement strand
TACGCAAACCGTGGTAGCGGGTTCAACAGTCAAGCTAAGACTACTGACTGATGTCTACATCAATGGTCAACTTGTGGAAAAGGATCAGTTCGTTTTTGGCACCTGTGCGATCAGTGGTGAGCGGCTCACCATTTCAATCAACTCTATCCGTGATGAACATTCCTTACTTCCTGTTTCACTGGCAGTCTTCGACCTTGATGGCATGGAAGGTATTTACATTCCCGGTGCCATTACACGCGATGCTGCCAAGCAAGCTTCCAGTCAGTCGATACAGGACGTGCAGCTATACTCGATGGATAACTCACTGGGTGTGCAGGCCGCTACGGCAGGTATTGAAGCTGCCAAGGGTTTATTCTCACGAAAAGCAAAGCTCATCAAGGTTACGGTGAAAGCAGGTTACCAGGTTTTGCTCAAGGACAAGAATCAATCTGTTCAATAATTTATCAATAACCATTTAAACAAATCAAACGATGAACTTAATCGCCAGAATTATTTTATGGGGGATACTGCTGTTGATGCTGAAAGACGCAAACAGCCAACCCCGAGTTGAAGGTGAGAACGTTGTGTCTGCTACAACTTCTCGATAGGTCGCTAAGGCAGAACGAGGTCCGGAACTCGTTAAGGGTACACCTGTAAAATTGCAGGTGGCAGTTGTCTCTTTGAGAAAGGAGATCAATGGGGAGTCACAAATAAACTACTTAAACATAATAGTCATGCTATTTCTTCTTGGCGCTATTGGTGCGTTTGTTACGCACGCGTGGCCGGTATTGCTGCTGTTGTTATTGTAGGCAGTAACCCACGCAAAAGTCTGTAGTTGGTTAAAAAAACAAATTGTCAAACATTTAAACATCAAGTAATATGAAAGGCGTAGTAACCTTGTCAATTTTGTCCTTCTTCAACAACCTCTACATCAAACTTCTGATGCTGGGCGGACTGGGGGATCTGTTCTGGTAAAACACCAGCATAAACGTGAGTTGTGGTAAGGGATTACCACAACTTCTTTTCATCAACTTAAAATTCAAACTATGTTACACATATCGAACAAAATAAGTATGCGGCTTGCACTTCTTCTGCTTTCCGCTTGTATAGCGATAGAAGGCAACAGCCAAACTTCAGCTAATGCCAAGACTGTTGAAGTTACATACAACAAAACATCCAGTATCATTTTCAGTTCCGGCATTGCTTCCGTTGATCGCGGTAGCCGAGATGTATTGGCGCAAAAAGCAAAGGGAGTGAACAATGTTCTTCAATTGAAAGCAGGAAGGATAAATTTCAAAGAGACAAATCTTACTGTAATTACCAGTGATGGCAAGCTTCATCACTTTATGGTGAGCTATGCGGATCGCCCCAGGTCATTCACCGTGCAAGTCAACGATACAGGTGCTTCAGAGGAAGGGGACGTTCCAATGCTTTTTCAGACGGAACTGACATCATCTGAAATGGAACAATCTGCTGAAGAAATCCTGAATCTTCCACAGCGCGGTGCTATAAGAAAGACAGTGCACTATGATATGAAGTTATCCTTGCATGGAATATTCATTGAAGGTAACGTCATGTTCTATCATCTGCGGATTGCAAACCGGTCAAACATTCCCTTTCACACAGACATGCTTCGGTTTTATGTGAAGGACAAACAAAACGTAAAACGTACCGCATCGCAGGAAATTTCTGCCATACCTCTTTTTGTTCATGGCAATGCGGATGAGTTGAAGGGCGAAACTACAGAGGACATGATCGTAGCTCTTGAGAAGTTTACCATTCCGGATGCGAAGGTTCTCGCCATTGAACTGCTGGAAAGAAAAGGCGGAAGACACCTGAAGCTCCTGCTGAAAAACCGGACGATCATTCGGGCGCAACCTGTTCCTGATAACTAAGGGAGGGCAATGAATTTCTAGTGAATTCAAATTCAAACAATAAAACATTTTCAACTATGAACGAACAAAATGCTGAGTTCTTAAAGGAGCGTCTTTTCTATTTAGGTTTTGGTGATAAACTCAATGCCGAACTGGAAAAGAACATGAAAGCGGGAAAGGAACAATTTCAGATTCCCTTCCGGGGAGAATTTTCGAAAGGAAATAAAAAGGATCTGGTCGATTACCAGATTGATTTCTCTAAGTCTAAACAAGGCGACATGTACTTTGTAAATAAGTACCAGGCAACGCTTAAGAATGAAGATGCGGAGAAAGAGAAATTACAAACCTTCTACATCAATAAAGGCAACGGTGTCACTGCTAAAGAGGCTTATAACATGCTCGATGGCCGGGCTGTCAATAAGAAACTGATGGATCGTGAAGATAATCCGTATCAGGCATGGCTCCAGATTAACTTTAAGGAAAAAGAAGATAACGGCAATCATAAGTTGAATCGTTACCACACCGCTTATGGTTTTGATCTTGAAAAGAGTCTTGCAAAACATCCAATCAAAGAACTCGCTGATCCGGAACAGAAGGCTACAGTCATGAAGAACCTGGAGAAAGGGAATCTGCAACAAGTAACTTTTCAACGTGAGGGAAAGGACGAGAAGATGTACCTGGAAGCCAATCCGAAAGACCGGAATGTAATTGTGTATGACTCCGCAATGAAGAAACAATTTCAGGGGGTGAAGGAACATAAAGGTGAGACCTCCGAATTGAAGGAGAAATCCGAAAAAAAGGAAATGAAGGATGAGCCAGAGGAGAGGAAGTCGAAGGGAAGGAAAATGTCCGTTTAGCGATCAAGCCTTGTGGTTGAAGGGGCGGACTTTCTAAGGAATTCTTCCCCTTTAGCTTCATCTCCCCAAATGTCGCACGAAACGTTGATTTGCTAAAATGAACTGCGTATCGTAATATTGCGTTATAACGGTATGGGAATAACTAAATCAGAACTATTCAAGAAACGCCAAAACAAGATGGCTGTACTGGCCAAGGCGTTTGACCATCCGGCACGAGTAGCTATTCTGGAATATATTCTGGATAACAAAACCTGCATTTGCAACGATCTGGTTGATGTCCTTCCATTGTCACAATCCACCATCACACAACACTTAAAAGAACTTAAGCAGATCGGTATTATAAAAGGAGAAGTTGAAGGCCCGAAAGTAAACTACTGTATTGACGAAAAGGTATGGGAAGAGGCCAAAGACATTTTCATTAATATGTTTACCAAGTTTGTTCCTAAGAACGACTGTTGCTAATATTTTTTTGACCTATCATAACGTAATATTGCATTAATACAATATGGAAAAGATTCAAACACTCATCATCGGATCAGGCCCAGCGGGTTACACAGCCGCAATCTATGCAGCACGTGCTAATCTGAAACCAGTAATGTACACCGGCATGGAACCGGGAGGTCAGTTAATGACTACCAATGATGTTGAAAACTTCCCTGGTTATCCTGATGGTATCATGGGACCACAAATGATGGAAGACTTAAAGAAACAAGCAGAACGTTTCGGAACTGACATCCGAATGGGTATTGCTACTTCTGTTGATTTTTCTTCTTACCCATTTAAGGTTGTCATTGATGAAGAGAAAGAAGTTATAGCAGAGAGTGTTATCATTTCTACCGGAGCTTCTGCGAAATGGCTGGGCATCCCTTCTGAGAAGAGATTGAACGGTGGCGGTGTTTCGGCTTGTGCAGTTTGCGATGGGTTCTTCTATAAAGGCAAGGATGTAGCCATTGTTGGCGCAGGTGATACAGCTTGCGAGGAAGCGTTATATCTTTCAAAGCTTACCAATAAAGTTCACATGATCGTGCGCAAGGATCAGATGCGAGCATCCAAGATCATGCAGGAACGCGTGAAGAAAACTTCCAACATAGTCATTCATTGGAATTCCGAAACCGATGAGATTTTAGGGGACTCTGTTGTCACAGGAGTACGAATCAAAAATGTTATAACTACTGACACTATAGAAGTCCCTATCGAAGGATTCTTTGTGGCTATCGGTCATAAACCCAACTCTGATATTTTCAAAAAATATCTAAAGCTAGATGAGCAAGGTTATATCGTGACAACACCAGGAACTACTAAGACTAACATTGAAGGAGTGTTTGCCTGTGGAGACGTGCAGGATAAAAATTTCCGGCAAGCCATAACTGCTGCGGGTACTGGATGTATGGCAGCTCTTGAAGCCGAACGCTTTCTTGCCACTAAAGAAGTTGAAATTGAAGCCGTACTATAAATAAACCTACTTAAATCTATACCATGTCATCTATCACTGAAACAACAAGCAACCGAAACTTGCTTCCAACGCTGAATGAAACGAAAGAGAAACTCGTGAAAGAGTTCAATCAGATTTCCGCTGAACGTAAAGAGCTTCTAAATGAACTAACACAGTTTGTTCAGAACAAAGTAAAAGCGGGACAGAAAGTATATCTGAATTTTATCTGTACACATAATTCAAGAAGAAGTCATTTATCTCAGATTTGGGCACAGGCTGCTGCGTACTACTATGGTGTTCCAGGTGTAGAATGTTTTTCAGGCGGAACAGAGGCAACTGCTTTTAATCCAAGAGCAGTGAAGGCCATGCAGGAAGCTGGCTTCAATATTTCTATAACAAAGGATGGAGAGAATCCAGTGTATGAAGTTCGCTTTGCATCGGACGCAACGCCAATCGTTGCCTTCTCAAAAAAATACGATGATCCATTTAATTATAACAAAGATTTTGCAGCTATCATGACCTGCTCTCATGCTGACGAAAATTGTCCTTTAGTTTTAGGAGCTTCAGGGCGAATTGCTCTTACCTATGATGATCCAAAAGAATTTGATGGTACACCTTTGGAAGCCGCAAAGTACAGCGAAAGGGTTCATCAAATTGGACGCGAAATTCTTTATGCTTTTTCACAGGTAAAATCCTAATACAGAACTAAACTTATGAGCAATCAAAAACAACTTGGATTTTTAGACCGCTATCTGACACTTTGGATTTTTCTCGCCATGATCATTGGTGTTGCGCTTGGAAACTTCTTTGAGGTCGAACAATTTATGAATCACTTTCAGGTAGGAACAACCAACCTGCTTATTGCCACCGGACTTATTATCATGATGTATCCTCCTTTAGCGAAAGTGAGGTACGAACATTTAGGTAAAGTGTTTAAGAATACAAAAGTGATTAGTCTTTCATTGTTACTTAACTGGATTATCGGCCCGATCCTGATGTTTCTGTTGGCAATCATTTTTCTTCGCGATAAACCAGAGTACATGATCGGTTTAATACTTATAGGTATTGCGCGCTGTATAGCAATGGTTTTGGTTTGGAACGATCTTGCAAAAGGTGATAAAGAATATGCAGCAGGATTAGTAGCACTCAACAGTATCTTCCAGGTATTATTTTACAGCGTGTTCGCCTGGCTATTCATTACCGTGTTACCTCCGTACTTCGGCATTGAAGGATCAGTTGTTAATGTGAGCATGAGTGATGTTGCGAAAAGTGTTTTCCTTTATTTGGGTGTTCCGTTTATCGCTGGTTTCCTTACCCGTTATTTCTTTAAGAAAGCAAAAGGAGAAGACTGGTATGTACAAAATGTGATTCCAAAGATCAGCCCTCTAACCTTGATTGCATTACTCTTCACTATTGTGATCATGTTCAGCTTCAAAGGAAAAATGATCGTTGAGATTCCGTTTGATGTAATACGGATTGCTATTCCATTGGTGATTTACTTTATCATCATCTTCGTTTTAAGTTTCATCTTATCAAAGAGACTTGGTGCTAACTATGAAGAAAATGCTTCTGTATCATTTACAGCTACAGGGAATAATTTTGAATTGGCGATTGCTGTTGCCGTAGGTGTATTTGGAATTAATTCGGGACAAGCGTTTGCCGGAGTTATCGGGCCGCTCATTGAAGTACCTGCTTTAATCTTATTGGTGAACCTCGCTTTCTGGTTTAAGAAGCGATTATATCCAAAAGCTTAATCGTTATTAACCAGCTCAACAGACCCTTCCGATAGGGCTTTTCTGGCTGACTTTGGATAATCATTCAGTCCAGAGAATAGATTTGGATGAAAAAAAACACATTATTTGGCTAACTGGATGACTTTATCTATCCATCTACTCATTCTTGCAACGCATTTGCACAACTTTTTGCTTTACTTTGAATAGTGAACGTCATCTGCATCATATTGGCACTTTACACGCAGTCGCTTACAATTTTCCCTTGTAACGACAGCAAAACCTGCTTGGACGAGCAGAAAGCGGGTATTTACGTAAGTGCAGAGACTCACAATCATAGTAGTTCCGAAACGGATTCTTGCACCCCATTCTGCAACTGTTCTTGTTGCTCCGTTCATATTCAAATCATAAATGTATCGTTCACAACCGTAGCCAATTTGGTTCACAACACCCAATTGACTACTCCTTATATGGAAAAACCGATAGTTAATAACGGTGATTCCATCTGGCAACCGCCCAAAGCTTAAGCTCCATTTTCTTTCGTCTATCTGACGAGTATTCATAAGGCAATGAATTTGCCTTATGCAAAATCATTTTTGCGGGCTTTAGCATGAAAAATCGTAAACCGAGTAAGAAGCATCTGAACAAACATAAAAGTTTGGCATTGAAGGTCGTTCATTATTTCCTATGGACGTTCTTCTGGCTGATTCTTCTTGCCTTCTTTCTTCTAGCATGGCTCCTGCAATTCATTAACCTCAATCATCACTAGAACTTATGTTAGATAAAATCATTCATTACTCTATACACAACAAGTTGATCGTTGGCCTGTTTGCAATAGGCTTAATCATCTGGGGAAGCTACTCGTTAACACAGCTTCCCATTGATGCTGTACCCGACATTACAAACAACCAGGTTCAGATTATAACAGTGGCTTCATCGCAATCGGCACTGGATATTGAACGCCTTGTTACATTCCCTGTAGAACAGACAATGGCTACCATACCGAACATTGAAGAGATAAGAAGCTTTTCACGTTTTGGCCTTTCTGTCGTCACTATTGTTTTTCATGACAACATCGATGTGTATTGGGCACGTCAGCAGGTAAGTGAAAGACTCTCGATGGCCGCAAACCAAATCCCTCCCGGTGTAGGCTCTCCTGAATTAGCTCCAGTAACAACAGGCTTAGGAGAAATCTACCAATACACTCTACGCCCAAGAAAAGGTTATGAGGGAAAATTCAGTCCAATGGAATTGCGGAGTATTCAGGATTGGATAGTAAGAAGACAATTACTTGGCACAGTTGGGGTAGCTGATGTTGCCAGCTTCGGAGGATATTTAAAGCAATATGAAATTGCATTGAATCCAGATAAGCTTCGAAGCCAAAATCTGAGTATCGCAGAAGTATTTTCTGCTCTTGAACAGAATAATCAAAATACAGGTGGGGCATACATTGATAAAAAACCAAACGCCTGGTTTATCCGCAGCCAAGGTCTAATAGGCTCCACTGAAGATATTGGTAAGATCGTGGTGAAGAATACAAGTACAGGCATACCTGTTCTCATCCGTGATATTGCAGAGGTTGGTTTTGGTCATGCCAATAGATTTGGTGCTATGACTTATAATGATGAAGGCGAAGTGGTGGGTGCGATTGTGCTAATGCTTAAGGGCGAGAATTCAAGTGCCGTAGTTAATCGGGTAAAGGATCGTATAAAGCAGATTGAGAAAACACTTCCTGAAGGTCTTGAGATTGATGCGTTTCTGGATCGAAGCAAGTTGGTTAGTCGGGCGATTGGAACAGTAGAAAAGAATTTAATAGAAGGTGCTTTGATTGTTATTGCCGTATTGGTTTTATTCCTCGGTAATCTACGAGCAGGCTTAATTGTTGCTTCTGTTATTCCTCTTGCAATGCTCTTCGCTGTATCGCTGATGCAGGTCTTTGGTGTTTCGGGAAACCTGATGAGTTTAGGTGCAATTGATTTCGGATTGATTGTGGATGGAGCAGTAATTATAGTGGAAGCAACAATGCATCACCTGGGACTTCGCAAACCTATTCGCCTGAATCAGCAGGAAATGGATTTAGAAGTTTATGAATCGGCTTCCAAAATAAGAACGTCAGCAGCCTTTGGTGAAATTATTATTTTGATTGTGTACCTGCCGATACTGGCATTGGTTGGTGTTGAAGGAAAGATGTTCAAGCCAATGGCTCAGACTGTTGCTTTTGCAATACTGGGAGCTTTCATTTTATCACTCACATATGTACCGATGATGTCTGCCCTTTGCCTGAGCAAGAATCCATCACATAAAAGAAATTTGTCTGATAAGATGATGGATTTTTTCCATCGTATGTACAAACCTGTTATCAATGGAGCACTGAAGCATAGGTTAATCATAGTAGTGTCAGCGGTAATTTTATTTGTTACCAGCATAATCACCTTTGTCAATATGGGTGGAGAGTTTTTGCCTACTCTTGAAGAGGGCGACTTTGCAGTTGAGACTCGTGTGCTCACTGGCAGCAGTTTATCGTACACGGTTGAGTCGGCAACAAAGGCCGCAGAAGTAATTCTTCGTGAATTTCCTGATGAAGTGAGAGAAGTGGTTGGTAAGGTAGGTTCTTCTGAAATACCAACCGATCCCATGCCGATTGAAGCTTGCGATCTTATGATTATTCTAAA
>JAHEZH010000007.1 GCA_023251155.1 Flammeovirgaceae bacterium | reverse complement strand
AATGGCTCACCTCTCAAGGCTGGAGATCAACGAGAAAGAGGTGGATAAGATGCTTCAGGACATGAACAAGTTTGTTGCCTTTGTGGAGAAGCTGAACGAAGTAGATACGGAAGGGGTGGAGCCATTGACGACCATGAGCCATGAGGTGAACATGCTGCGTGAAGATGAAGTGAAACCACACCTGGACCATGCGTATGCATTGAAGAACGCGCCTAAAAAAGATGCTGACTACTTCCGTGTACCTAAAGTATTAGAATAAATTAGTTGATTATCGCGGTAAGCGGCAGGCTGCAAGCTACCAGCCCGTGCATTTTATAGATCCATTCCATCAGGCTTGTAGCTGGCTGCCTGAAGCTCAGAGCAACTATGCACACACTACAATTCTGGAAAGACTGGCCTAAAGTTTATCAACGCATTTTTGCAATTACGGCCGGTGTCTTTATTTTCTCTCTTCTGTTTTTATGGGTCTCTTATTTCCGTGCCCCGTCACCGGCACTGGCGTGGGAGTATGTAGAGGAACAGGAAGTGAAGGAAGCTCCGGCACATCAGTTTCAACTCGGCCCTTTTGATTTTACCATTCAATCGGACAGCTATCTGATCTTCGAGCGTTTACTAGGAAGCAATCTGATGCCCGATGCCACTTCCGCCTATGTGTTTCTGGTATTACTCTTTGTTTCAGTCATCTTGTTGTTGTCGGTTATCACTACGCTGCCCCGGTTCTGGTTTTTTGCGGGTGCGGGTGTGTTTATTCTTTTTGTGGCGTCCCTTCGTTTAGAGATCCTGCAATTGTTTGGCCGCCTGGATAAAGTATTTACGGTAGCTGTACTGTTGACCTACGTACCGGTCAGCTATTATCTCCATGCCGTAAAAAGTACCATTTCATTTCTTTCACGACTTCTGATCTTTACGGGTATGACGCTGATCTTTGCGGTGGTCATTCACTTCTTTGCTACGGTAGAAAAGCCATTCCTGCATCTCTCTACAACAAGTATTGCTCCTGCCCTGCTTCTTGCTGTTGTATTTATTATGATGGTGGCCCACGAGATCCTCGCCAGTTTTATTTATGTAGTCAGCTCGGGTAAACGTCCGGTCAAAAGCCTTTCGCATTTTCTGGTTATCAGTCTGATTTACTTTGTCAATTTGGGCCTGGCGTATGCCAACAAGTTTCATTACATCGATTGGAATTTTCTTTACGTGAATTTCTTTCTGCTGCTTACTCTTTCGGCAGTACTGGGGATCTGGGGTTTCCGTCAAAGACAAAATCAATACGAAGAGATTATCGCAGCCAATCCCTTTGGGGTGTATTTGTTTTTGAGTTTAGGCACTATTGCCTTTGCTATTATTGGCTACCTGACGGCCAATGCGAACGATCCTGGTTTAGAAACCATCAATGACATGATCATCTTCAGTCACCTCGGGTATGGAATTATTTTCCTTACCTACGTGATTGCAAATTTCTTTGATGTATTGGGAAACAATCTTCCTGCGTTTAAAGTACTGTATCGTCCGGCACGCATGCCTTATTTCAGTTTTCGCCTGGGTGGGCTGATTGCCACGGTGGCCTTTGTCTTCTATAACACATGGCAGGTGCCTATTCACAACGGGTTCTCGGCTTACTATAACGCAGCCGGTGATTTGTACCGCACGTTGGGCAATCAGGCACTGGCGCTGGGCTTTTATGAGAAGGCAGGCACGTACGGATTTCTGAATCATCATTCCAACTATGTGATGGCCAACATCGAAGGGAGTCAACTGAATCCGATCAAAGAAAGGAGATACTATAAACGCGCCACGGAACGAAGACCCACCGAGATGGCCTTCCTGAATTACAGTCAAACCTTTCAGCGTGATCGCAGCTGGCTGGAGTCATTGCTTGCTTTGCGCGACGGGATTAAGGCATTTCCGGATAGCGGCCCGTTGAAGAATACACAAGGGCTGGTTTATGCCCAGCTTCATCTGCTTGATTCCGCATTTACATTTTTACGTGAAGCACAAAGCTCGCCACAGGCTGGTCATTCCGCCAAAACCAATTTGATCGGGCTGGCAGCGAAAAATGATTTTAAGATCAGTTCCGATTCGCTGTACCAGATGCTGGGCTCTACTCAAGATGGTGTGCGATCCAATGCATTGGCTTTTGCTAACCTGCATGGTGAAAAAATAAAAATGGATATTGATTTGGATACCGATTCGGTTTTAAATCTGTTTACCTCCAGCCTCATAGGCAATTACCTGATCAACCATCTGGGAGAGACGGATTCGGCCTTTATTCATAAAGCAATCCGGTTGGGTGAGCGCAGGATCAACGCTGGCTATAGCGAAGGACTATTAACGGCGGCTGCTTTTGCCTTGTATGCCGATGGGCAAGTGGGTAAAGCTTTTCGTTTATTGGAGCGTGTTACTTTTTATAGCAACAACCAGGGAAAGAATAATAATGTGCTGGCGCTATGGGCACTTGATCAACATTCGCCTGAAGTAGCTCAGCTTTATCTTGACTATGCCATCCGGCAGAATTTTGAACAGGCAAAGCAAACACTGGCTGTAGCGACAGCAGAGGCAGGGGATATCCGTTCTTCACTGGTGCTATGGGATAGCCTAAGTAAATCCAACGATTCCATTCAGGCCACTCTCAGCAAAAAAATGATGCACGTGTTAAGCACAGACGCAAAATCAGTCAGTGAATTAAGTGATGAGGATAAATATACCTACTCCCGTTATCGTATTCACCAGGAAGATTCAGCGCAATTTAGTCGTGTCATCCATTCAATTGCCGATGAAGCATATCGTGCCCGCGCTATTCTTGACCGCAGCCAGCGTTTATTTCATCTGGATGAAACCGATGCTGCCATCCGCACTTTGGAGAAGATACGAAATCTGAAACTCAGTGATCAGAAAGTACATGATGATCTGATTCATTTTCAGTTGATGATATTGGCGAAGAAAGGAGATTTTGCTTTGCTGGCCAAACAAATTGCCGGCGGTGTAAAGTTGGATGGCGTGCGCAAGACGGAGCAGATTTATTTTACTACGTTACTTAACCCTTCCCCGGATTCAGTGGTGGCTAACCGAAATTACGAATGGCTGGCCACGGCCAATCCTTTCTTTGAAGATGGGGTGGTGGCCGCCGCTGCTTACTTTAAGGAACACAGTAAGGATAAACTGAAATCCTATACGATACTTTCCGATGCCATACAGAAGAATACACATTCAGTAAAATTATTGAAAGCCTATTGCCTGGAAGCCGCGCGCTTTGGTTTGGATGGCTACGTGCAGGATGTACTTGAGCGCCTGAAGCCACTCATTTCAGAGAAGGCCTATCAGCGGTTTGTGTCGGATAACCGTGCTGCCTTGTTTGCATCGTCAAATTAGGCTGCAAAAAAATCTATACTTATTTTTGCCCACTTCATTAAAAACTATGGAATTAAAGAAAGTTGCTCTCAACGACCTGCATGCCAACCTCGGAGCCAAGATGGTTCCTTTTGCAGGTTACAATATGCCTGTTCGTTACTCATCCGATATCGAAGAACACATGACGGTACGCAATGGTGTAGGTGTGTTTGATGTATCGCACATGGGTGAGTTTAAAATTGAAGGCCCGCATGCCCTGGATCTGATCCAGCGCGTGACCAGTAATGATGCGAGCAAGCTCATCGATGGACAAGCGCAATACTCCTGCCTGCCGAATGAAGACGGTGGTATTGTAGATGATTTGCTGATCTATAAGGTAAAAGACAATGACTATCTCGTCGTGGTAAATGCTTCTAATATTGAGAAAGACTGGAACTGGATTTCCAGGTACAATACGAAGGGCGCGGTAATGAAGAACCTCTCGGACGATACCAGTTTGTTTGCAGTACAAGGTCCTAAAGCCATTACGGTTTTACAAAAGCTGACCCAAGTGGATTTATCTTCCATACCGTACTATCATTTTGCGATTGGCGAATTTGCGGGTGAAAAGGAAGTCGTGATCAGCAATACGGGGTACACCGGTGCAGGAGGTTTCGAGATTTATGTGAAGAACGACTCCGCACAAAAAGTATGGAATGCTATTTTCGAAGCGGGTAAAGACGAAAACATCAAACCCATTGGGCTGGGTGCGCGTGATACACTGCGTCTGGAAATGGGTTTCTGCTTATATGGCAATGACATTGATGATACCACCTCTCCTCTGGAGGCAGGCCTTGGCTGGATCACCAAGTTCACCAAGGAATTTACGAACGCGGCTAACCTGAAGAAACAAAAGGAAGCAGGGGTCACCAAAAAACTGGTTGGCTTCCGGATGATCGATAAAGGAATACCACGTCATGACTATGCCATCAAAGATGGTGCTGGCAATGTAATTGGAAAAGTAACTTCCGGAACCATGTCGCCCGTATTGAACGTAGGTATTGGTTTGGGATATGTCTCTGCTGCCAATGCTGCCGTTGGAAGTGAAATTTTTATTGATGTTCGCGGCAAAGGACTGAAGGCGCAGGTGCAGAAACTGCCATTGATATAAAATTCTGATTTGTCTGGTTCGCAGGATAAGCAGGTCAACATCATGATTATCACAAGAATTAAAAGTATCAACGTATATGAAGACCATTGATGTTTGCCTCAGCCCTGATCTGATGCATTTGTATAAAGTAGAAGATCGTACGGTGGTGGTGGTGGATATTCTGCGCGCTACTTCGTGCATGGTGACCGCATTTGCTCATGGCGTGGAGAGCATTACTCCATTTGCCAATCTGGATATGTGCCGCGAGATGCGTGGACAAGGATACATCACATCCGGTGAGCGCGATGGTAAAATGGTAGCGGGTTTTGATAAAGGTAATTCTCCGTTTGAATACATGGGTGATCAGGTACGAGGCATGCGCATTGCTTTCACCACCACTAACGGAACACAAGCCATCGAAAAATCGAAAGGGGCGAAAGAGGTGATCATCGGTTCGTTTTTAAATCTGTCTGCAGTAGCCAAACACTTATTGTTCTCGGATAACAATATCCTGATTGTGTGCGCAGGCTGGAAGGGAAAAGTAAACCTGGAAGACACCCTCTTTGCCGGAGCAGTGGTTGAAAAGCTGAAAGACTATATTCAGCCTGATTGTGATGCACCACTTGCCGCGCAGCACCTCTACAATCTGGCCAAAAGCGATATGGTGAAATTCATGAGCAACTCATCGCACGTGAAGCGCCTTAATCGTCTTAATGTGATCAAGGACATTGAGTTCTGCCTCACGCCTGATCAATACAAAGTATTGCCCAAACTGAACGGACACGTTCTCACGCTGTAACCGGTGGTGTTTCGTGGAACAGCGGTAATGAAACACTAAACTCACTGCCTTCGCCCTGCTTACTGTTTACGGCAATGGTGCCGTTGTTTTCAGCCAGCAGCTCTTTACAGAGCAGCAGACCGATACCTGTGCCCTTTTCGTTATTAGTGCCCGCTTGTCTTACCGACTTGTTCAGGGTGAATAATTTTTCCATTAGCTCGGTGGGTATTCCTATACCGTGATCTTTAACGGAGATGATCACATTATTTCCTTCGGTACTTGTCTTCACAATGACCTCGCTATCGGGATGACTGAATTTGATGCCATTGGAAATCAGGTTGCGGATTACGGTATCAATAGCCTGGTAATCGGCATAACCAAAAACAGGATGGCCAGGCGTGTGAATTAATTTTACCCGTTTGCTCTCGGCATTGCCCTGATATAATGAAATGTTCTTTTCCACAAGTGCATGAATGTCCAGCTTGTCGAATGTCCATTTCTTTTTCTTGGAAGTAGTCATCGACCAATCGAGAATGTTGGTGATCAGGTTGGTGAGGTTATCCATCGACTCATCCATTTTCTTTTTGATCACATTGGATTCACCCGCCGGCATGCTTTCAACGGGTTGAGTTAATAAATAAGTAAGTCCTTTTAATGAGGTAAGCGGCGAGCGAAGGTCGTGCGACAGAATAGAGAAGAACCGGTCTTTTTCTTTGTTCAGCTTATCCAGGTCATTCCGCTGCTGCTCAATTTCTGCATTCTTCACCGCAAGATGGTCGCGGGCCGTTTTGGTCGTGCGGTACGCATAGTAGATCAGCGCAGAGATCACGATCAGAAACAAAACTCCGATCAGGAGCGCAGAGGCAATGAGCCGGCTGTTTTTTGCAATGACCTCGTTCAATTGCTTGTCCTTTTTAAGCAGTGCAATCTCACGTTCTTTTTCTTCTACATTAAATTTTCCTTTCATCTCCTCCAGCATTGCTTTGTGATCTTTGTTGCTGATGCTGTCGGCAATCTGATTGTATATTTTTTGATAGTGGAGTGAGGACTGGAAATTTTTAGCTTTTTCATCCAGTTCGGCAATAAACTTACTGCATTGCAATAACGTAGACAGTTCATTGATTTCTTTGGCAATATCAAAACCTTTTAGAGCCAGGTTCCTGGCTTCCGTATTTTTATTCTGGATGACTTTGATGTGAGCCATGGCCAGCAGATTTTTTCCACGCATCTGCTTGTCATCACTGATGTTGAAGGTACTATCGGCCTTGCGATAATAGTTCAGGGCCTTCTCCCATTGCTTTTCGTCTTCTTCAATAGAACCAAGATTGGTATACCCCCGCGCTATGCCGTACACATCTTTCCGTTTGATTTTGATTCTCTGCGATTGAAGAAAATAGTCTTTGGCCATCGCATGATCATTCATTTCCTGGTAGATAATGCCAATGTTGTTGAGTGCATACGATTCTCCTTTTTCATCCTTGCTTTGTCTGAAGATATCCAGCGCCTGCTTAAAGTAGTGGAGCGAATTTTTATAATCGCCCGAGTTGGCATAGATGATACTGATGTCATTGAGTGAGTTGGCAATCTGCACACTGTCTTTAATCTGACGATAGATCTGAAGCGCTGCGGTCATGTGCCGCAGTGCTTCTACGGTTTCACTCTGATCGCGCATCAGTCGCCCGATATGAAGTAATGCATCGGCACGTCCTTTTGAGTCATTGATTTGTTCCGATAGACTCAACGCTTTCTTTGCATACGCCATGGCCGAATCCATCTGTAGCCCTTCATAGGTCATGGCGAGCGTGATCATCAGGTGAATACGGGCACTGTCCGTAGTGGCATCCTGAAGTTGCGCTTTCAGTTTTTCCACGCGCTCCGCTTTTTGAGCACTGGCGATAGTACCGGCTGCAAATAAAATAGAGAAAAGGACAAAAAAGCGCTTCATATTCCCATGCGTAAAAATCCCAGTGGGGATGTAAATATAGACCATTAATAACAGTACCTCTTCCGATTGTAAGTGGTCAAAATCAACACATTTTAGTAGGTTCGCTACAGGCCATGCGAGCGGGCGATTTTTGATGGAACGGGAGAATGCAAGGTCGGAGGCATTGTGTATCTTTGCAGCTTAATTCACAGGGATATAAATGATTGCTGCAAATAACTTGTCGCTTCAGTTCGGGAAGCGTGTTCTTTTTGATTCGGTAAACCTCAAATTTGTTGGTGGAAACTGTTATGGTGTAATCGGTGCAAACGGTGCCGGCAAATCTACCTTCCTTAAAATACTGGCGGGCGATATTGATCCTACCCGCGGAAATGTGAGCATCGAACCGGGTAAACGGATGGCGGTACTCCGTCAGAATCACTATGAGTTTGATGAAGTGCCGGTGATCGATACGGTAATGATGGGCCACAGTCGCCTGTGGAAAGTGATGAAAGAGAAAGATGCCATTTATGAAAAACCCGACTTTTCGGAAGCAGATGGGATCAAAGCGTCAGAGCTGGAAGCTGAATTTGCCGAGATGGACGGTTGGAACGCGCAATCAGATGCCGCTTCATTGTTGAGTGGGCTGGGTATCGTTGAAGAAGATCACTTTAAACTGGTAAAAGAGTTAAGTGGTAATCAGAAAGTACGGGTGCTTTTGGCGCAGGCGATTTTTGGTAATCCGGATATCCTGATTCTCGATGAGCCTACCAATGACCTGGATTTGCAAACCATTACGTGGCTGGAGGATTTCCTGTTGGAATTCAAGAACACGGTGATTGTCGTATCTCACGATCGTCACTTTCTGGACACGGTGTGTACGCACATTGTAGATATTGATTTCAGTGCCATTAAATTATATACAGGTAACTATACGTTCTGGTATCAGTCCAGCCAGCTTGCATTGTCACAACGTTCTTCGGCTAATAAGAAAGCGGAAGAGAAGAAGAAAGAATTGCAGGAGTTCATCATGCGCTTCAGTGCCAACGCATCGAAGTCGCGCCAGGCTACCAGCCGCAGAAAGTTACTGGAGAAAATCAATGTGGATGATATCCAGGCTTCCACAAGAAGATACCCGGCGATCATTTTCCAGCAGAAGCGTCTGGCCGGGGATCAGATTCTGCAAATTGAAAACCTGGGCTACTCGGCCAATGGAAATACCTTATTCAAAGGGCTTGACCTGTTTGTGAATAAAGGGGATAAGATTGCTTTTCTAAGTAAAGAGAGCCTTGCATTAACCTCCCTGTTCCAGATTCTGGCCGGAGAAATGCCGCCTACAACGGGTGAGTTTAAGTTCGGACAGACCATCACTACCGCCTATCTTCCTGTCAATAATGAAAAATATTTTCAGTCGAACGATAACCTCGTGGACTGGCTCCGTCAATATGCGGATGATGAAAATAAAGATGAAGTATACATTCGTGGCTTCCTAGGCAAAATGCTTTTCTCAGGAGAAGAAGTATTTAAAAAGTGTAATGTATTATCGGGAGGCGAGAAGGTACGCTGCATGCTATCACGCATGATGATGCCTGGTGCCAACCTTTTAATACTGGATGAACCAACCAACCATCTTGATCTGGAATCGATCACCGCATTCAACAATGCACTGAAGGATTTCCCGGGCACGGTACTGTTCACCTCACACGATCATGAGTTCACGCAAACTGTTGCCAATCGTATCGTAGAGATCACACCAAAAGGATTCCTCGATAAGATGATGCCTTATGATGAATACATTGAAAGTGAAAAAATAGCACAGCAGAAGGAAGCGCTTTACGCGTAAGCTGCCGATCACATGATCATCGCAAAGGCCACCGATGAAGTGGCCTTTGTCATTTTGTACAACAGAAATCAGTTTGCTTTTTTCTGATTCAGATAAAATTGCTCCCGGCTACCACCCGGAGCAAATACATCTCTCATTCTTTTTCGCTGGCCGTGTGTAAACATATACATCGCATCATCGTCCACCAGGTCCATAAAATTCATAAACAGATTGGCGTGCCCGCAGGATATTTG
The DNA here is from genome assembly GCA_023251155.1 of Flammeovirgaceae bacterium. Lineage (GTDB taxonomy): Bacteria > Bacteroidota > Bacteroidia > Cytophagales > Cyclobacteriaceae > ELB16-189. The sequence continues at coordinate 58,102 of JAHEZH010000007.1, read as the reverse complement.
CGGGTGAGTGGGCTTGCCATTATATGGGGAGGCAGCAGAAGGAGTATCCTCCACGTCATCGGTGGCATCACATCCATTGTTGGTGGCACCAAAGATGTGGATGAGATTGAGCCAGTGTCCGATTTCATGTGTCGCTGTCCTTCCCAAATGGGTCCCTTCGACCAGCGGTGCAATCGTGCCGAACACGCGAGGATCGATGACCACTCCATCGATGCGCGGATCGCTTCCGGGAAAATGAGCGTATCCATTCAAGGCTACTCGTCCATGCCGGTTCGTCATTTCGGCTACCCATATATTCAGGTAGCGGTCGGTGGGCCACGCATCATGCCCTCCTTTGCTTGTAAAGTAAAGCGGCATGTCTTCCACAGCTACGCCTTCTCGGGTAGTGCCTGAAAGCCCATCCACCTGGGTGTGAGTACGTGTTATACCGGTAGAGGCATTGCCATTGGGATCTCTGGATGCCAGTTCAAATTCAATACCCACGTCCGTAACGAGATGTGAAAACGCGTTCGGAGTTTTAGTGTGATCTGCATTTTGTTTCCTGAAATCTTCATTCAGTACTTTAATCTGTGATCGGATTTTCTCATCGCTGATGTTAAACTCATCGGTAGAATACAATACATGAACCACTACCGGAATGCGGATGATCTCCGTGTTCGTAAGTGGAGGAGTATCCGTTATCGGTTCAGTCTTATCCTCGCAGCCTGTTAGTAACAGAGCGGCAAGCAGCCACCAGCGACAGCCAGTGGGGGATCGGTGGACGAATTTCATATCCGGGGTTTCGGCGGTCAAACGAAGCGGGAGCAAAAAAGGTTGAATGAATTTGCACAGGCAAAAAACATTTCTGTTATTTACTTAACAAAATATAAGCATATACAAAACATAAGGATATGAGTAAGGAGTTTTTGGGTGAATTTGAAGAACTCGTGCTGACGATGGTGGCTGCCCTGCAGGAAGATGCCTATGGTGCGGCCATTGCCGAAGAAATAGAAACAAGATTGAAGCGTGACGTGAATCTCAGCGCAGTGCACGTGACGCTCTATCGCCTTGAGGACAAGGGGTACATCAAATCAAGCCTGGGCGGAGCAACTAATGAACGTGGAGGAAGACGCAAGCGAATCTTCACCATCACCAGTGCCGGCATGTCGATGCTCAAGGCGATGAAAGACGCACGTCTTGATTTGTGGAAACTGGTACCTCAATTGAAAATGATTACCGGATAGTACGGGATCCCAGGTCATCCAGCATCAAAAAATTACAGGACCGTGAAGGAGGAAACGAAAACCCCGGCTCATGCGAAAGCAGCTCTGCGACTACTGTCGTGGTTTTGTCCTGCGCAGCTCTACGAAGAGATCGAAGGGGATTTGATTCAGAAGTTCAATAAAGACGTAAAAACAACAGGAGTACGAAGAGCTAAGCGCAGATTGATATGGAATGTGCTTCGGTTTTTCAGGCCGGGCATTGTATTGAGAAATAGTATTCACATAAACCTGATTGATAGGCTGATGCTTGGAAATAATTTGTTAGTGGCCTTTCGTCATATCCGAAAGGATAAGTCGTTCTCCGGTATTACTATTTTTGGCCTTACGATCAGCATGACCGCATGCTTACTTATTTTTCAATATGCTTTCTTTGAATTAAGCCACGACAGTCAATTTCAGAAAACTATTTATCGCTTAGGGATAACCACTTACGAGAGTGGATTAGAGCACTATAAATCAGCCATTATACCTGCTCAGGTTGCCCCGGTATTAAAGGAGAAATTTCCAGAGATCATGGAAGCCACAAGATTAGTCTCCACCAGTGGATGGTTTAATTGTACGCTGGCTTACTCCGAGGGAGATGAAGTGACCATTTTCAATGAGAACAGCGGATTCTATTTCGTTGACCCTTCTTTTGTTTCGCAATTCGAAATTTCTTTTTTGCAAGGTGATCACGCGAAGGCACTTCAAAAGCCTTACTCAATGGTGTTGTCGGCTACCGCTGCAAAGAAATATTTTGGTAACAGCGATCCTCTTGGCAAAATAGTGAAACTGCGAGGAAGCTTTCAAACACATGATTACACAGTAACCGGTGTCATGAATGATTTTCCCACCAACTCCCATTTGGATGTTAACATTGTTGCTTCGCTCAATTCATTAGCCGATCCCGTTGACTCGTACACTTACATTCAGATCGCTCCGGAAACAGATTTGAGATCGCTTATCCAAAAACTGGATACGTTGGCAGCAACGATGATCCCTGCGATGAGCCGAGTAGAGGCAAAGGTGGAATGTGAGCCTATCTCAAGTATTTATCTCCGTAGCAATTTGCAGGATCAACCCAAGGCGACCGGTAATGCTTTATCTATTTATTTCTTAATGTTGGTAGCTATCATTGTTTTGGTGATGGCGTGGATCAATTACATCAACCTCTTTACTTCGCGTTCCGTAGCCCGCGCCAAAGAGGTAGGTGTTCGAAAAATTACCGGAGCCACCCGATTCCAGATTACTTTCCAATTTCTGACAGAAACTTTCGTTTACAACTTCATTAGCATCATTCTGGCTTTTCTATTGATCAGTTTACTGTCTGCCCGTTTTTATGAGTGGATAGGTTTGTCGGCCAAGTATTACTCTTTATTTACGATAGACCTCAGTGAGAACACCATTATTCTATGTGCATTGGTTGGCGTTGGCATTTTGATATCCGGTGTCTTTCCAGCGCATTTAATTTCATCGCTGGCACCGAACCGCGTATTGAAAGGAAAATTAACTATTCGTACTTCTCGTTTTTCTTTCCGAAAGGTTGCTGTTGTTTTTCAGTTCAGCTGTGCCATTATACTCACGATGTTGGTTATTGTTTTTCAGCAGCAGTTTAAGTTCATGAAAGACCAGGTGCTGGGAATTGATATCAAGCGATCGATTGTATTAAAAGCGCCAGCCAATGTAGACTCTACCTATCTTTTAAAGCTTTCCGGATTTAAGCAGCAGCTTCAATCTCTGGCTGTCATTCATTCCATAACTACATCTACGGATGTTCCCGGCAATGTCATGGGCACAGGTTGGAACGGTGGTATCAGTAAGGTGTTAAATGGACCTTCCATGTCATTTGGTATTAATCTGATCGATCCAGACTTTATTCAGGCCTATCAACTCAAGTTATTGGCTGGAAGAAATTTCACTGAAAAAGATTTTCCGGGTGAACACTTTGGAGATAAACAGGAGCCGGTCATTATTAATCGAAGAGCGGCCGAATTGCTTTCGTATGCAAAACCGGAAGATGCTATCGGAGGTACTGTCTTTTGGGGAGATAATCCATGTTTAATCGTTGGGGTATTAGAAGAATTCCACCAGGAATCGCTTAAGAAAGCGATACAACCTATGTTTTACACGGCTAACATGGGACCTTCGATGACTTTGAAACTTACTCAAGGTGCGGATAAGAAAATCAGCTTGACCATTAGTCAGATCAGAGAAGCATGGGACACATACTTCCCGGATAATGCCTTCGATTATTTTTTCCTGGAAGATAATTTCAATAAACAATATGCCGATGATGAACGCATGACGCGACTTTTTAATCTTTTTTGTCTGCTTGCATTAGTTATTTCCTGCCTGGGCATTTTTGCTTTGTCCCTATTTTCCATCAGTCAGCAGGTAAAAGAAATCAGTATTCGAAAAGTACTGGGTGCCTCTGTTTTCAATTTATTCCGATTGCTCACCAAAGAGTATTTTATTTTGATTGGTATTTCTTCTGTTGTGTCTTTGCCTATCGCGTGGTGGATAACCCGGCAATGGCTGAACAGTTTTGCACTGAAAATGGAATTAAGTAACGGGCTGCTTTTCATTCCTGTGATTTTCATTTTGATGATTGCTTTGTTTACAGTAAGTGGCCATGCATTGAAAGCGTCTTTAAAGAATCCGGTGGATAATCTGAAACATGAATGAAGCAAGAAAGTAAACCGTCTCCGCCAAAAGCAGCACTGCGATTATTGTCGTGGTTTTGTCCAAACGAACTTTACGAAGAGATCGAAGGGGATTTGATTTATCGGTTTAATAATGATGCGAACCACCTTGGTCCGCAACAGGCTAAGAGCAGATTGATATGGAATGTGCTTCGGTTTTTCAGGCCGGGGATTCTGCTGAGAAATAAAATGACACTTCACTTTTATTCCCGATCGATGATTAAAAATTACTTTGTAACGGCTTTCCGTTACCTGCTGAAACACAAATCCTATGCAGCGATCAATGTGGCGGGTCTGGCTGCGGGATTAAGTGTCTGCTTTTTTGCTTTCTTATATGTTCAGTTCGAATACAGCTATGACACCTTTCATACCAAAGCAGATCGTATCTATCGCGTAGTGACGGATGTACACACGGCCAATGGAATCACGTACGAAAGCTCACACGGGCCTCTGGCGGCAGCGATCAGGGAGACCTGCCCCGAAGCTGAAGCGGTGACGCATTTGTTTCTCGATTATCTCCTTGTACAAAAAGACAAAGCGATGTACGGAGAAGAGAAAGTGGCGTATGCTGATTCTACCTTGTTTGATGTATTTACCCTGCCATTAGTAAGGGGCAACCGTCAGAAGGTATTGAATGCAGCAAATAACCTCGTGCTGTCTGAAACCACTGCGAAGAAGTATTTTGGAGATGCCGACCCGGTTGGGCAAGCCATGATGATCAATGGTACCACACTTGCCTACGTCACCGGTGTGATGAACGATATTCCGCAGAACTCTCATTTCAGAGTAGATATACTGGTATCAAAAGCCACGTTGGGGGAAAGCTGGATGAGTAACTGGAAGCGTTTCTTTTTTTATACCTACGTTTTACTTCCTGAAAAAACTGACCCTGCTATCGTAGAGGCCAAGCTTCCTTCTATTGTCCATCAACATCTCGATCAGAAAGAGACGAAGTACAAGTTATCAATGGAGCCATTGAAAAGTATTTACCTGTATGGTAAAGCAAGAGGCTCACGTGCGGGAAGTAGTGTTGCCGGTAATCGGACCAACCTGTATGTATTCGGAGTGATCGCCCTTTTTGTATTGGTGATTGCCGGATTCAATTTTATCAACCTCACCACGGCTTTCTCTATGCAACGTGCAAAGGAAGTGAGTGTGCGGAAAGTACTTGGCAGTGTACGTACTCAGTTGGTAGTTCAGTTTTTGGTGGATGCGTTGCTGATCAGCAGTATCGCATTTGTACTGGCGCTTCTTATAAGTGTGGTGCTGCTTCCTTTCTTCAATGAGCTGGCCGGTAAAGTCATCACCGTATCTGTCTTTGAGCATATTGATTATTTATTTCTCCTGCTCGCCCTGGCCCTTTCCATCGGTTTACTGTCAGGAGTTTATCCTGCCTTGTTTCTTTCCGGATTTCAACCATTACGAGGATTGAAAGGAAGATTTGTTACCGGTACACAAGGCAGTGTGTTACGCAAAGGATTAGTCATTGCCCAGTTTTCGATTTCTATTCTTTTGATTGTGGCTACCATTGTCGTGTACTCGCAATTGCATTTTATGCAGACACAGGAGCTCGGTTTTAAGAAAGCCCATTCCATTGTGGTAGACTTTCAATTTGATGAACGAATTATAAACAGAGAGGAAGCAGTACGACAACAATTATTAACGGTACCGCAGGTGGAGCAGGTGAGTCTCTCTTCCAGTATTCCCGGCAAGGCCAATCACCAGTTTCCGGTGAAGATTGAAAATGCATTGGGGGATATTCAGGAATTTCAGTCAGACACGTATTATGTGGACTATGACTTTCTTTCACACTACGAAGTGCAGGTAGCAGCGGGCCGTTCTTTCTCACGGCAGTTTGCATCCGACTCTACCGAAGCCATGATCATCAATGAAGCAGCGGCGCGTAGTCTTGGATTTACTGATCCGCAAGAAGCAATCGGAAAGAATTTTCAACAGCTCGCTCGCAGAGGAACAATTGTTGGGGTGATTGCCGATTTTCATTTTCATTCTGTAAAAGAGAAAGTACGTCCATTGACATTGCTCGTTGGTAAATCGTTCATGACTTTTCTCACCATAGAAGTTTCATCTGCGAACCCGGCAGAGACCATTCAGCAGCTGGAAGCCAAGTGGCAGCAGTTGGTTCCGGGTCTTCCGTTTCTGTATTTCTATGCCGATGATGCGTATGATGCCCAATACATTTCAGAAGCCCGTTTTGGAAAACTGTTTATCTGCTTCGCTGTGCTGGCAATACTGATCTCTTGTTTGGGATTGATCGGATTGTCTGCATTTAGTATTGCGCAGCGCACCAAGGAGATCGGAGTGCGTAAAGTATTGGGTTCATCCACTACGCGCATTGTTCACCTCTTAACGAAAGAGTTTTTTATTCTGATGGCCATTGCGTTTGCTATTGCCGTACCTCTGGCCTGGATGGGAATGAACAGTTGGTTGCAATCGTTCGCTTACCAGATCAATATAGCGTGGTGGATGTTTGCATTGGCAGGAATGATTGTCGTGACCGTTGCTTTTGCCACCATCAGCTTTCAAACTATCCGCGCGGCCATGACTAATCCGGTGAAAAGCCTGAAGACGGAATAAATATAATGTTTCAAGAGCATCTCATGAATAACAATAAACCACATCCACCCAAAGCAGCACTGCGATTACTATCGTGGTTTTGTCCAACTGAACTCTATGAAGAAATCGAAGGGGATTTGATTTATCAATTCAATAAGGATGTAAAGACCGTTGGTGAGAAGAAGGCAAAGCAAAAAGTGCTTTTAAATGTGATTCGCTTCTTTCGCCCCGGCATTTTACTTCGAAACCGAATAACCATACCATTAATACCTATTTATATGCTTTTCAACTATCTAAAAGTCGCTGTGCGGGTGATGCTTCGCAACAAAAGCTATTCTTTCATTAATTTATTCAGTCTTGCTTTGGGGATTACTGCCTTTGCTTTTTTGTTTTTGTGGACACAACATGAATTCAGTTATGACCAGTTTCATACCGATAAAGACAGGTTGTATAAGGTTTTCAACCGCACCTATACCAACGGGAAAATCAATAGCTGGGATGTCACTGCGCGTGTGCTGGCGCCTACACTTCAGGAAGAGTACACCGCCATAGAGAGTGCCATCAGTTATACAGCATGGGGAGAGCAGCATTTATTCATTGAAGGAGATAAGCGTATTGTGAAAACTACGGGTGCCTATGCGGATGATGCTATTCTGACCATGTTTAGCTTCCCGCTAATAAAGGGAGATGCAAAAACGGCATTTAAAGATCCCATGTCGATCGCCATTACGGAGAAGTTTGCACAGGAATTGTTTGATGAGGAAGATGCATTTGGAAAAACGGTGACTATCGGTGAAGGAAGCGAATCGTTTACCCTCAATGTGACCGCTGTATTAAAAGATCTTCCCTCCAATACCGACTTTCGCTTTGAATACATCATTCCCTACAAACTGGTGGAGATGCTGAGTGGAAAAAATACTCAGTGGGGTAATAACTCCGTGTACACTTTTGTGAAATTGAAGGAAGGAACAGACATTAACCAGTTTAATGAACAGGTAAAAGATGTAGTACAGAAGCATAACAAAGACGCAGATCAATGGGAAGTTTTTTTATATCCTCTGACCAAAATGCGTTTGTATTCGCGTTTTGAAAATGGCGTGCCTGACGGTGGTCGTATTGAAGTTGTTCGCCTGCTGGCCATGCTGGGAATCTGCTTGCTGGCCATTGCCTGCATTAATTTTATCAACTTGAGCACAGCACGGGCACAGCGCAGGTCAAAAGAAGTAGCGGTACGTAAAGTGACAGGCGCACTACGAAATTCGTTGATTGCCCAGTTTTTATGTGAGTCGTTATTGCTTGCTTTCGGTGCAGGAGTGTTGTCGCTGGTAGCAGTGTACATGGGCTTGCCTTATTTCAATCAATTGATTAGCCTGCATCTCACGCTGGAGTTTACTAATCTCAATTTTTGGGTGGGCGGACTTTTACTAATCATCCTCGTAGGTCTACTGGCGGGAAGCTACCCGGCCTTTTATGTGTCCGCATTCAAGCCAGTGAAAATTTTAAAGGGGTTAGTGATATCGGCTACAGGCAAGAGTCGTTTGCGCGCCGTGCTAGTTGTATTTCAGTTTGGTATTGCCATCACGTTAATGGTATCGGTGTTTGTGGTACAGCGGCAGATAGCTTATCTGCAAAATCGCGATGCCGGATATAACAAAGAGCATTTGGTTTATCAGTACTTCACGGGCTCGTTGAAGAAAAATTTTGAAGCATATAAGAATGAGTTATTGGCTCGGGGTGTTGCCCAGTCAATCACAAAAACCAGCACACCTATTACCGACCGCTGGAGCAATTCAGATGCTATGGAATGGGAGGGAAAAGATCCTGAAAATAAAACGCTTTTTGAGCGCATCTATGCGGATGATGCCTTCGCTACCACAGCAGGGCTTACTGTGGTACGAGGTCGTGATATGGATCCTGAAAAATATGCCACTGATTCAACCGCAGTGGTGATTAACGAGTCAGCAGCTAAGGCCATGGGCTTTGATGATCCTATCGGGAAACGCATACGCGATAATGGTACGGAGTGGCATATCATTGGCGTGGTGAAGGATTTTATTCTGACCTCACCATGGGGTCAGGTAGAACCAGTGCTTCTTTTTGGCTGTGTCAACTCATGGCCATTCAGTGTGGCACATATCAAATTGAGTGCACATCATACCCTGCAGGAGAATCTTCAGGTGATGGCTGAGCTGTCAAAGAAATACAATCCTGATTATCCCTTCGAATACGAATTTGTTGATGCAGCGTATGCCCGTAAGTTTGCTGATCTGGAAACAACACGCACCATTACATTAGTGGCCAGTTTTCTGACCATAGCCATTGCCGGTATGGGCTTGCTTGGGTTATCGTCGTATATGGTGGAGGTGCGTGTAAAGGAGATCGGTATTCGCAAAGTGATGGGAGGTTCTGTTTTCAGCATTACGAGAATGCTTACCTGGTCTTCATTGAAACCCATTCTCATTGCTGTAATTGTATTCGGTCCGCAGGCATGGTGGGTGATGAACTGGTGGCTCTCTTCTTATCCCTACCGGATATCCGTTGGTTTGTTTACTATTCCGCTGGCGGCTTTAAGTATTATCGGACTGGCGGTGATCATCACCAGTACACAAACTATTCGAGCCGCCCGGACTAATCCCGTGAATAGTTTAAGGAATGAGTGATCGTTCTTTTACATATCGCTTGGTATTCAAAATACTTCGGTCATTCTGCCCCGATCAGCTCTACGAAGAGATTGAAGGAGATTTGATTTATCAATTCAGTAAGGACGTAAAAACGGTAGGAGAGCAACGGGCGAAGCGAAGATTGATTTGGAATGTGATCCGGTTTTGCCGGCCGGGGATTGTGTTGAGGAATAAGTTTTCTACTGAAATCATCCAACTCATCATGCTTGAGAATTATTTCAATACAATTTATCGACAAGTGATTAAAAATAAAGTAAACGCTGCTTTTAAGTTGGGCACGCTTACCTTATCCTTATTCAGCTTTCTTATCATTGCTGTTTATGCTTCTTACCAATATTCTTTTGATCGCTTTCATGAAAATCAGGAGCATATTTTCAGGGTAAATTCCATTCGTATAGAGAACGGCAACGAAACGAAGTATGCCACTGCGCCTACGGCATTAGGTCCAGCTATTCAGGAGGAGTTACCCGAAGTCAAAAGTTTTACAGGAATTAGTGAATGGGGAAGTGCAATGGTGCGGTATGAAGACCGGTTACTCCGATTGCCACACATGATTGAAGCAGACAGTTCGCTATTCAGCGTTTTTACTTTCGATATCCTTAAAGGATCAAAGGAAGCGCTGACTGATCCAGAGGCGGTAATACTAACGGAAAGTTCAGCCCGTCAAATTTTTGGTGATCAGGATCCAATCAATAAAGTAATTGCTTTCCCTGATCGATTCAATCGCTTGCTTGAAGTAAAAGCAGTCATTAAAGATTTGCCGCCCAATTCGAGTATGAATATTGATGGGATCATGAACTATGGTGCATTACGAGATGCCGATAAAAAAGACCTGAGGTCCTGGGTGGTCGGTTCCGGAGGGAATAATCTCTTTGTTCTTCTTGCCAATGGTACAAATGAAGAAGAATTTCTTCATAAGGTAAGTGGTATATTGAAAAAGAACTTGGCGAAAACTTCTGAAGGGAAGGAAAGAAGTTTCCGTGTTTTTCTTCAGCCGCTATCGGAGATCTACATGGGTGAACCGCTTAAGTGGGAGTTTGATAGAAAGGGCAATACACTTTATCTCTACATTTACCTCAGTCTCGCTTTTCTGCTTCTCATCATAGCAAGCATTAACTATCTTAATCTTTCCATTGCCGATTTTACTTTCAGAGGAAAGGAGATGGGTGTACGCAAAGCGTTAGGAGCACGAAAAAGACAAATAGCGATTCAAATCGTTTTTGAGACAGGGGTGTACTGTGGAGCCGCTTTGTTACTGAGCTTTGCACTGTTGTATGCATTCTTTCCTACTATTGCTCATCGAATTGATACAAATCTGAAATTCGAAATGTTTTTAGACTTAAAAATAGTTAGCGTCATAGCGTTAATGTTGCTTTTCTTACTTCTGCTTTCTACTGCTTATCCTGCCTATCGTCTATCACTAAGTAACCCCGTGGATGACTTAAGAAAAAGGATGAGTTTAATGAAAGGGCTTTCGCTTAATAAAATTTTGCTACTGACGCAATTATCTATTTCACTTTTCTGTATCTGCGCTACCTGGGCAGTAAGCAATCAGTTAACGTATATTCAAATACGCGATATCGGATTTGATCGGTATCATCTTCTCACTGTGCTGATGCCGGATCGCTATCCGGTTGAGAAGGCTTCTGTGCTAAAGAGTGAAATGATCAAATTGGCCGGAGTAGATGCTGCGACTTTCTCCTATTATCACATAACAGGTGTTCCTTATTTCAATGCCCCTTACAAAATCGAGAGCGGTGGAGAAATGAAACCGGTTTTGCTTAATGAATTATTTGTGGACGAAAACTTTCTTCAGACAATGGATGTGAAACTTCTTAAAGGAAGAAATTTCAGGAACGCCCAAGAATTTAAAACTGCTTACATCGTCAATGAAACTGCTGAGCGCGAATTGAGATTGAATGAAGCGCTTGGGAAACGAATTATAGTTGAGGCTGATGGAGATTCCACCTGGGCAGAAGGAACAATCGTTGGGGTGGTTAAGGATTTTAACACGAGGTCTCTCCATAAGAAAATTGAGCCCCTGGTGATACGGCTTCAGTATGACTCCTGGCCAGGCAATTGCCTGAATGTTCGCTATCATGGCTCTGAAAAGGAAATTCTGGCATCCATCAAAGGTATTTATGAGCGTGTACTTCCTGAATTTCTAATGGACTATGAAATTGTTAGTGAACGCTATGACAATCAATATCAAACCGAACAGAAAGCGTACAGTATTCTTTAGTGGTGTACATGGACAGTGGTTGTTATCTCTTGTTTGGGTATTTTTTCGATGTCTGTTTTTCTGTCAGGTAAACGGCAAAAGGAATTTGGCATTCGAAAGGTATTAGGTGCAACCGTACAACAGATCATCACTTTACACATCGGTCATTTTTTTAAGATGGCTTTACTTGCCAATATCATTGTTTTGCCTTTTACATTCTGGCTGATAAATGAATGGCTATCTGGTTTTGCCTATAAAGCCGAACCGGGCGGAACTGCTTTTTTAGTTATTGGATCCACTTTGTTTTTGCTGGTGATTGCTTCCGCAGGTTATTCTGCATGGAAGTCTGGCCGCATGAATCCGGTAGACGTAATTAAAATGGAATAAGATGAAAAGAGCTTTTCGATTGCTTCATTTTTTCTGCCCCGATCAGCTCTACGAGGAGATTGAAGGAGATTTGATTCAAAAGTTTAATAAAGATGTAAAAGCTTTTGGAGAGAAGCGAGCGAGAAGACGGTTGCTATGGAATACGATCCGGTTTTGCCGACCTGGGATTGTGTTGAGGAATACGTTTTCAATGAGAATAAGCCAATGGGATATGATCAATCATTTTATGAAGATCTTCTGGCGTACCAGCCGGAAGAATGCCAACCATTCATTTATGACTATCTCCGGACTGGCTATCGGTATAGCGGCTTGTATGTTGATTGGGTTTTATGTTCAGAAGGAAAAAAGCTATGATCAGTTTCATACGAAAAAGGATCAGATCTTTCGCGTGAGACATGACCGGTTGACCAATGGTGTGCTTACCCGTCAATGGGCGGCCGGCCCTATGAGCATTGGAGCAGACCTTAAGAATGACTTCCCTGAAGTAAAGCGATTCGTCCTACTCAATCGTGGTTCAAGCGGGCATTATGTAATCAGCAATGGAGAAAAGTTTTTTAAGGAAGGCAGGATATTTTATTCCAGTGCGGATTTCTTTCGGCTGTTTTCATTCCCCTTACTGAAAGGAGTGGATTCATTGGTTCTTCGCGACCCGTTTACCATGGTAGTTTCTGAGTCATTTGCCAAACGGTATTTTAACAATGAAGATCCGGTTGGCAAAACAATGAAGTGCAATGGAAAGGATGAATACACGGTCACGGGAGTTTTTAAAGATGTTCCAGAGAATACGCATTTAAAATTTGACGCGCTGTTTTCTTTTGAAAGTTTAGTACGAATCCTTGGCCCTGCTGAAATGGAGGACCTGATGTCGAATTGGGGTTGGGAGGGAAATTTTACTTACATCGAGTTAAAAGAAGGTAGTGACTTTAAAGTGCTACAAGCCAAACTTCCCGCATTTGTTGAAAGGAAGGCGGGAGATCTCTTGAGAAGTTGGAACGAGTGGATGGAATTTACGTTGCAACCATTAACTTCTATTCACTTGAACTCACATACTCCCGATGAGATAGAGGCCAATGGAGATCAACAGTCGGTCAATTTTTTAACCGCCATTGCTGTGTTTATCCTTCTCATGGCCTGGATCAATTACATTAATATGGCTACGGCCAGATCAATGGAGCGGGCCAGAGAGGTGGGCATCAGGAAAGTGTTAGGAAGTGATCGTTCCAAATTGATTCGTCAATTTTTATTTGAAGCCTTTACTACTAACCTCATCGCACTACTTATTGCTATCGTATTGGTGACCTTATTACTGCCTTCTTTCTCTAACATGATACAGGGTGGCTTAGACTGGAAAGTGTTCCAATCGATGGATGTCTGGATGGCCATTGGTCTGACTTTCACGGTGGGAGTAATTACTTCTGGATTTTACCCTGCTTTGGTGATGTCAGGCTTTGCTCCAGTCAGTATAATGACTGGTAAATTTAAAAACTCAGTCAAAGAAGTTTTCCTCCGTAAGGGCCTGGTTACGATTCAGTTTGTCTCTTCGGTCATACTGATCATCGGTACATTCGCTGTCTATGAGCAACTGCAATTCATGCTGAACAGTCCCAAAGGTATAGATACGGGGCAGACTTTGGTTATTGAGGGACCGAATGCAATCGACTCCACTTATTTAAACAAGGTTCGTGTTTTTTTCAATACGCTGCAACAACATTCCGGTGTAGATAGGGTAACGGTATCTACGGATGTGCCCGGCCAGAAAGTCAGGAACTCTAATGGCAACGTTCACCTGGTTGGTCAGGATATTAAAGAAGGGAACGCCTTTCAGGCGATCATGACGGATGAAAGTTTCATTGCAATCTATGGCTTGAATCTGATTGCCGGTAAAAACTTTTCGGGCAAGCTCAAAGATCAATGGAAAACTGTAATCGTAAATGAAACGGCCATGAAATTATTAGGCTTTACTAATCCGGAAAAACTGATTGGGCAGAAAATGTATTTATGGGATTCAGAACCAGCGATTATCGGTGTAATTAAAGATTATCATCAGGAATACATGAAGCAAAATATAAAACCATTGGTTTTGGTCTACGATCAGGAGGTAACCAATTCGGTGCTCTATTCCATTAAGATCAATGATCGTAAGTCGATCAATGACGTAATCCAACTGGCTGAAAAAGAATACAATAAAATCTTTCCAGGTAATATCGTTAGTTATTTCTTTTTAGATGAGCATTATGATCGTCAGTATAAATTCGACCGACAGTTTGGTAAGATCGTAAGCATCTTCACTTTTCTGGCTATTATTATTGCCTGCCTCGGCTTGTTTGGTCTTTCTTCTTATATCGTTATTCAGCGAACCAAAGAAATCGGAATCCGGAAAGTATTGGGAGCCTCCTTCACACAAGTTACTTCGCTTATTTCAAAAGAGTTTGTTCTGCTTGTTGCACTCGCTTGTTTGATTGCATTGCCTTTGGCTTACTATGTTATCGATCACTGGCTGCAAGGTTATGCCTTCCACATCTCACTTGATCCGTACATTTTTTTATTCCCTGCTGTCTTCATTTTTATGATCGCCATCCTTACGGTAGTCACACATTCTTTGAAAGCTGCCCTGGCTGATCCGGTAGATAGTTTGAGAAGTGAATAATGATTACAGGTTACAAGTGCCATGTGGAGACATCTGCAACATGAGGCTCTAAATAAACCAAGTTAATTTCTTTGAAAAGTAATTGGGGACATCAATAGAGAATCGGGTTCTTTTATTGTCAAGAGATAACATGTTGATAGCTGCCTTTTGATTTATATGCGAGTACAAAGAAATGAGTACTGAATTCTTTTTACCGTTCAGGAATCGGGACTTGAATGAAACAATATAATTATACAGCAGCATACAATAACAAAGTGCATGCTATCGTATAGTAATCGTGCGGTAAGCCAGAGGGGATGGAATAAAGAGCGGAACTCCTACAACCCAAACTACTATGCTACGCTTTATTTTATTGATGCTATTTTGTTTGCGCATCTTCACGGCACTCTCTCAGGAACAGCACGCACCATCCACACTACAGCCACCCTCTCCACCCATCAAGCGCCCCATCCGCGAATCCAGGAGCTTCTTCCAGGTTGCCTTATTTCCCGGCATCAGTACCAATGGTATCTATAGCGGCTCTTTTTATAATACCATTTCACTCAACCTCTTTGGCGGCCTCTCTGCGGGTAACCATTTACTGGAGATCGGTGGCATATCGAATGTCAACCTCAAGAAGGCTACCGGTATTCAGCTCGCTGGTCTTGCCAACATTGTAGGCGCCAATGCCTTTGTTAATCTTACCGTTTCTGAAGAACGACACATGATCAACAAGGAAGACTTCGAATCCAATTTTCAGGGAATACAGTTGGCGGGCTTCATGAACTATGTACGCGATCATGCGGGCGGAATACAGGTAGCGGGACTACTTAATGTGGTAGGTGGTGATTTGAAAGGCGTGCAGCTTGCCGGTATTGGTAACAGCACAGGCAACGGCACCAATGGATACTCACAAGGTTTTCAGCTAGCCGGTCTTTACAATATCTCTAAGGAATCGATTGGAGGTATTCAGGTCAGCAGCTTGTTTAATTATACCGATGGCGGGCTGTCCGGTACGCAACTCGGTCTGATCAACAAGGCGCGTGTCATGTATGGCAAACATACCCAACCCCCAACACGCGCCAGATCACTTCAGCTGGGCTTGTTCAATTTCAGCAAAGAAATGGATGGCATTCAGATCGGGCTGATCAACGTTGGCGGTCGGGCATTGGGGACACAGATTGCGCTGATCAATTTCTTCTCCACCTATCCGACAAAAGAAGATGTGAAAAAAGGAACCCCTATCGGGATCCTGAATTTGGGATCCAGGGGATCAGTGTTTCGCTTATCCTATACCGACTTGTTTCCATTAACCATTGAATACACCACGGGCACCTGCTGGAACTGTTCCTCCAATCTTTCTGAATTGCCATTTCATGAAAATGAAATTATCTACAATCAGAATCCACTCATGGCAGGATACAATCCTCAATCGAAGTCGTGGGGCTTTGGCTGGGGCTTTGATAAAATTCTGTACAACAAGCACAGCATGTTGCCTACCGACAAACTTAACCGCAGGCGCATGATGTCAGCGGGCATTCGTTTCGTGCGCATGAATCGTGAAAAGAAGTGGGACAAGGAATTCAACCTGGTTAGCCGCCTGCACGCGGAATATGGAAGAAGATTCAAAGGCCATTATGTTTTTGTGGGGGCAGCACTCAACTATTTTCTTTACAACAAAGAAGTGGATGTGAACGAGTTTCATATCAACAGCAAAGTCATTTCCGTGGGCGAGCTCTTGACTAAGAAAGCCGCGTTCTGGCCGGGCTATTCGGTAGGAGTGCAGTTGTAAAGTCATTGATAGCAGGCAGTTCCATTTCCTTACCTGTTAAATTCTTTTTCATTTTATTTTGAAACCAATCGGTTGCTTATATATTTGCAACCGATTAGTTGCTTAATTAAATGAGACGAGATGTATTCCAGGCGATAGCCGACCCTACGCGCAGAGCGATTATTGTACTTATTGCTTTGCAGGCGATGACGCCCAACGCTATAGCTGACCACTTTGATAGTACACGGCAGGCGGTGTCAAAACACTTGCGTGTATTAACGGAGTGTGAGCTGGTCACACAAACACAAAAGGGCAGGGAAATTTATTACCAATTGGAATTAAATAAAATGAAAGAAATTGATCAATGGCTAGGCCCATTTAGAAAAATCTGGGAGTCACGTTTTAATCAACTGGATCAGGTACTATTAAAAATGAAAACCAAAAAGAAATGAACCCTCACTTACAATTTGATTTTACCGTAGACAAGCCTACGCATACGGTAACTGTGAAGAGAGAATTTGCGGCCAGCGCAGACCTGGTATGGCAGGCATGGACTACCCCCGAGTTGCTCGATCAATGGTGGGCCCCCAAGCCGTATCGTACCCAAACCAAATACATGAATTTTGTGGAAGGCGGTCATTGGTTGTATGCCATGATCGGCCCCGAAGGCGATACACATTGGTGTCGTAATGATTATCGCGAGATTGTTCCTCTAAAGCGTTTCTCCGGTCTCGATGCTTTCTGCAATGAGCAAGGTGAAGTCAATAAGGAGATGCCTCGTACCGAATGGAACAATGTATTTACTTCAAAAGAGGAGCATACATTAGTTCATATCACACTGCGTTATGAGAACCTGGCGGATCTGGAAAAGATCATCGCGCTAGGCTTTAAGGAAGGGTTTACCATGGCCATGGAGAATCTCGATCAGTACCTCGAAGCGCAATTCCGGTTGCGCAGGCAAAACAAAACGTCCAACGCAGCACGTGTGTGTACGTACCTCAATTTTCCCGGCAATACCGAAGAAGCATTCCGTTTTTATCAATCTGTTTTCAAAACGGATTTTGTCAATGGAATACAGCGCTTTGGCGAGCTGCCTGCTGATCCTTCGCAGCCACCATTGACCGAAAAGGTGAAGAAGATGGTGCTTCATGTTGAATTGCCCATCACCGGCAATCATGTATTGATGGGTACTGATGCTCCTGAGGAAATGGGCTTTACCGTAACGCGCGGCAACAATATGTACATTAGTATCGAACCCGAATCACGTGAAGAGGCGAAACGGATATTTGATGCACTCGCTGAAGGTGGTAATATCAGCATGCCTTTGCAGGATATGTTTTGGGGTGCCTACTTTGGCTCGTTTACCGACCGATATGGTATCAACTGGATGGTCAATTTTCAAAACAAATAAACTATAAAAATCATGGCGAAGAAGATCTTAACAGGAGTATCGGTGTTGATGGCGCTGCTATTCATCAACGGTGGACTTAACAAATTTTTAAACTACATGCCCGTGCCGGATGGGTTGCCGGACGAACTGATGAAAGATACGGCTGCCTTGATGGAGATAGCCTGGCTGATGCCTTTGGTGGGGGCGGCAGAGATTCTTGGCGGCTTGCTCATAATCTTACCTCGCACACGAGCACTGGGTGCTTTGGTACTATTCCCCATAATGGCAGGTATATTGCTCACGCACCTCACTGTTGCTCCTGACGGAGTGATCATGGCGCTGGTACTGTGGGCTATTTTGATTTGGATCATCATCGATAACAAAGACAAATACCTTCATCTGATACGCCCGTAGACCCGTTACGAATAAATCATCTTTGAAAGCAGAAAGCCATCCCTTTAGTGAATGGCTTTCTGTGTGTGATTATAAAGTAGCGTGAGGAGTAGTATACGAACTAATAACTCCGCTTCACGCTCGTCTTCTGTGACATCTCTTTCACCAGTTGATAGAGGAACTCCTGTCCTTCGTAATATGCTTTCACATTCACGCGTTCATCTTTTCCATGTGCACGGGAGTCGGTGATATCACCAAAGATGCCGCACACTCCGTACGTAGGTATACCTGCGTTGCGTAAATGCGCACCATCCGTTGCCCCGGTGCTCATGGTGGGCACCACAGGCACACCCGGCCATAGTTTTTGTGTGATGGTCTCGATCGGTTTAAATACATCCGGGTTCAAGGGGGAGGGCGGACTCATGTTCGCATCGTTCTTGGCCGTTACCGTGATCCCTTTATCATCGAATACCTTGATCAGCGTTTCCTTAATCATCACCGGATCCTGCCCGGGTAAGATGCGGCAGTTTACGGTAGCAGTGGCCTGCTGTGGCAATGCATTGTCAGCGTGACCACCGCTGATCATGGTAGCCACACACGTGGTGCGCAGCAGTGCATTATAGTTAGGATATACCGATAACCGTTTCAATGCTTCGGGATCATAATTGGGTTTGACGATCTCAGCCATATCAGCAGCCAGTTGTCCTTCTTCCAGCTTCGATGACTTCTCGAAGTACACCCGTGTTCCTTCGTTTAGCGCTAACGGGAAATCGAACTTGCCCAGGTTGTCCAATGCCTTTGCCAGCCGGTAGATGGCATTGTCTTTACGCGGTTGCGAGCTGTGTCCGCCACGGTTCACTACATTCAGGGTAAACGACTGGTACACCTTTTCACTCATCTGTACCTGATTCAGTATTTTCTTTCCGTCTTTCTCTTGCCCGCGTCCACCTTCATTGATGGCATATTCTGCATCAATCAGCTCTTTGTGATTTTCCAACAGCCATTTCACCCCGTTGTGTTCTCCGCCTTCTTCATCGGCAGTCAATGCCATAATGATGTCGCGGTCGGGGGTAAATTTTTCTTTCTTCATACGAATCATGTTCGCCACGAAGATGGAAGCCATGGCCTTATCATCGCTGGAGCCGCGCGCGTAGTAGAAGCCATCGATCTCTTCAAACTTGAACGGATCGGTAGTCCAGTCGACACGTGGAGCCTCCACTACATCAAGATGAGCCAGCAACAACAGTGGTTTTCTTTTACCCGAACCTTTCAGTCTGGCTACAATGTTGCCTTTGTTTTCAGCGGCACCTCCCAGAAAAATATCCTTGTCAGTATAGCCCGCTGCCTTCAATCGCGCGGCTACTGCTTCTGCCGCTTTCGTAGTGCTTCCGGTAGAGTGAGTCGTGTTGATCTCAATCATCTCTTTGAAGATCTCGCGGGTAAGTTTTTGATCGGGCTGTGCCATGCACGCTGTACTGATCAGAAGAAATGTAGCACCGAGTGGATAATGAAATAGACGCATGGGTTAAAAGTTTAGGTTAGCTGTTTCTAAAATACCTAAAAGCGCGGGGTAAATCAGTGTGCTTCATGATGATTTTTATCTGCGGAATAATTTTCACCTCTACGGTATTTTGCAATCGTGTTCGTGTTTCATCGTTCATGATCATTTGCCTACCTTTCCGCCACAATCCCCCGATAAATTGTTGTACGTATGAGTAGTAATCAATCAGTAAAAGTTTTAGTAACGCGCGATATTCCACAGATCGGAGTAGATCTGCTGCGCAAAGAAGGATATGATGTAACGGTAATGGGATACGATAAGCCACTGACTGCGGATGAATTATTGCAGGCAGCGAAAAAAGCAGATGCTTTACTTTGTCTGGGCTCGAATAAAATTGATGAGGTGTTTCTCCATGAATGCAAACACTTGCAGGTGATCTCTCAGTTTGCGGTAGGTTATGATAATATCAACGTGCCGGTTGCAACAAAGTTGGGCATTCCTGTTGGCAATACACCGGAAGTACTCAGTGATGCTACTGCTGATATTGCTTTCGGCTTGATGATCGCTGTGTCCCGCAAATTTTTCTATTTACATAACACTATTTCCAAAGGAGAATGGGGCTTCTTTCAGCCTAAGAAAAACCTGGGTATTGAATTGAAGAACAAGACGCTGGGTGTTTTTGGCCTGGGCCGTATTGGTACAGAAATGGCCAGGCGCTGCAAGGGTGCTTATCACATGACGGTGATTTATCATAGCCGAAATAGGAATGTGCAGGCCGAAAAAGAGTTGAATGCAAAGTGGGTGAGCTTCGATGAATTGCTGCAACAGAGTGATGTCTTATCCGTGCACAGTGTTTTGAGTGAGGAAACGAAAGGTATTTTTAACAAAGCGGCTTTCGGTAAAATGAAACCCAGTGCAATTTTTATTAACACTTCGCGGGGTGGTGTGCACAATGAGGCCGATCTTATTGACGCCTTAACGACCAAAACCATATGGGGCGCAGGTCTTGATGTGACCAATCCCGAGCCGATGCAGAAAGACAATCCCTTATTGTTCATGGAAAATGCAGCTGTCCTTCCGCACATCGGTTCAGGTACCGTTGAAGCCCGCAATGCCATGTCTCAATTAGCGGCCGAAAACATTATTGCGTTTTATAAAACCGGTACAATGAAGAATTGTTTGAATCCTGAAGTGTTATTACGCAAGTAAATCGCTACCATCAACACGATCAATAACTAATCCATGATGATCCATCGCATCACAACCATTTCTTTCTTCTGAAATACCAAAGAAATGCGAGCGAGGAAACGAACATCAGGCCGATGGCAAACGGATATCCTCCTTTCCACTCGGTCTCTGGCATAAATTTGAAATTCATGCCATAAATGCTGGCAATCAAGGTGGGTGGCATGAAGATCACGGTGACCACGGTAAAGATTTTGATCACTTTGTTCTGCTCGATGTTGATCAACCCAAGGAATGTGTTTTGAAGATACTCCAGTCGCTCGAAACTGAATTCCGTATGCTGAAGAATGGAGTTAATGTCTTTGAAGATAATACGCAGGCGGTCTTTCTCCGTATCTGAAATGGCAGTGCTTTTCATCAGTGAAGAAACAAGACGTTGCTTGTCCACAATGCTCTCCCTGGCCAGAATGGTGTTCTCCTGCATCTCGGTGATTTCCAGCAGCAGGTCTTCTTTGTAATATTTTTCCTTTACCAACTGACGGCTGATGCCATTGGTCAGCTTGGAGATGAATTCAATAAAGTCAGCATCCAGATCAATTTGTGTTTCCAGCAAGAGCAGTAAAATATGTGAACCTGACAGCACCTGTGTGTTCTTGAATATTTTCAGTTTTCGAACCGTCTCGGCAAAAGATTTAAGGTCGGCGGTGCGTGAGGTGAAGAAGATGTCTTTTTTGAGAAAGAATGAAACCTGTTCGGTAGCGTACGTTTTATTTTCATACGCGATAAAGGAAGTGTTGGCTTCAATACCTGATCCATCTTCGAAGTACCGCGAGCTGCTTTCGATTTCAGCGGCTTCCTGTGGAGTATAGAGTTCAATCTGAAAAGTTTTCTCTACCCATTTTCGCTCTTCTTCGGTAGGCGATTGCATGTCTACCCACACCATTTTTTCACAATTGTCGGGCATCAGATGCTTCGGGTTCTTAGACCAAATCAAGCCTCCTTCTTTCTGCTGATAAAATATACGAATCATCTCCTTCCATTTGGGTGCGAATCTATTTGAAATACTTTTTGAACGCAGTAATAATCCGATTAAAATTGAATAATCTGCTACATTTAGCAGGAATATGTGATGAGTGGAAAGCTAAACCATCAAATGTGCTTTTACAAACCCAATTCATGATTGAATTATTAACTTCTCTTTTACTGGCCGATTTTTCATCCGGATCATCGATTAATTTTTATCATGATCGCTTCTACCTGATTGGCGATGATGCCAGTCAGATTTTAATTTTGGATCACGCCTATCATCAGGTTGGCAGTGTTACAGTATTCCACGACAAAGCAGCCCGTATACCCAAGAACGTGAAAGCAGACTTTGAAACCGCTGCTATGGTGAAAGTGGAAGACAAAGATCATCTTTTTGTTCTGGGTTCTGCCTCGCGCGCGAACCGCATGAGTGGTGTTCTGCTCCCGCTGGAAGAATCGAAGGGTAAAACGCAATCCGGCTTTACCACGATTTCATTAGCTGATTTTATATCCCGGATAAAACAGCTCCCTGTTGGCGAAATCAACCTGGAAGGAAGTGCGGTGGTGGGAAATCATTTTGTTTTGAGTAATCGCGCTAATGGTGATCATCCAGCCAATACCTTCATTATTACGGCCAGTGATTTCTGGACACAGCAACTCACTGCGCCTGTGCAGGTATGTAAATTGATTTTGCCTGAAACAAACAGGGAAGTACTGGGAGTATCAGAACTGTGTTATGTGCCATCCTCCGATCGGTTGCTGCTTACCTTGTCCAGCGAGCAAACCAATAATGCCTACGAAGACGGGGCAATTGGCGACAGCTACATCGGCTGGATGAACTCCTTCAGTACCAAAATGAATGGGACTGAGTTGACGTTAGATGGAATGATTAATCTTCCTCAGAGCAATGTACTGTTTAAAGGCGAAAAGATAGAAGGCATCTGTGTTGAACATGTGGAAAACAATGAGCTGACTGTTCATTTGGTTTCTGACAATGATGATGGCAGAAGTCGTCTATTCAAAATTAAATTGACTATAAAATGAAAAGAAGCATCTTCATCGTATTGGCTATCGTTATTGGCACCGTGGCTTTCGCACAGCCGGGTAACAGTAGTATGGTTAAATTACTTAACCCTCCCTCTTTAGCTACTCCCAACGGATATTCACACGTGGCAGAGATTGACTTAGGTACCTGCCGGATGCTGATCCTGTCAGGGCAGGTGGCACTGGATAAAGAAGGTAATCTGGTAGGTAAAGATGACCTGGCAAAACAAACTGATCAGGTGTTTCAGAACATTCAACATATTGTCACCAACTCGGGTGGCACGATGAAAGAGGTGGTAAAGCTCAGTTATTTTATCCGCGATGTTTCGCAGATTAAAAAAGTAAGAGAGATCAGAGATAAATACATCAATATCCAAAATCCTCCTGCCAGCACATTAGTGGAAGTAAGTAAGTTGTTCCGAGAAGATATTCTGATTGAGATTGAAGCAACAGCAATTATTCCTAAGCGATGACCCTTTTTATAAGAGGAGTAGCCCGCAGGTAAGGGCGCAGTTCATCTCAGATCAGGATTAGCTGCATGGCTCGGAATAAAACGGCAGATCGTAAAAATGAAATGCCGATACGGACGCAAGCATTCGTATCGGCATTTCATTTTTATCACGAGCGCCTGCACGAATGGAGGCGAAGTGCTTGATGATCTGTCGCTCGATTTGAACTTCAATTGAACGACCGATCAGATAACACCTGGATTTATTTAGCAGGAGTGATAATGATATTCCGAAAATCAATCGGTCCATGATCTCCTTGAAAAAACAACGGGCCTGGTTCGCCCTCTTTGCTATCAATGGCTCCGCCCGTTATACCGGGTATTTCCTGGTTGCTGATGATTGTTTTTCCATTGGCAACAATGGTCACCATACGTCCGATCAGAGTGATGTCATAGGTTTGCCATTCGCCCGGATCTTTGGCTACCATTTCGCTTGGAGTTAAAAAACCATATACAGCACCGAGGTATCCCTTCCATGGTTCCTTCCCTTTGTCATCTTCGATCTGTACTTCATAGCGGCCGCGAAGGTAAACTCCGCTATTGCTTCCTTTTTCATAGCGGAACTCAACATGAAGTTTGAAATCAGTAAAGCTTTGATCACTGACCAGGTTGGCACCTGATTTAGTGCTACGCAAAATCCCGTTTTCTACTGTCCATTGGTTTTCGCCTAAGGCATGCCATCCTTTCAGATCAACTCCGTTGAAAAGTTTGATCGGCTTACCCCATACAGGTGGGCTTGTTCTTTTCAGTAAGGGCGCACGTACAGCTGTCCAGTTGTATTTTTTACCATCGGTATAAAGCAGGGTGCCTTTCAACTGATCGCCTGCCAGCTCTCCTTCAAAGTCCATGGTCGTTGTGCCAGGCTCCCACTGCACAGGAATGGAGAAATTGAATTTACCATCCGTATGATTCACTACTGAAATAGGGCGGGCGCTTCCAAATGCATATACAAACCGGCCTACCAGCGTATGGTTGCCTGAGTGTTCAATCTCCAGCCATGATGGTAATTGCTTTCCGTCTTTTTCAATCACCATATCCCAGCGACCTTCGATAGCCACTGCTTCCTTGTCATCTGCATGAGCAACGGTGAAGGTGAATGAGCTGAGTGCAAGAGTCAGGCAGAAGAGCACTACGCGTAAGTGCCTGCGGCTAACAGAAGTTGATCGTTCTTTCATGGATTTTTTAATTTAGGATGGGAAAGTAGGTAATTTTGAAGAAAGAACTAATGACAAAAGGGGTAAACGGTGATGCACTTTTTTTCCCGCTGTCAAAAATCCGCTCACTCATTTTTGAATGATGAATAACGTACGAAAAGCAACGCTACAGGATCTGGAACAACTGGTACCACTCTTTAATGCGTACCGAGTGTATTATAGAAAAGAAAATGACCTGGCTGGTGCTAGCGCTTTTCTGAAGGAGCGATTAACGAATAGTGACTCCGTGATTTTCGTTGCAGAAAGCGATACCACTTTGGTGGGATTTACACAACTCTATCCCTTGTTTTCTTCTGTGCGAATGAAAAAGCTATGGCTGCTCAATGATTTGTATGTCGATGAAAAACAGCGAGGTAAAGGGTTTGCCCTGGCATTAATCGATCAAGCGAAAGGGCTGTGTCGGGAATCCGGAGCCTGTGGTATGTTCCTCGAGACGGAGAAGGCCAACGAAGCGGGTAATCAACTTTATCCCCGTGCTGGTTTTGTACTCAACGAAGAGCACAACTTCTACGACTGGAGTGTCTGATGGATACGTGTCGGCAGTAAGAGCAAAATTTTAGTCTTTCTTCCTGATCTCAAACTCTACTCTGCGATTCAGCTGTTTGTGTTCGTCTGTTTCTTCTTTGCTAATGATGGGCTTTGAACTTCCATAGCCAATGGCCGTAATCCGTGTGCCGTCAATGGCAAATACATCCGACAAGTACGTTTTGATGGCATCGGCTCTTGCCTGTGAAAGCTTGAGATTCGATTCTTCCTTGCCCTGCGAATCGGTATGACCCGAGATCGTGAGTTGCAGTTGCGGATGGTCCAATAAAAAATTCCCCAGCTTGCTCAGGTCTTCATGCATGGAGGTAAGGATGTCGGCCTTTCCATTTTCAAACTCCAGCGAGGCGAAAGCAATTCTGTTTTCAATGGGCTCGGCAATCTTGTTCATCTCCTGATCTCCATCCATAAAGAAAATTTCTTCTATACGGAAGAAGTCATCGCCCTGAATGATAAGTAAGTACCTGCGTTGGTTAATCAATGTAAAATCAAACGAACCATCCGGCCGTAAAAACCTGGGTGCCACTTCTACACCTTCATCAAGGTCAATCACCGATACAATTCCTTTCATGGGTTTGCCCTTTCGGTCTTTCAACGTTCCTTTCAGGTTAGCAACTGCTTCCGGCTGTGCTTCCATGGGTACCGGGAAGGAAAACAAGTCGAGGTTCTTTTTGTCTTCTTCTTCCGATCGAGCATAGTAAAGCGTTTGTGACTTTGAATCGATGGTGAAATAGTATTCCGCACCTGGGCCGTTTACCAATGGGCCAATGTTTTTGGGTTCATTCCAGGTTTTGTTTTTGTAATAGGATTTATAGATATCAAACTCACCGAAGTTTAACGGATGTCCATTACTGCTGAAGTACAGCACATTAAACCGGTGATGATAGAACGGGCTCACTTCACTTTGCAGTGTGTTGATGATGGGTCCTGCATTCTGTGCTTTGGTCCACACCCCTTTGGCATCTTTGACAGAGAAATAAATGTCAGAGAGTCCAAAACCTCCGATCCGGTTGGAAGCAAAAAACAACGTGTCGCCTTTGTGTGTCAATGAGGGATGCGAATCCCATCCTGTGCTGTTCACATTTGGCCCAAGGCTTTTCACCAAGCCCCAGGTGCCATCGGGGTTACGTGTGGCCATGTACAAATCACAATTCCCCAGCGACTCCGGTGTATTGCAGCGTGAGAAGAAAAGGTATTTGCCATCCTGACTCAAACAGGCAGAGCCTTCGTTGTAAGTAGTGTTGATCGTTTTGAAGGCTTGTGCTTCCGACCAGATCCCGTCATTGTCTTTCGAGCTGAAGAACAAATCTTCATCGTACAGTCGTTCCATGTCCACAATGCGTTCTTTCCTTTTCGATGTGAACAGCAGCAGTGTATCCACATTACCAATGGTTGGGCCATAATCTTCCTTCGGTGAATTCACATTTCCGCCCATGTTGACCAATACCGATTGGGGTGGCCTGAGCGTGTCGATTTCTTTACGATAATTCACCAGCTGATAATAGAAATCAAGCTTGACGTAATACTCTTTCTTGTCTGTTTCTATCGAATCGTATTTTTTATAGATGTCTTCCAGGTTGATCCCTTGCTGATGATGTTTTAGAACGAGTTTGTAAAGCAGCAATGCCTCCCCTTTAGGGCCGTATTTTTCGGATAACTTAGCCAGTTGCCAGATCATGGGCGTGTTTTTGGCAAAATTTTCGATCCCAAAGCTGGCGACATAGTTTTTCAGCTCCTTGTACATTGGCTCAAACTGCCCTGCATCGTCCAGCTGTCGTATCCGTTTCAGCTTATTGGCGTCATAATAGAAGCGCACTTTATTCACATTGGGAAACCGGAATATGTCAGACTGGCTGTATGCAGCGATCGAATCGTTGAGCTGTACTACACCTGCGCTCTTCAATTTCTTTTTCTGCGCAAAAGCAGAATGGCTCTTAATGGTTAAAATAAGGGCAAATAAGATTAAAAAGTAAGGTTTCAGGTCCACCTTAATGTTGTTTTGAAGCTTACGGTTATGACGAAAGTTGAACTATTTTTGCCTGATAAGCAAAGAATGGCATTGAGATTGACCCTTTAATCGGTCAACATATTTTAATTGGAGACACGGGTTTTTTGTGTCAAATTGGCATCGAATCATGTTTAAATCACTAGCAATACCACCCATCGTACAGGAAGATTCTGAGGAACTCATTCAATTGATTAATCCCGAGCAGGAATCTGACCTTAAACCGGAAGATCTTCCTTCTGAACTTTCCATTCTTCCGATCAAGAACACGGTTCTTTTTCCTGGTGTGGTTATGCCCATAACGGTTACCCGTCAGAAATCCATTCGTCTCATCAAAAAAGCGTATCAGGGCAACCGCATTGTAGGTGTACTGTCACAAAAAAATAAAAATGCGGAAGAGCCTGGCGTAGAAGATCTTTATCGCTTTGGTACGGTAGCCCGCATCATTAAAATGCTGGTGTTGCCCGATGGAAATACCACCATTATCATACAAGGTAAAAACCGGTACGCAGTACAGCAGTTTATCGATGATGATCCCTTCCTCACGGCAAAAATTGAATTACAGACCGAAGAGCAACTCGATCTGAAAAGCAAAGAAGTAAAAGCACTGGTACAGTCACTGAAAGATGCTGCTTCCAAGATATTACGCCTCAATCCGGAAATTCCGCAAGAGGCTCATGTCGCGCTGGATAATATTCAAAGCACTTCGTTCCTCATCCATTTCCTTGCTTCCAATCTTAATGTAGAAGTAAGTGACAAGCAAAAGATACTGGAGACCAGCAGCATTACCGACCGTGGTACGTTGCTTTTGCAATACATGCTCAAGGAAATTCAGATGCTGGAGATCAAGAGCGAGATTCAGAAGAAAGTACATACCGATATCGATCAGCAGCAACGCGATTACTTTCTGCGTCAGCAGATGAAAGTGTTGCAGGATGAGCTGGGATATGATGGTCCGGATAAAGAGATAGAGAAACTGACCAAGCGAGCCGCAGAAAAAAAATGGTCGAAGACTACCGCGGCGCATTTTACAAAAGAACTGGATAAGCTGAGACGCATCAATCCACAGGCGGCTGAGTTTCCCGTAACAATGAATTACGTGGAGTTCATGCTCGATCTGCCATGGGAAGAGTATACCACCGATGACTTTGATCTGAAGCGGGCCAGGAAAATTTTAGATAAAGATCATTTTGGATTAGAAAAAGTAAAGAATAGAATTCTGGAATACCTGGCTGTGTTAAAACTGAAGCAGGATATGAAGGGCCCTATACTTTGTTTATATGGCCCTCCTGGAGTAGGTAAGACTTCGTTAGGTAAATCCATTGCCAAATCATTGCAACGTCAGTATGTACGCATGTCGCTGGGCGGTGTGCATGATGAAGCAGAGATACGGGGTCATCGCAAAACCTATATCGGTGCCATGCCCGGTAAGATTTTGCAAAACATAAAGAAGGCAAAGTCATCCAACCCCGTTTTTATATTGGATGAGATCGATAAAGTAAGGTCTGATTTTCGTGGTGATCCGTCTTCTGCTTTGCTCGAAGTATTGGATCCCGAACAGAACAACGCATTTGGTGATAACTACCTGGAGGTAGAGTATGATCTTTCAAAAGTATTGTTCATTGCTACGGCCAATTCATTAGATACCATTCATCCTGCTTTGCGCGATCGGATGGAAATCATTGAGCTGACGGGTTATACGGTGGAAGAAAAACTGCAGATCGCAATACAGCATCTGATCCCCAAGCAAATACTGGAACACGGTCTGAAAATAAAGGAGGTCAAGTTTGATAAAGACGCGGTGCTCAAAATCATTGAGAGCTACACGCGTGAGTCGGGCGTACGCAACCTGGAACGCAAGATCGGATCGGTCGTGCGCAGTGTAGCCAAGTCAGTGGCGATGGAAGAGGAGGCACCGGATAGAATTACCGTGGCATATGTATTGAAAGCACTGGGTGCAGAAATCTTTGATGAAGAATTATATCAGGGTAATGATTTTGCAGGCGTAGTGACCGGCCTTGCCTGGACACAGGTAGGAGGTGACATTCTTTTTGTAGAATCCAGCCTTAGCCGTGGTAAAGGGGTATTGACCTTGTCGGGGCAATTGGGTGATGTGATGAAGGAATCGGCAGTAGCCGCGTTGTCCTACCTGAAATCCAATGCCGCGTCACTGAATATCGATCATCGCGTGTTTCAGCAATATGATCTGCATGTGCATGTACCCGCCGGTGCGGTTCCTAAAGACGGACCATCGGCAGGAATCACCATGCTTACTTCACTGGCATCGATATTTACACAGCGTAAAATAAAATCGAATCTGGCCATGACAGGCGAGATCACACTACGCGGTAAAGTATTGCCGGTAGGAGGTATTAAAGAAAAAATGCTGGCCGCGAAGCGGGGAGGTATTAAAGAGATTATACTCAGCGCTAAGAACAAGCGCGATATCATGGAAATCGAAAAGCAATACATCAAAGGCCTTACCTTTCATTATGTAGATACCGTAGATGAAGTATTGAAGATTGCCTTGCTGAAGGAGAAGGTGAATAAGCCAATGGAGCTTACTATCGAGACAAAATCAAACCAGAATTAATCCTTACTAATGGATTCAAAATATTTAACACCTCAGCAGATTGTAGCTGAACTGGACAAGTACATCATCGGTCAGTTTGAGGCGAAGCGTAATGTAGCCATCGCGCTGCGCAACCGCTGGAGAAGGATGAATGTGAAATCGGAGATACGTAACGAAATTGTTCCCAACAACATTCTGATGATTGGAGCAACGGGCGTAGGTAAGACAGAAATTGCCCGCAGGCTGGCCAAGATTGCTGATGCTCCTTTTGTCAAGGTAGAAGCTTCCAAATTTACGGAAGTGGGCTACGTAGGCCGCGATGTGGAGAGCATGGTGCGTGACCTGGTAGAGCAATCGGTGAATATGGTGAAGGCCCGAAAAAAGGAAGAAGTGAAAGAGAAGGCAGCCCAGGCTGTAGAAGATATTATTCTTGATGCGCTGATTCCTCCCATGAAACGATCGGCTGGTTTTACGACCCAGCCCATGGCCGTTCAGGAAAATGATGAAATGCCGGCAAATGATTCCGAGTTGAATGAACGGACCCGTAACCTGTTTCGGGAAAAGATAAAAAACGGTGAGCTGGAAGAACGTAAAATTGAGATCGACATCAAACAAGGTGGTGGAGGTAATGTGGGGATGATTGGTGCAGGGATGATGGATGAAGCATCGATGATCAACCTGCAGGAGATGATCAGTGGCATGATGCCCAAGAAAGCAAAGAAAAGAAAAGTAACGGTAGCGGAGGCGCGCCGAATCTTATTGGAAGAAGAGGCCGCGAAGCTCATCGATATGGATGAAGTAAAGGAAGAAGCGATACGCAGGGCAGAAGATGCCGGTATTATCTTTATTGACGAGATTGATAAGATCGCATCGGGCGCAGGCAAGAAAGGGGGAAGTGGTCCAGACGTAAGCCGTGAAGGCGTGCAGCGCGATCTGCTTCCGATTGTTGAAGGCAGCTCGGTAAATACAAAATACGGAGTGATCAAAACCGATCACGTTTTGTTTGTGGCTGCCGGAGCATTCCATGTATCCAAGCCTTCTGATCTTATTCCTGAATTGCAGGGCCGCTTTCCGATTCGCGTAGAACTGAACAGCCTTACCAAAGAAGACTTCATCCGCATCTTGAAAGAACCAAAGAATGCACTGACGAAGCAGTATCATGCTTTGCTCGAAGCCGAGCAGGTAACACTTTCATTTGATGATGAAGCAATCAATGAGATAGCCGAAGCTGCATTCCATTTCAATAGTGAGATCGAAAACATTGGCGCGCGACGATTACATACCGTAATGAGCAAATTGCTCAACGAGTTTCTCTTTGATATTCCCGATAAAATTCCGGCAAACTCTGCCTTGGTGGTGACGCAAGAGATGGTAAAAGAGCGGCTGAGTGGCCTGGTGAAGAACCGCGACCTGAGCGAATACATTCTGTAATGCAGCGTGTCGTTCTGTTGGTATTCTGCGGAAGCATTTTCTTTTCATCGGCTTATTCGCAGGATATTGACACGCTTCAGAATCAATATGTAAAAAACCTGGGAGAATACTTTTTTATTGGTCCCGTCTTGAAAAAAAGGGCACTTACTTTTGGTATTTCCGCACAAAAAGATGGCAAGAATAAAGTGTCGTTTACACCCAATAATGCCTACAGTATCGGGCTTAACATGAACATCTTCGACTTGGGCCTGGAGGCTTCCATGTCGGTACCGCTCGATGTGAAAAGTGTAAGCCGTTATGGTAAAAGTGAAGTAAAAGATTTGCAGGTGAGTGCCGTCAGCAGAAGGTTTCTGGCGGATGCCTATTGGCAAAAGTACACGGGCTTCTATTATACCTATCCAGGGCTAAACATCAAAGCGGATCAGCCTTTTCCG
Source organism: Flammeovirgaceae bacterium (assembly GCA_023251155.1). Taxonomy (GTDB): domain Bacteria; phylum Bacteroidota; class Bacteroidia; order Cytophagales; family Cyclobacteriaceae; genus ELB16-189. Next base: position 26,653 of record JAHEZH010000007.1, on the reverse strand, counting down.
CAACGGCCGGACATCGCTGCACGCAACTTCGGAGCTTCGTTTGGATACGTGTTTAATCACAGGAATTTTTCCATGCGTTCGGCCTATACATTTCTCGATCAGCAGTTGAAAAGCAATGGCTCTGCTTTACTTGGCTTTATCGTTTCTTCTTTTGATATACGTGGCGACTCGGCCATTACTCCGGTTAAACTAAGACAAAACAATGCACAGTCCAGCATTGATGAGATCCGCTTTACTTCGTTAGGTATTGCTCCGGGCTACAGTTACAATCTGGTGTATAAAAATTTCTTCGTGAATGCTACGCTTCTGCTCGGGCCTGCTCATTACTGGATCAGGTATCATCAGGTAACAGCAAATACACGTAACGATATCGAGATTAATCTCTATACATCCGGGCGTTTTGCGTTGGGGTATAACGGTAATCGTGTCTTTTCCGGATTAAGTTATACCTGGCAGGCAAGAAGTGTGGCTTTTGAAAACCTCTCCTTTACCAACAGCATTAATACACTTCGTTTTGATCTTGGCTTTCGTTTTCGCGAAAGGGGGATTTTGAAGAAACGAGCGGTAGATGTGGTTCCTCAGTTGTTGAAGAAGATCTAATCTTTCTTTTTGGGATAATCAAAGAATTCCAGTTCCCCCGATCCCCAGCTTACTTCGCTCCATTTTTTCACCGAAAAGGAACAGGCAATAATACCGCAGGTGGGGATATTGTCGATGTCTTCATTTAATAGTGAATTGGCAAATTCCGTGAGGCCGGGATTATGCCCAAACAGAAATACAATTTCTTCATCGTCATTCTTTCTGTCTTGGAGGCCACGCACTACTTCCAGCAAATCATCCTCACTTGCATGATAAAGTTGATGCGCTATTTTGATTTGTTTTTCCTCCAGCTTCAGAATACGGCAAAACGCTTTACACGTTGACAGGGCTCGATGGGCAGGGCTGGATAAAATAATATCAGGAAAAATACGTCGTTCTTTAATGCGTTTGGCCATGCGTGGAGCGTCTTTTTCTCCCCGCTTATTCAACGGCCGGTCAATGTCTTTCATGAGCGTATTATCCCAGCTCGACTTGGCGTGGCGAATGAGGTATAGTTTTTTCATGATCATCTAAAATCAGCAAATGCAATCGGTTTTCAAAACCCTTGTGCTTTAATATCTTTGCGCCTGCATGGAGGAACAAGACGATTCGATTGACTGGCGGCTTCTTTATAAAAGATTCAAGTACACCTTTATCTATTGGTTTGTGCTCTTCCTTATTTTCTCAGCCAATCTTTTGCCGCGCAAGACATGGCTGGCCTTTACGGGATTTTTAGGACGTTTGTCGTACCACTTTGCCCGCCATTCGCGCGAGCGTACCATTACTCATCTTCAGCTTGCTTTCCCTGAAAAATCGGCGAAGGAAGTCATCACTCTTACCAAAAAAACGTTTCTCATGATCGGTAAAAATGCGGGTGATATTTTACGGGCAACGAAAGTACGCACCCGCAAAGACCTGGACCGGATTCTGATCAGTCATGATTTTACGAACTTTGAAGAAGCCAATGCCAAAGGTAAAGGCGTTATTTTTCTGACCTGCCATCTGGGGGCATTTGATTTGCAGGTAACCAATATGGCACTTCATGGACTCAAGCCGTTGATCATTGGTACCGTACTCAAAGATCCGCGACTCAATCAGTTGTTATGGGAGCATAGAAATGCACATGGAGCTGTCGCGATAGAAAGAGGAAAGGAAACCATACGGCTTATCAAGAATTTAAAGGCGGGAGGGTGCCTGGCGATATTGATTGATCAGGATACAAAAGTAAAGAGCCGCTTTGTTGATTTTTTTGGAATGCCGGCAGCGACCCCCGTTGGTGCTGCCATCTTCGCAATGAAGACCGGTGCGGCCGTAGTGCCCTGTTATATTTACCTGGGAGAGGATAACATGCAACACATGTATTTTCTTCCTGAGATACCGCTTGTGCTCACAGGTGATGAAGAAGCAGACATGGTGACCAATACCAGGAATTACACCAAATTTATTGAGGACACGATTCGTCAACATCCGGAACAATGGGTCTGGATGCACGAACGATGGAAGACGAAGCCAGGGCAAGAGATCGTGTAACCGTATCTCAGGTTGAAAATCAGGAAATCACATATCTTTCTTTTCTTAGGAGCCATAGGGATTGCCACTGTGTTGGTGGCCGTTCAGTATTTTCATTTTAATGGTATTAAAGAATCGCTTGAGCGATTGGTGGAACAAAAGACGAAAGGTCAGTATAAGCTGGACTTAGGTGAAACCAGTTATGATTTTATCCGGCTGGATTTTACGTTGAAAGATGCACGCGTCTACCGCATTGATACTACCAATGATCATCGCGTGTATGCTGTTGAGCTTCCTTATGTGAGAATCAACCTCGGTTCGCTCGAATCGTATTTTAGTTTCGGGCAGATCAATGTGAAGGAATTTGTGATTACCGAGCCGGTCATTGTATTGCAAAAGGAAAAAGCCGGAAAACAACAACTCCGTTTGTCTGCCGAGTTGTCTAACCTTCTTCACATGGTCAAGGAGCTTCTCGACAGTTTTAATATTCACTCCTTCAAAATTATAAAAGGCGCATTCACGATGAACAGAGAAGACCAGACAATTCGCATCCGGTTGATTGATTTTCTGGCCAAGGAATGGAATGTAAGAAAGCTGACGGAGCAAAGCCAGATCCGGATTTTACTTGGCCCGCAGAACATAGACATCTTTGGTCATGATCTTTCCTTCGAACAAATTGAGTATAGCTACTCCAAAAGGCAACTCACGGTCTCCGACTTCTCCTATCATCATCTCGATTCGGTAACGGGGTCACGTATCGATGCGAAAGGTAAATCCTTTACTGTCTATCATATTAATTGGGAGGAGTTGTCCAGTGCAGAGCGATATGTGTTAAAGAAAATTGAGTTTGTAAATCCGGAGATCAATGGAGTTTTTCCGATGACGAAGAACAAGAAAAAGCCTGTCAATTTCTCAAGGATGTTTCAGGACGCGATAGGGGAGATGGTGATTGATAGTCTTATTGTACGTGATGCGCGTATGCATTTGGCGTACAAGCAAGCGGATGATTCTACCTCCTTGTCTTTTCAAAATGCCAGTTTTCAGGTTACTGATTTCAAACTGCTGAATAACAATGAGTTGTTTGAAGTGGGCGAAGTACGTGTAAATCTGAACCAGACCGAGCTTACCGTTGGCAGTAAGTACTCATTGCGTTTCGATTCGTTGTTTTTTAATCACCGTCTGCAACGCAGATTGTATGTGGAAGGCTTCCAACTCAGTGAACGGAATGCGGGAACACCCCTGCTTAGTTCAAACCAGGTCATCATCAATCATTTTAACCTGTTCGATTTTCTTTTAGATAAAAGAATCAAGGCAGAATCGCTGGAGCTGAATGGTGTTGTGCTGAATGTATCTCCAGATCAATTGAAGAAGAATACAAGCTCCGGCAAACAACCGGATGTAAAAATTGAACTGGAGCGCTTCAGGTTAACTCACGCTACGATTCATTATAAAGAAGAGAACAGAAGTGTGACGGCAGAGGATTTGAATATTAAAGTACATGGTATTGAAATAGGGCGATCGCATCGTCCATCATTTAATTTTGATCAGCTTTATTTAGGCCATCTTCAGTATGTTGATCGTCAAGCTCGTTTGGAAGCGGAGGCGCAAAGCATTTCTGTCAATGAGCACAGCGTATCAGCAAAATCGGTGGTAGCGAAGCAGATGAAAGGGTTATCTGCGCTGCTGTATAATGTGTCTCTTTCATTGGATTCAGTTACTTTGAAAAACCGGAATCATTTGTCTGGTTTGCACGTGGGCAGGATTCATTTGTCCGGTGCGCCTGTTAAGTCAACTAAAAAGCAGGTTCTCCCAGATTTTAGTTTAGATCAGTTATCGGTCGATACACTGAATATAGACGTGAATGTTCAGGGTAATAAAGTCAATCTCCATGCGCTGGATTTTAATTTGGATGGTTTGCATCTCGATTCGGCCAATTCAAAATGGAATAGTATAAAAACCCTTCTCACTGATTTCACTTTTGAAAACAGTAACTGGCTGGTTTCCGGAGGTAATGCCCAGGTCAATTCAGAGATACGTTCTTCATTTGATCAGCTTCATTTTTTTAAGAAGGACAGTACGGTGAATGTTCGGGCATCGGCATTACGTTTAAGCGCGTTTGTGAATACCGATTTTTTGCCTTCAGCCAGTCTGATTCATCCAACGATAAAATGGCATCAGCGAAGATTATCGGTGGAAGGAAGCATGGATAGTATTTCGGTGAAAGAATTCTGGCCATTGCAGGAAAAGAAGATCGGAGCGTTGCATGTATTTCGCCCCGTGCTGCAGATAACGCGCAATGAACCAAAACAAAAACAGAAGCAGCGAAGATCACCCCGGCTTCATCTTCCCAAAGTGCTGGAAGAAGTATTCCTTCATCACGCCCGGCTTACGGTACATAATGCAAATGCAAATCCTGTTTTTGTTTATAACCTGAGTGGACAATGGAAGCAGGATCATTACCCCGATTGGTCACTGGATTCATTGGTAACGAAAACGAAAGAAAACCGAATTGCTTTAAGCAATGTCCGGCTTCGTCCGGATGAGCTTTCATTAGGTACGATGTCAATTGTCCCATTGCAGGATTTTGAGACTTACCGCACCACGGGCTATGAAAGAGATTTTTTAACGATGAACTATGGTGAAGTGAAACTGAAAGGGTTTGTGTTGGATTCATTGTTGTTTGGCAAGAAAACAAGTGTCCATAGCGCTGAAGTGGGTTCTTTTCAGATTGATGCTTTGCGCGATAAGCGAATGCCTGATCCTGCATTTAGTCTGAAGGACTTATTCTCCACAAAGGCAGACCGGGCGACCCGCCAGGTTGAAATTTCAAATGTGCAGTTTCGTAATGGGGAAGTTATTGTTCGGGAGATTTCAGCGAAGACGAACGAAACCGGAACCCTCATCATAAATAACATTACCGGAGAGATGAAGAATGCTTTTGCTCCTCTTCAATCCGACAGGAAGTTTAATCTGGATGCGACAGCCCAGGTATTCGGACAAGGTCAGATAAGATTAAAGTACGAGGTGGAGGAAGCCCGTAAATTTAAAATGGATGTACTGGCTGAGCGCATGGACTTCAGTCTGTTTAACCGGATGGTTCAACCACTTCAGTCCATACGCTTCAAATCAGGACGATTAAAAACGTTACGATTAAATGCAGTAGCAGATGATTCCGTTGCCTCTGGCACAGCCATGATTAATTACCAGGATCTTCGCATCGAGATTTTGAAAACGGACAAGACTAATTTACGCAACGAACTGGTCAGCGCGATTGCCAACAACATTATCCGAAATAAGCGCAAAAATGCAATGATCGATTTTACACAGCCTCGTGATCAGGGAAAATCAGAATTTACCTATTGGGTGCAGATTGCACTGAAAGGGGCTTCCGGTGCGGCACGCCACGGCAAGAAACAAAAAAAGATTACTTCTTGAAGATGAAGTACACTGCCAGAATCATGAACAGAAATCCAATAAAATGATTCCATCGGAACGTTTCGTTCTTGAAAAAGATAAGGGAGAAGATAACAAACACGGTAAGCGTAATCACCTCCTGAATGACCTTCAGTTGCATTAAAGAAAAAGGTCCACCTTCTTCTTTAAATCCCAAACGATTGGCAGGCACCTGTAGGATGTATTCAAAAAGAGCAATTCCCCAGCTGATTAAGATGATGCTCACCAGCCCCAGGTTCTGACTCCATTTCATCTCTTTGAATTTCAAATGCCCGTACCAGGCAAAAGTCATGAAGGTATTGGATAGTGTGAGGAGGAGAATGGTGTAGAATACTCTCATGGTTGTATTGAGATAGGAGTGTGAGTATTGAGAAATCTCACATCTCAATACTCATATCTCTTGTACTATTTACTTAACTAATTTTTTATACTTGATACGGTGTGGCTGATCGTCACCCAATCGCTTTCTCTTGTTCTCTTCGTATTCGCTGAAGCTGCCTTCAAACCAATACACTTGTGAGTCGCCTTCGAAAGCAAGGATGTGTGTACATACCCGGTCAAGGAACCATCTGTCGTGAGAGATGATTACGGCACATCCAGCAAAGTTTTCCAAACCTTCTTCCAGTGCCCGAAGTGTATTCACATCAAGATCATTGGTAGGCTCATCCAGCAAAAGAAGGTTACCGTTTTGTTTCAGTGCGATGGCCAGGTGAGCGCGGTTACGCATACCCCCTGACAGTTCTTTTACTTTCTTCTGCTGATCGGTACCGCTAAAATTGAATTTGCTCACATACGCGCGCGAGTTAATTTCTTTTCCTCCAATCATCATCAACTCACTGCCTCCGGTAATTGCTTGCCATACGCTGTCATCCGGCTTCAGATCATCGTGTTCCTGATCTACGTAAGCAATCTGTACGGTTTCACCTACCGCGAATGAACCGGCATCTGGTTTTTCTTTGCCGGTAATCATTTTGAAAAGTGTGGTCTTACCTGCACCGTTGGGGCCAATGATTCCAACAATACCCGCAGGAGGCAAAGTGAAATTCAGATTTTCGTACAGCAACTTATCACCATATCCTTTCGCCACACCGGTTGCTTCAATTACTTTGTTCCCCAAACGTGGTCCTGGAGGAATAAACAATTCCAGTTTCTCTTCTTTCTCTCTTGCTTCCTGGCTCAGCAATTTCTCATAGTTACTCAGGCGGGCTTTACCTTTTGCCTGGCGGCCCTTTGGATTCATGCGTACCCACTCCAACTCACGTTCCAGTGCTTTTTGTCTTTTCGATTCGCTCTTCTCTTCCTGCATCAATCGCTTTTGTTTTTGATCCAGCCAGGAAGAGTAATTTCCTTTCCAGGGAATACCTTCCCCGCGATCCAATTCCAGAATCCATCCGGCTACGTTATCAAGGAAGTAGCGATCGTGGGTAACCGCGATAACAGTTCCTTTATATTGTTTCAAGTGTTGCTCCAACCAATATACCGATTCAGCATCCAAATGGTTGGTGGGTTCATCCAGCAGCAACACATCCGGTTCTTTCAACAACAAGCGGCAAAGGGCCACACGTCTCTTTTCACCACCCGAAAGATGTTCAATCTTTGCATCGGCAGGGGGGCAGCGCAGTGCATCCATAGCGCGCTCCAGTTTGCTATCCAGTTCCCACGCATTAGCTGCGTCCAGCTTTTCCTGTATCTCGCCTTGTTTGGTAATGAGCTTATCCATCGCATCCGGATTTTCCATCACCGCGGGGTCAGCAAACTTTTCATTGATCGCTTCAAACTCTTTCAGCAATGCCACTACCTCAGCAGCACCTTCTTCTACTATTTCTTTTACTGTTTTTGTTTTGTCGAGTTGGGGCTCCTGTTCCAGTAATCCTACTGAGAAGGAAAGATCGGAGACTACTTCGCCCTGAAATTCCTTGTCGATACCCGCAATGATGCGTAGCAAAGAAGATTTACCCGATCCGTTGAGACCCAGCACACCTATTTTTGCTCCATAGAAGAAGGAGAGGTAAATGTTTTTTAAGACTTGTTTACTTGGCGGGTAAATTTTATTTACGCCCGTCATTGAAAAAATTATTTTTTCGTCTGCCATTGGATTAAATTGGAATGAAAGGCAAATATGGCTTTTTTACTTCAGAGTTGTAAGCGCCCGATGGGAACAATAACGGCCCGGAAACGGTTACTTTCCCATCTTTTGGTTGATGGAGTAATGGCGATACCCACGCATTACCAAAGGGGTATTGACAATGAACTAATTAATTCTATTTTTGCGCAAAATTAAAAGGGAGAACTTAGCCTATGTATTGGACACTCGAATTAGCTTCTTATCTCGAAGATGCACCTTGGCCGGCTACTAAAGATGAATTGATTGACTTCTCGATCCGTTCGGGCGCGCCACTTGAAGTAGTGGAAAACCTGCAGGAACTGGAAGACGATGGTCAGCCCTATGAAAGCATCGAAGAGATCTGGCCGGACTACCCGACCAAAGAGGACTTCTTCTTCAATGAAGATGAGTATTAAAAAGTAGAACGATTTTTTCTTAATCACCTTAAGCGTCTATAAATGAAAGAGACCCTGCGATAGCTTGGTCTCTTTTTTTATTACGGGTTACGAAATTGGAAGTGGATTCAGTATTGTCTTGCCGCCATCAGCGCTTCGGCAATGATCAGATCTTCCGGTGTGGTGATCTTGATGTTTTCATAGCTGCCTTCGAAGAGATGTATGGTGTGCCCGCTTCGTTCGGCTACGCTGGCATCATCGGTAAGAGTAGCTTCTTCCGTTACCCGATAGGCGGATTGGATTAAATTCACATCAAAAGTCTGCGGAGTCTGAATGAGCTGATAGCGCGAGCGGTCCATGGCTTTTGATGTTTCACCATCGGTCATTCGTATCGATTCTTTCAAAGGCATGGCCGCCACTGCACTTTTATGTGTTGCCGCCAATTGAAAGGAAGAAGCAATGATCGAAGTGTTGATCAATGGCCGTACACCATCATGAATAGCCACTAATCCATCCCCCTCAATCTTTTCCAGGCCTCTCTTTACCGATTGAAAACGACTGTCACCCCCTTGCTGAAGAATGACCGGTCGGAGGAAGTGATAATCACGCACAATTGCATTCCAGGTGTCCCAATCTGTTTCTGGTAATACCAGTATTACCGTGATCTTTTCTGAATAACGATAGAATGCTTCAATGGTGTGAAGTAGTATAGGTTGGCCGGCAAGTAAAAGAAATTGTTTGGGCACACTGCTTTTAAGGCGGGTGCCTTTTCCTCCGGCTACGATGATGGCGTATTCCTTCATGGTCGAAAAATAGCAAAGCCCCAGAGAACTTCTGAGGCTTTACATTGATTTGAATGATTTAGTAACTATACGATGAGCATGGCATCGCCATAGGTCAGGAATTTGTACTTTTCTTTCTTGGCCACATTGTAGGCTTCCATGATCAGGTCATAACCACCAAATGCAGCAGCCATCATGAGTAACGTTGACTCGGGCTGGTGAAAGTTAGTGATCATCGCATTACATATTTTGAAATCGTAAGGAGGGAAGATGAATTTGTCGGTCCATCCTTCGCGTTCTTTAAGTCTGTTGTTAGCCGATACGGCTGTTTCCAGCGCACGCATGGTAGTAGTACCGATAGCACATACTTTGTTCTTGTTGTCCAGTGCGGCATTCACCATTTTCACGGCATCGGTACCGACAATGAAATTTTCAGAATCCGTCTTATGCTTGGTCAGATCTTCAACATCTACCGGGCGGAAAGTGCCCAACCCAATATGAAGGGTTACATACGTCATGTCTACTCCCTTCAGCTGAAGGCGCTTTAGCAGTTGCTTGGTAAAGTGAAGACCGGCGGTAGGTGCGGATACGGCTCCCTTGTTTTTTGCAAAGATGGTTTGGAAACGATCTTTGTCTTCCGGTTTTACTTTGCGCTTGATGTATTTAGGAAGCGGAGTTTCTCCCAGTGTTTCCACTACTTTGCTGAAGGCTTCCGCATCGCCATCAAAAAGGAAACGGATCGTACGACCGCGTGAAGTAGTGTTGTCAATGACTTCGGCAACCAGGTCGCCATCGCCAAAGTAAAGTTTGTTGCCCACGCGGATTTTACGTGCAGGGTCGACCAGCACATCCCACAAATGCATTTCAGCATTCAGTTCGCGTAGCAGAAATACTTCAATCTTTGCTCCTGTCTTTTCCTTGCGTCCATAAAGACGTGCCGGAAATACCATAGTGTCATTTCCAACGAATACATCACCTTCGCCAAAATAATTAACCACATCTTTGAAAACCTTGTGCTCAATTTTGCCGGTGTCCTTATGAATCACCATCAGGCGTGCTTCATCACGGTTTTCGGCAGGTTCCAGGGCAATAAGGTTGTTGGGTAAGTCGAACTTAAATTCGGATAGTTTCATAAGCTTACGGGCTTTGCCCTGAGGGGCAGGTTTTTATAAATTTTTAAGGTCGCAAAAGTAAGGTATTGCACTACCCCTTGTCAATACCATATCCACTACTTGTCAGGCATTTGTAACAAACAGAGCCAGGATACGTCTTGCCTGAAAAGCGGATTTGTTTGCCTGCGATGGTGAAACAGCCCTTTAATTCAACCTGATGGAATACCAACACGATGATAAAATAATCGTATTATCACATGAATATTCCCGATTTTTGTAACCTGAAAACCTTTAACACCCGTTAAAAGACCTCATGCTTACCTTCCGACTTATTCTTGAAAGCTTTCGATTTGCCTGGGGGGCACTGAGAGGCAATATCCTGCGTACCGTGCTTTCTCTTCTCGGTGTTACCGTGGGAATCTTTGCCATCATCGCGGTATTCACTTTCGTGGATTCGCTGGAGAAGAACATCAAAGACAGTTTAAATTTCTTAGGAAGCGGTGTGATCTATGTGGATAAATGGCCTTTTCCCGGAGGCGAAGAGTTCAAGTGGTGGGATTATTTCCGCAGACCTAACCCTTCCTATAACGAGTATAAGTTTTTACAAGCCAAATTGAAAAACCGGTCCAGTATTGCGATCTATTCCGATCGTGGCAATCAGGTGATCCGCAGAGGCACTTTCAGTATTGGTCAGATTAGTCTGATAGGAGGATCGCAGGGGTTTAATGAATTACAGGAACTAAACATTGAGCAAGGAAGGTACTTCACCTCCGATGAGATTGAAAATGGAAGAGGGGTAGCCGTGCTGGGCTATGAAGTGGCTGCGGCATTGTTTCCCAACAATCAGAATCCCATAGGTGAAACGATAAAAATAAAAGATCAGAATTTCCGTGTTGCTGGCGTGATCAAGCGTGAGGGCGAAAGTTTTTTTGGCCGTACTACTAACGACTATAATGTCATTGTGCCCTATCAATCCTTCAGAAGGATGTACCAAACCGGTAGCGGCCGCTGGAATGAGCTGGAATCAACGATTGGGATAAAAGGAAATGAATCAGATGTAGGGCTTGTGGAACTGGAAAGTGAGCTGCGTGGATTTATGCGTGTGAGACGAGGACTGAAGCCAAGTGAGAAAGATAACTTTGCGCTCAACCGGCCTGAAGCGTTTATGAACCTGATCTCGGGTGTGTTCGATGCAATTGGTATTGCCGGGTGGGTGATCGGAGGATTCTCTATCCTGGTAGGTGGGTTTGGAATTGCAAATATCATGTTCGTATCGGTAAAAGAGCGAACGCCAATCATCGGGTTACAAAAATCGCTTGGCGCGAAAAACTACTTCATCCTCTTTCAGTTTTTATTTGAAGCGGTTTTCCTTAGTCTGATCGGGGGGCTTTTCGGTCTCCTGCTGGTCTTTCTACTCACCTTTGTTCCTTTTGGAAGCCTGGTCGTGCAACTGTCATTAAAAAATATTGTGCTGGGTATTGGTGTTTCCTCTGCGATAGGTGTTGTGTCGGGTATAGTGCCGGCAGCAGTAGCCGCACGGTTAGATCCGGTGGCGGCCATCAGAGCGAATTAATCAGCCTATTATCAGCCCATTACTGTAGCTGATTGAGAGCCGTATAAAAAAGGAGTCAATGAAGATACTTCCTCATTGACTCCCTTTTCAAACTGACTCTTCCGATTTATCTAGTCTTCTCCTTTTTCTTCTTTCAGAGCGCCTGATCCTTCTGCAATTTTCTCTTTGATCTTCTTCTCCAGATCTTCCATCAGTTCCGGGTTGTCTTCGATCAATTGTTTCACCGCATCACGGCCTTGTCCAAGCTTGTTGCCATTGTATGAGAACCATGACCCTGCTTTTTGAATTACATTCAGCTCAACACCGATATCGACAATCTCGCCCGACTTGGAAATGCCTCTTCCATACATGATATCAAACTCCACTACCTTGAATGGAGGTGCCACTTTGTTTTTCACTACCTTCACCTTTACGCGGTTTCCGGTAATATCGTCAGCCGATTCTTTGATCTGACCAATTCTGCGGATATCCAGACGTACTGAAGCATAGAACTTCAGGGCATTACCACCGGTAGTGGTTTCCGGGTTTCCGAACATGACACCAATCTTTTCGCGCAGCTGGTTGATGAAGATACACGAACAACCCGTTTTGGCAATGGTACCGGTAAGCTTTCGTAATGCCTGTGACATCAAACGGGCCTGAAGACCCATTTTGCTTTCGCCCATTTCACCTTCCAATTCTGCTTTGGGAACCAGTGCCGCTACAGAGTCAATAACGATGATATCAATCGCGCCTGAGCGGATAAGATGTTCGGCAATTTCCAATGCTTGCTCACCATTGTCCGGTTGAGAAATCAGCAGATTTTCGGTGTCAATACCTAGTTTCTCTGCATACGATTTGTCAAAAGCATGTTCCGCATCGATAAAGGCAGCAAGGCCACCTTTTTTCTGTGCTTCAGCAATACAGTGCATGGTAAGTGTCGTCTTACCGGATGATTCAGGTCCGTAGATCTCAATGACTCTTCCTCTGGGAATACCCCCGATACCCAGTGCAAGATCCAACCCCAGTGATCCGGTTGAAATGGCCTGGATATCATCCGTGACACGCTCATCGCTCAGTTTCATTACCGCCCCTTTTCCATACGACTTTTCCAGTTTGTCAATCGTAAGCTGCAGGGCTTTTAGCTTCTCTTTTGGTATCTCGCTCATATCTATTCTTAATTTTTGTTGCTAAATAATTTAGTGTTTTGGGTAGGCGAAATTAGTGTTTCGCACTTGAATTCCTAAATAAATTTTATAATCATCTGTTTTTCAGATAAATATATATTGCTAAACAAATTGTCATTTTACTTTCTGAATCCTGACTAGCACGAATTGAGGTTTCCTGTTTCTGATGCGACCCTGTGTTTGAAAAGGGCATGCGAAGATGAAAAATAATATGCTCCACGACCACACCACAACCCCGGCAACTTAATGACCATTCTGATCGGAAGGGCAAGTGATGGAAAAGGATCTGTACGTCTTGCTTACCGGCCTGCCTATGACTTTTCTCGCAGGAACAGAATTAATGTAATTCACGAGCAAAGAGCCTACGATGACCGGGTTATGACCGGGTGCAGCTGTACCAGGCCACTTATTAACGGTGAACTTCATTTATCTTGCGGTTTCAAGATGATCCGTAGAATATTTTTTATCTTCCTTTTTGTGCTCTTTGTTCTGGTGGTCTGGAACTGGTCGCTGCTGGTGTATGGCATCAATCAGGGTATAGGGCAACTCCGCATTGTGTGGAATGCGAAGCCTATTGAAGAAGTAATGCGTGACCCTGCTTTTCCTGATTCCCTCAAACAGAAATTAAAACTTATCGATGAAGTGCGAAAATTTGCCATCGATTCGCTGGGGCTGAAAGACACTGATAATTATAAAACACTGTTCGATCAGAAAGGAGAGGAACTGATGTGGGTAGTCACCGCTTGTGCGCCTTTTGAACTGAAACCGAAAACGTGGACGTTTCCTATTGTAGGTGAGGTGCCTTACAAAGGATTTTTTGATAAAGAGAAAGCAAAGAAAGAAAGAGATCGGTTAGTGCAGGAAGGATTTGACGTGAGTGTCCGCAATCCTGGCGGATGGTCAACACTGGGTTGGTTTAAAGATCCTATATTGAGTGAGATGCTCAAACGCAGTGAAGGTGATCTGGCCAGTTTGATTATTCATGAAATGGTGCATGCCACGCTGTGGGTAAAAGACAGTGTGGATTTCAATGAGAACCTGGCTTCGTTCATTGGCGATACTGCCGCCTACGATTTTCTGGCTTACAAATATGGAAAGCAATCGAAAGCATATACTACTTACCTGTACGAAGACCAGGACTACCGCAAATTCTCCAAATATATTTTGATGGCCTCGGGCAAGCTGGATAGTTTATATCAGACCCTGCAGCCCGATGAATCGGTCGATGAAAAGAAGAAAAAGAAGGAAGCAATGATGAAAGCCATCGTGCAAAATATGGATACGCTGAAATTGGAACTCAATAAAAATCCATCGAAGCGATATGAGAAAAGGTTGCCCAACAATACCTACTTTATGGCGTACCGTCATTATCAGTCCAAGCAAACTACCTTTAAGGAAGACTTTGATCAACGCTACCATGGAGACCTGCGCGCGTATGTTAAGTTTCTGAGTACAAAATACCCGGTGCTTTAAACCTACACATAATACAATGCCTTGTTACACGTAAAATTCATTACTTTGAATTAAGGAATTGTTAAGTTCATAACAATGGTTTCTGATTCGCTTAACTTCTATCTAAGTTTGAAATGAAAAAAAATACTGAAGACATGGGTAATAAGCCTTCGCAGAAAGTGCTGGTGGTTGACGATGAAGAGCCCATCCTGGAATTGCTCAAATATAATCTGGAGAAGCAGGGATATGATGTACGCACAGCCATCGATGGTCAGGGTGCCGTAGAGGTAGCCCGCAAGTTTCATCCCGATTTAGTGTTACTCGATATCATGATGCCCAAAATGGACGGGGTGGAAGCCTGCCGCCAGATCAGGGCCATGCCGGAACTGGCCAATACATTCATTGTATTTTTGACCGCCAGGGCAGAAGAATATTCAGAGATTGCTGCTTTTGATGTAGGTGCCGATGACTATATCCTTAAGCCCATCAAACCGCGGGCGCTCATGAGCCGCATTGGTGCTTTTTTTCGCAGGGATTCCAAAAAGAAAAATACTTCCAGCCAGATCAAAATTGGCGATTTGCTGATCGACCGTACCAGCTATACTATCCGCCTGAAGGACAAAGAGATCAGCCTTCCCAAGAAGGAGTTTGAATTGCTGTTTTTCCTGGCGCAGAATCCCAATAAGGTTTTCAACCGTGATGATTTATTGCAGAACATCTGGGGATCAGACGTGTATGTACTGGCCCGCACGGTAGATGTTCACATTCGTAAAGTGCGTGAAAAGATCGGAGATGATTATATTACCACCGTGAAAGGAGTGGGATATAAATTCAATCTCGGATAAATTATGGTATATAGTGCCCGTACGATGGCCCTGCTGCTGGCCGGTACTATTGCAGTAGTCACTTCCCTTTTTCTTTCGTTGGTACAAAGTGTAAGTCAGTATGCCATTATTGTGGCAGGCATTATCAGCTTTTCGGCTTCTTACCTTTTCATTTTTGTAGTGCTGGAGTTTTTGGTCTT
The DNA here is from genome assembly GCA_023251155.1 of Flammeovirgaceae bacterium. Lineage (GTDB taxonomy): Bacteria > Bacteroidota > Bacteroidia > Cytophagales > Cyclobacteriaceae > ELB16-189. The sequence goes on along the minus strand of JAHEZH010000007.1, from coordinate 11,504 downwards.
CCGTGAGATCAACAAGATCTATAAAATGATGGAGAAGCTGCGCAAGAAAGAACTCTCGGGCATTCGCAAGCAGCAATCCGGCGCACTCAATCCGTTAAAGGACATCAACGAAGAGATCTATTCTTTTGCTACACTCAAACAAAAAGAGATTGATGAGCTCAAGAAGCTGGAGGCTTTCCGTAAAGAGTTTGTGGCAGATGTTTCGCACGAATTAAAAACGCCCCTCTTCGCAGCACAGGGGTTTGTACATACTTTGCTTGACGGAGCGATGAACGATAAGAACGTTCGCACTAAATTTTTAAAGAAAGCCGCCAAGAGCCTGGATGGACTTGATGTACTCGTTCAGGACTTGCTCACGCTTTCGCAGATCGAAACGGGAGATATCAAGATGCACTTTGATCATATCGATCTGCATAAACTCTGCCTGGAAGTCATCGATCAGTTTGAAGAGAAAGCAGAGACGAAAAACATCAAGCTGAAATTGGATAACAGTCATCCGCATCATAAACTCATTGTGTTTGCCGACTGGCAGCGCATCACACAGGTAGTCACTAACCTGGTCTCCAATGCCATCAACTACACACCCGAAGGCGGAGAGGTGAATGTGCATTTTGAAGTGAGTAAAAAAAATGTGGTGACCGTTGTGAAAGACACCGGAGAAGGAATACCCCCCCAACACCTCACCCGCATATTCGAACGCTTCTACCGTGTAGACAAAAGCCGCAGCCGCGAAAAAGGAGGTACCGGTCTTGGACTGGCCATCGTAAAACATATCCTGGAAGGCCACGGGTCACGCCCTGAGGTAGAAAGTGAAGTAGGCAAAGGTTCATCTTTCAGCTTCAAATTATCCAAGGCGAAGGAGGGGCATGATCATGGGGATTAGTTTTTATTGGACACAGACAGTAGTTGTAGAATCTGTATGAGCTTCTAATCTTCTAATGACGTGAGCCTCTTTATCCTTCGGATCTCTTTGGTTACATTTATCTGATTTTTACTTATTAAAAGTAATGATCCCCAAAAAACAAATTAGGATATGAAACCGATCCGGATTATTTATTTTCTAGGATTGCTGTTGATGATTAGTAATGTCTTAGGACAGAGCCAGTTTTTAGGATTGACGGCAATTGGCGGAGCTAATACTAAAGGAGCATTATTCTCTGTATCAAGTGATGGTACAGGGCTAACGGTGAAGGGCGATTTTACTACGGATATATCTACTCCGGTTGGCGGACTCGTTCAAGCCTCCAATGGCAAGTTTTATGGCGCCTCTGCATATGGAGGTACAAGTGATGCAGGTACTGTTTTTGAATATGATCCGACATTAGGAACGCTTACAAAAAAACTTGACCTCAGCACTATAGGCGGAGTATCCCCAAGTGGGAGCTTATTGCAAGCATCAAATGGCAAGCTTTATGGCGTGGCAGTAGGAAATACATCCCTCACGCCGAGAAACTATGGGATCCTGTATGAATTCGATCCGTCAACAGGTATTGGAACGAAGAAATTTACATTTCAAACTCTTATAAACGGTAATCCGAGTGGTACTGCTCCTAGTGGGGCAATGATCCAAGCGGCAAACGGAAAGTTATATGGAATCACGGCTAGGGGAGGGCAGTATGTTGATGGCAGTCTTTTTGAATTTGATATCATTACTAATACCTATACACAACGGCATAGCTTTGGGACTACTGATCCGACCTATTACTTACCACAGTTACCATCTGGTGATCTGTTTTTGGCTTCTGACAATAAGATTTACGGCACTACAGGTAGCGGAAGTACTTCAGGAACAAGTGAGTATGTGACAGGTGACGGAGTAATTTTTAGTTATACTCCAGGTAGTAATCGGGTCATGTATGTATATGATTTTAAGGATGCGACAACGAGTTCAGGGAGATGGCCAACTTCAGGTGTCATTCAGGCCTCTAATGGTAAATTATATGGTACTGCGAGGGCAGGCGGAGTGAATGATAACGGGGTTTTATTTGAATATGATATTACGACCAGCACGTATACGAAAAAAGCAGATTTTTCATTGGCTACTACAGGAGCTAGCCCTGGGAGATTAACGGAATCTCCGAATGGAAAACTGTATGGAATGACAACATCCGGAGGAGTAAATGGCAAGGGAACATTATTTGAATACGACCCCGCTACTGGAATATTATCAAAGATTCTTGATTTTGACGGGACCAATGGCAGTGCGCCCAGTAATATTTTTGCGCCCGGTAATATTTTACTGTCAGTGACTTCTGGTAAGCAAGATCAGACGATTTCTTTCAGTGCTTTGCCAACTAAGTACGTAGGTAATTCTGCTTTTTTATTAGATGCTACCTCCTCATCCGGTCTGCCTATTTTTTATGCAAGTTCCGATCCTACTGTTGCCTCCATTAGTGGAAGTACGGTAACAATCTTAAAAGAAGGAACAATTACAATAACGGCAAGCCAAGTCGGTAATATCGGATATAATGCCGCACCGGAGGTTCAGCAAACACTTGCTGTATTGAGAACAAACCAGACGATCACTTTTCCTTCCATTTCTACAGCAACGTATGGTGGTGCCGCTATTCAGCTAAATGCAACATCGACATCTGGTCTTGCTATCACTTACGCAACAGCCGATCCAAACATTGCTAGTATATCGGGAACCAAAGTAGTGCTTCATGATGCAGGTACAACTACAATTACTGCCAGGCAGGCAGGTAATGGTACTTACTATGCGGCAGCAGATGCACAACAAACGATCACCGTCAATAAAGCACAACAAACCATATCATTTTCAGCCTTGGCTGACAAGGGTATTAATGATGCTCCTTTTGATCTAAGTGCTGTAGCAAGTTCAACGCTCCCAGTGGTGTTTTCATCCGCATCAGACAAAATAAGTATTACTGATAAAACAGTGACTTTGCTAAAAGCGGGAAGGGCATCAATTGCAGCATCTCAACCGGGCAATGCTAACTATGAAGCAGCTGCAGTAGTTGAACAGAGCTTCTGTATAAAACCTGCTCGCCCAGAACTATCCCTATCTTCATCTTCCGGAGTGGCAACGCTTACTTCAAATGCTTCCATTGGCAATCAATGGTATTTCAATGGCACATTGATTAATGGCCAGAGTGATCAAGCGCTCACTCTCACAGCAACAGGTATTTACAAAGTCAAAGTGAAAATTGATGATTGTGAAAGTGAGTTCTCTGCCGAGATATCATTTGTGCTACCTAAATCAGAGCAATCCATTCAATTCAATACAATAAGGGATAAGGCGATTAACGATCAACCATTCTCCATTAGTGCATCAGCAACATCGGGTGCCAGTGTGATTTTCTCTTCGACATCAGATAAGATCAGCCTTGCTGCCAATCAGGTTACTATTCTGAAGGCGGGGCGGGCTTCAATCACAGCATCGCAACCCGGTAATTCCAACTATCTTGCTGCAACACCCGTATCACAAAGCTTCTGTATAAAGCCTGCTGCAGCACAGGTTTCAATATCCACAACAAATGGACTGACTATACTAACCTCTAATGTGGTGAATGGAAATCAGTGGTATTTCAATGGTAATGTCATTAGCGGACAAACTGCACAAACCTTGCTTATCACACAAAGCGGCATTTATAAAGTAAAAGTGACTGTCGATGATTGTGCGAGCGATTTTTCATCGGATACAAATGCGGTCATTACTGCCCTTGAAGATTACAGCACAAACTCGATTGCACTTTTCCCTAACCCAGCCTCAGATGCTATTACACTCTCATTTGGTAATGTGTCTGAAAAGAAAAGTGTTTCTGTGTTCCAGTTAGATGGAAAAGTAAAACTTACTAAAGAGTATTGGAGCAACGAAGGAGTATTAAACATTGCCGATTATTCACCTGGCGTCTACTTTGTAAAAGTGATTTCATCAAATTCAAATGCAGTTTTGAAATTCGTTAAAAAATAAGGTGATTAAACGGGGGGCATTTGCCCCCCTGCTCATCTTTGCCCAACTTTGGGGGCTAATGAAAAATTCACGATTCGATCTGAAAGAGGCTATTGTTTACGAAGATGAGGACTACCTGCTCATCAACAAGCCACCCTTCATCTCTACGCTGGAAGATCGCCATGAGGGAACCAATATATTACATCTGGTGCGGGAAGTAGAGCCCGATCCGCAAGTGTGTCATCGTCTGGATAAGGATACTTCCGGTGTTCTGGCAATCGCACGAAATCCGGAGGCGTATCGCCACCTGAGCATGCAGTTTGAACACCGGGAGGTAAAAAAAATCTATCACGCTATAGCGGATGGTATTCATCATTTTAAGGACGAGTATGTCGATGCATCTATATTGAAGCAGAATGACGGTACTGCCCGTATCTCACGAGAGGGAAAAGAAGCGCAAACCACTTTCAATACATTAAAAACCTTCCGCAACCACACGCTAATAGAGTGTTCGCCTGTGACGGGCCGCATGCACCAGATCAGGGTACACCTGAGTTTCCTGCTCAAAGCGCCCATTACAGGCGATGAAACGTATGGCGGGAAGCCCTTCTTCTTGTCATCGGTAAAAAGGGGGTTTAATCTGAAAAAGACCACCGAAGAGGAGCCTTTAATCAAAAGAATGGCACTCCATGCGTTTTCACTGGAATTCAATAAACTGAACGGAGAGCGCGTCAAGGCGGAAGCGCCTTATCCGAAAGATTTCCGGGTTTTGCTGAAGCAACTGACCGAAAACAGCAGGTAGTCAAAACCGGATGTATTTGAATTGTCACCGGATGGAAAACGAATGAAGGCCGGCAGCGAGCAGGCAAAAGAGTGGCGGAAGAGTGGAGAAGGAGCGGAATTCAGAAGCAGATTACCCTTATGGTGGCAGGTAGCAAGAAGTAATTCGGAAGTAAATGGGCGAAATCAAGCGCTATTCAATGCTTTTCAGATTTTTACGATCAGAGTCAGGTAAATCTGCATTGGGGCTTGCATAATTTGTTTATCGAACCTACTTTTGTGTCCCTTTTTAAGGGGGTATTGAATTTAATCGGGTTTTAAAAGCCAAAAAAGTGGATCATAACAGTTATAAGACACTAAACGCCAACGCTGCTACGGCAGATAAGGGTTGGGTTATCGTGGACGCAAAAGACCAGGTGTTGGGTCGGGTGGCAACACAAATTGCTCGTGTATTGCGCGGCAAGCACAAAGCAAGTTACACTCCTAACACAGACATGGGTGACCATGTTATCGTTATCAATGCTGAAAAAGTAAGGATGACAGGTAAAAAGTGGACTAACCGTGTGATTTTCACCTACTCAGGTTACCCAGGCGGTCAGCGTGAATTGACTCCTACGATTATCAAATCGAAACACCCTGAGCGTTTGGTAGAGCACTCTGTACGTGGCATGCTTCCTAAAAACAGCATGGGTCGTCAGCTGTTCCGCAGCTTGCATGTATATGCAGGTACCGAGCACCCTCATACAGCACAGCAACCTAAAGAATTAAAATTCTGATAAATGGAAGTTACTAACACCATCGGCAGAAGAAAGACTTCAATTGCCAGAGTATATGTAGTGCCTGGTAGCGGTACGGTTACCGTTAACCAAAGAGACTTGAAAGTTTACTTTCCGTCTGAAATCCACCAGACGATCGTAAAGCAAGCGCTGACTATTTCCAAGTTGGAAGCGAACTACGATGTAACTGTTAATGTTGAAGGAGGAGGTAGCAAAGGACAGGCAGAAGCCATTCGCTTGGGTATTGCCCGTGCTATTGTTTCTATCAACGCAGAAAATAAACCTGCTTTGAGAAAAGAAGGAATTATGACCCGCGATTCACGTATGGTGGAAAGAAAGAAACCAGGACGTAGAAAGGCAAGAAGAAGATTCCAGTTCAGCAAGCGTTAATCGATAATAGAATTACAAGCATGGCAGATAAAATAACAAACCAGGAATTGATGGATGCAGGTGTTCACTTCGGACACCTTACCCGCAAATGGAACCCGAAGATGTCGGAGTACATCTTCATGGAAAACAACGGTATCCATATCATCGATCTTAACAAGACGCTGAAAAACCTGGAAGAAGCAGCTTTCGCATTGAAGAACATAGTGCGTTCAGGTCGCAAGATCATGTTCGTAGCTACCAAGAAACAAGCGAAAGACATCATCGCAGAAGAAGCAACTCGCCTGAACATGCCGTTCGTTACCGAGCGTTGGTTGGGTGGTATGTTGACTAACTTTGCTACGATCCGCAAGTCATTGAAGAAATTACAGCAGATCGAAAAGTTGATGAAAGATGAAAATTTCAGCAACCTGGCTAAGCGCGAGCGTCTGACGATCAGCCGTGAAAAAGCTAAGCTGGAGAAATTGTTGGGTGGTATTGCAGACCTTAACCGTCTTCCTGCAGCACTTTTCGTAATTGACGTAAAGCGTGAACACATTGCGGTAGCAGAAGCATTGAAGTTGAACATCCCTGTATTTGCTATGGTGGATACCAACTCCGATCCTTCTAACATCGACTTCCCTATCCCGGCGAACGATGATGCTTTTAAATCCATTTCAATCATTACCAAATACATTGGTAAAAACATTGAAGAAGGCTTGAACGAGCGTAAGAAGGACAAGGAAGAAGCAGGTCACAAGAAAGAAGAAGAAGAGAAAAGAAAAGTAGACGAAGCTCAGGAAGCTTAATCTGATTTTTCAATTAGCCGATGTGCTAATTCGCCAATAAACATTAAACATCGGTCTACAGCCGGTGTTTAATTTTTTAAAGGAAGTATTGAATCGAACTACTAAATCAAAAATTGTAAATAACTATGTCAGCGATCACCGCACAAGATGTAAATAAGCTCCGCACCATGACTGGTGCCGGTATGATGGATTGCAAAAAAGCATTGACGGAAGCCGAAGGAGATTTTGAAAAAGCCATTGAAATTCTTCGTAAGAAGGGACAGAAGGTTTCTGCTTCCCGTTCTGACAGAGATGCTAAGGAAGGATCTGTATTTATTAAAGTAGCTGCGGATAGCAAAGAAGCAGTATTGATTGCTTTGAACTGCGAAACCGACTTCGTAGGCAAGAACGAAGAATTTCTAAGCCTTGGAAAACTCATCGCTGAAACGGCTTTTGCCAAGAAACCTGCAGATACCGCTGCGTTACTTGCCGAGAAGGCAGGTGATCTTACGATCAACGATAAAATTGTTGAGCTGGTAGGTAAAATCGGTGAGAAGATCGAAGTAAGTGAGTACGTACGTATGACAGGCGAAGCAGTGGTTCCTTATATCCACGCAGGTAGCAAGTTGGGCGTATTGGTATCACTGAAGGGTGTTAATGGCAAAGATGTAACTGAAGCAGGTAAGGACGTAGGTATGCAGATCGCTGCCATGAATCCTGTTGCGGTGGATGAGAAAAACATCGATAAGGCCATCATCGATAAGGAATTGGAAATTGCTAAAGCGATGATCCTGGCGGAAGGCAAACCAGAAAACATGGTGGAGAAGATTGCCCAAGGTAAACTTCAGAAATTCTTCAAGGACAATACCCTTGTACACCAGATCTTCGTTAAGGACAACTCTAAGACAGTGGCTCAATACCTGGACAGCGTGACGAAAGGATTGACTGTAGCTGAATTCAAGCGAGTAGCGATCGGATAATTTTTTCTGATTAAAGTATACGTAAAAGGGGAGCGGTGAGCTCCCCTTTTTGTTTTATATACAGGTTGTATTCAGCGATACCGTTATCAGGAAGATAAGATGATGTTATACAATACAGGCATACCCTTCAGAAAAAGAATAAGTGCAGGTATGTCAAGGCTACAATCAGTTCAATTGAAGGCATGTAGTCGAGTCATTCCACGCTACTTCAGATAAAATACACCCTTGAGTCGTGCTTCTTCCCAAGGCCGTTGGCGGCCATCAGAAAGGTGCTCCACAGCATTGCGTGTATTCATGAATATATCCTCGATACGTTGCGATATTTTCATCTGCCTGATTAATTCTCCTGTATACAGGCCGTTGGACTTATCACCATCCGAAGCAACTGATCCAGGGTCGGTGGCATAAGCGATTAATGTGCCGCTCGGTGCTTGCACTCGCGCTAACCCTGACCCGCTGCTTCTTTTACCTGTAGGAAAGGGATTGTTTCGGCAGGCATCAAGTACAATCATGTTCAATCCTTCATCGTTGGCAAATTCCATCGTGCGCAATACACCCGTCATGGGAATGGCTTTGAGTTTCACATCTAATGCGGAATTGATATCGGCATCGATAGGTACTAAATAGTTAGTGCCATCTACCTCCAGACCATGACCTGCATAATAAAACAGGCACACATCCACTTCCTGTATTTTGTCACCAAAGGAATAGATGGCATTTTTCATTTGTTCATAGCTGGCATTGGTTAATTTGATCACCTCGAAACCAAGACCTTGCAATGTTTCAGCCATACTATTGGCATCATTCACCGTGTTGTTGAGCTTGGCCGCACTGGCATAGGTGGAGTTGCCTATTACTAATGCTACCCTTTTGCCATGCGAAGGCAGTTGTTTATCTTCTTTGCCTTTGACTGTCGGTTCGCAGGTAACATAGAAATCTTTTTCCGTTACCATGCCCTGTGTATTCTGTACGGATATCCTGATCCGGTTTTTGCCTTTCGCTAATTTTACATCAGAAGAAAAACCACGACTCATATCCATGGTTACAGGTTCACCGTTTACAACTACTTTAGCAATCTTATCAGTACCATCAATGACACCTTCTACTTTAAGGTTGGTATCATTGACCACCTGGTCACCAATATTTCTATTAATAGCTGGTCGTACTATTTTAACTTCGGATGGATTGTTAATGACTATTTCATAGAGATAGACATTCCCGGATACGGTGCCTACCGCAAGGAAACGACTGTCATCCGAAATGGAAATGCTGGAAGGACGCTCGTCTACGGCTACACTGCTGCTCACTATTGCTTTATCCAAATTGAGTAAATCGATAGTGCGTGTATCAGAAGAATAGTAAGCCATATTCATAGGCCCAGGGCCAAGTGCGATACCATCTGCACGATAGCGCAGCGGCACTCGTTTTACTTCCTGGCCAGAGTTCCAATCGTATGCAATGATCATATTTCTTCTTTCCGGTTGGGCACGACCCTGCATGCCACCTTTTGGAATAAATACTTCCTGTAATCCGATCAGGAAAAGATCACCGCTACTGTTGGCGGAAGCAGAATGAATCACTGACTTTGATCCGGAGAACTCACCACTTTGCAGTTTTAGCTGACGAAGCAGTTGTTGATTGAGCGGATTCCATGTAATCGCATCACCTGTTTTATTGATTGCGGCAAACTGCTGGCCAAAGCGATCAAAACCTAAATACATGGTGCTTTCCATGCCATTCAGTTTCTGGATGCGACCTGAAGTCATCCCGGCTTTGAGATCAATGATTTCAATAGTGTTCTCCCGGTTAAGAAAGCTAAGATAGTTTTGACCTGGATCCAGTGACGCTACTTTAATGCCTTTCGACAGATCAGAAAAAGAAGACTCCTTACTTTCAGTATTGAATTTGGTTAGCCGCCCGGATTGATCGAGCAGAAGGAATGTTTTTCCCTGATCGATGAAGTCATGAAAGACAGCGGGACTGGTATTCGCTATCTTAGCCAGGATAGCATCGCTGGCAACAGAGCGTAGTGTAACAATTCCTTTTTCATCGGCAGCGGCAACCCATTCTCCATCGCTTGAAAATGAAATGGATTGTATTTCTTTCTCGCTTACTTTGATCTTCCTTAAAGGAGTGAGGTAGCTGTTTTGAGAGTAGGTGACAAACGAGTAAAAGCACAATAGACAGACGAGACTATAGCGTAACTTCATTAGTTAATTTTATTTAAGCTTTCCTAAGATGACACCTATACCCAAGTTGATAGTAAGCAGACCACCAATGTTCGTATCGGATTGATTGCCATAAGTACTACCTAAGTTGATAAGGTAACTGGCGTTGGCATCGATGTTGATTTTTTCGGTAAGAAAGTACTTAACACCCGCATACGGTCCGAGGTTGATGGTCGACTCATTGCCGGTAGGGGCATAGCTGACTTCGGCACCCGCATAGGGCATCATTTTGGCATCTGCCGTAAGAAAAGAATACGTACCGTACAGACCAAAGCCAACATCAGCACCCATCTTCTTTGTTGTTTGAATTTCTCCTTTTACGATTTTGGTTTCATATCGGGGAGATATGCTCACATTGGGCTTTACTCCCAATTCGATATTGGGTGTGAAGAATTTTCCAAGTTTAACATAAACGTTGCCGGAGTAGAATTTTTCTTTGCTTGTACCAAAGTCGATGGTTTGTGTATAAAAATTTCCGGAGAACTGTATCGCAATGTCACCTTTCTCCTGTTGCGCTTTTGCTGTTATGGACAAAGTAAGGCCAATAACTGTAATGAGTAATAACTTTTTCATGTGCGGGGGTTTGTATTTTTATTTTAATAAAAGTCAACAAAATGGAAGAGTATACGTTTGAGTGGATGTTTATGTTCGATTTAACTCCATTTAAATAGTTTTAATTTGCTGGTTACTCTACTATTCACTAATATAATATAAGCATTGTTTAATCGCGATGCCTTCTTTAAAAAGAATGATATACCCCTTAGTGGGGCATTTTTCTGACTATAGATTGTAGTATATTCAGTTATACACATTAACCCAACCCCCTTATCTATGAAGATTAATCTTTACGCGCTCTTCTTTCTGTTTATCGGCACATCATCATTTGCACAGCTATCCGCCGGATGCAAAGCAGGAATCAATTTTAATTCTTTCGTAGGCAATAAAGCTTATGATGTGGTGCCTGGCTACAATGCAGGAGTATTTATAAAGTATCCTGTTTTAAGTTTTCTTACTGCGCGAGCTGAATTACTTTATTCACAGCAGGGAGCGAATCTTTATGACTACGTTGTAATTAAGCCAGAGCTGAATCATCATAAGGCAAAACTGCTTTTTCATTCCATTCAACTACCCGTTATTGCCGAGTTGGGACTGCCCGCTCTTAAAGAGGAGAGCCTGCAGCCTAAACTTTTACTAGGTGGATATTACAGTTATTCCGTAGCGGTGCAAGAGAAGTATGTCAACGTAGCTCAATTGCAGGGATATCCGGCAGTTGAATACAAAGGAGCTTCATTTGTATCCGAAGATTACTATCGTAATCAATATGGCCTGCTGGTCGGTGTAGCAGCTGAGATGACACTGTTTTCTATGCCTGTTGCATTGGAGTTTCGTTATCAGCAAGCACTTAATGCGGTGAACCGACCCGAATCAAGAAGTAAGTACAATGTAAAAAATACAGTTGATGTGTGGGGAGATGATTTGAAGATTGGAACACTGAGTTTTAATGTAGCCGTTACTTTAGCCCACTTTTGATTTATATTTTTTAACAAGTTAATTATGAAAAACAAAAACAAACCCCAATTCCGTTATCTACTTAGTGCAGTGCTGGTGGCATTCTTTGCTGCTGCATTTTGGTCATGTAAAGATGATAGTCCTACGCTGGCCGATTTAAGGCA
>JAHEZH010000219.1 GCA_023251155.1 Flammeovirgaceae bacterium | reverse complement strand
AAACTAAATGAAATGGTTCCAAAAACAAATGCGGTTCGACTGTTCAAATAATCGCAGCTTTTAACATACCAACATTTTTTTTGCGCGTGCAACCCCATGCCTTCCTGATATTCGATTGTCTTCAAAGAGTCAGATTTATTATACCTTATCTAAGGTACAGATATGAAACTTAACTAAGGTTATAAATATTTGGCAGGAAGCCGAAAGCATTGATAATGAGTAATTATAATATTTCTTAACGAGCTGGGGGCACTGGCGAAACGCCAACGGGCTATACGCTACAAAGTCCGCGCTCGTTCCTCGCTGTGGGCTTTCCGCTGCTTTCCTTGTCTCAAATTCAAAATCATGGATTTGAAAACCTCATTAGTCTTTAGACAATCTGTTTAATGTTTTTCTCATGCTTAAGTAACCCAAGTTTTATTTAAATATTTCGAAAATGACACTGGGGTAAAATATTCCAGTTTAGAACAAATAAATAATTGAGCTTTTATCTATTTTTCGCAGCACTTGATTTAGTCTACCCACCTAATAGTACAAGCATAATGACTCAAAGCTCCAAGGAAACATGTGTTCTACATTTAAGTGACATTCATTTCTGTAACGCTGACGAACTAGATGAAGATAGACGCCAGCATGTTTTGGACGGAATCCCAACGGTAATTCATAAACTGGTAAAAGAAAAAGGGCCATCATGGATACCCTCAACAATTGCCATTTCTGGCGATCTTGCATTCGCGGGTGGTGATCTCAACCGAAAAGAGTATGAAAGGCCAGAAAAATGGTTAGAACAATTAATATCTAAGCTCAACGAAGATTACAAAGATGTGCGTGAACTTACCGCCAAGGATATTTTTATCTGTCCAGGAAATCACGACATCCAGAGAAGTAAGGTTCGAGAAAAATTGGGCGGGTATAAAACAAAACAAGAACTCCACACATACGCTAAAAATAATCTGGCTACCGCCCGACATTTGCGGGAGCAGGGTGAAGCTACCTTTCACTATTTCAATAAGCTATGCTTAGAAAAAAACTATAATAGCTTTGACTACTTTCACGAAGAACTGAAAAACGCCAAATATTTTGGTTTTAAGCATCACGAAGCTACCGGTCTTATGTTCGTTATCGTCAATTCCTCTTGGTTTTGTCGCGGTTATGGAAAGGGGGACGTAATGGGGCCGGAAGATCAAGGAAGCTTGTTTTTAAGCAAAAAGATGATTGAAAGTTTATTTCAAAAAGTTCAGAAAGTTCGGGAAAAAAATAACATTCCATGTGTAACATTGATACACCATCCACCCGACTGGCTTCATTGGAGTGAACGTTATCGAAATGATGTAAGCACTACACCAGCGTATGACGTAATTGTAAATAATTCCAATGTTATACTTTCTGGTCACGAGCATGCCTTGGGGCGACGCCCAGATAGAATTGGTGGGAGAGCTTTGCTTGTTCTATCAGGTGCTTCTTTTCATGCCGAGATTGCTCAGGGAAAATCGACAGAACCAGACTATCAGTTCAATAGCTTTAACCTATTGAAAATTAATAAGGAAAATTTAGAGTTGGAGAAAGCTGAGTTCTATTATAGTCTTAAGGAAGGCTTCACGGAATGGAAGGAGTTTCCCATGACTGATCGTTTCTCTATCGCAGATGAAGATTCCTATAAAAATTTTCGACAAGAGTTTAAAGAAGAGTTTGAAGCATTTAAGAAGGAAAACGACTCCAAGTGGGATAGTCAAAATAAGCAATGGGAAGAGCAGCGTAAAAACTGGGAAGAACAGCAACAGAATTGGAGTGCACAGCAGAAAAACTGGTTTGAGCAAGGAAAGCTCAACAAACAAATACTATTAAATCTTTCAGAAGATGGTAGAGGCGAGGTCAGTCCAGATCAATTAACTCCTTTGTAAGCGTGATACGGTGTAAATTTTGATCATGATGTAATCAATTTCATTTCTCTAAATTCTTTGGATCTTTCGCGTACACTAGGTCTTTCTATATCTTCAACAAAGACACTTGCGATGTGCGCTATTATCTTCCTTTGTCTTCTATTAGACGATTTAATTTGACCAGCTATGTCAGCAGTATTGAATAGCATTACTTTCGACTTTGTAAACGCCCTCCAATGAGGGGATACAGTAAACTTCTTTTCAAAGTCATTAGCCCAAAAATCAATGTCGCTATCCTTTGAAGAAATTCCATTTTTAGTGTTCATTACAATTAACGCGCATGAACCTAAGTAGGATCTAAAAGCAAGATAATAGCTATATGTTCCTTTCAACTTTGTATCATAGCCCTTATTTCGATAAGCGTTTTCAAAATCCTGTTTGAAATACGGCAAAAATGAACGCCATCTGATCGTGCGTCCCACAATCGAATATTCTTTTGTCAATAATGCCTCAATATATTCTGACGGCAGTTCAGTGTTTTGGAGTGAATGGCTATCCATATGATGCTCGTTTAGATCAATAACGAATACTAACAACTGTTAGGATAAGAATTTGAAATTAAATTTAAAAACTTTCTTGCATTTCTATATTAGATAATATGTTTTCCCGCAAAAATGTAACCAATCGGGCGCAAATTGAGATTCTAAACAGTTTTAATGGTTCACAAGATTTCTGTCATTCACCGATTGATGAACTATTCCACAAAAATGTTCTCTTGTTGTTTTGGGGGCGACTCATTAGATTTTCTCTTTGACTCAAAAATGGACCATAGGCTCATGTATTATGATTGACAATTGAACTGAAAACCTTATTCACACGATAAAACCTGGGCTAACCAACCCTATTATCGTCTTTAACTATTTTTCTCTACCGATATTTCTGTGACGGTATAGCTATCCTTATCTTGTTCTTCTGGCACGTAGCGCGGATCAATTGCGGTGACGATGCGGGACGAGCTATTGAATAAATCCCAGAACAGATTTATCAATCCATATCCCTTGAATATCACGGTGTGAGAAGTGAACATAATCGCCAAAACATTTGGATCGCTATTCGGATCGAATTCTGTTGTAACAAAATAGGCATAATTAAAGGCACGCATTTTTTCATTTAATGGCACAATGGCAAGATTTCGGTTGTTGCCAGGTTTAAGGTAATTCACATCCTCTTGCTTCGGCACTTGCGCATCGTCATCCGGTTTTTCCGGCATAGCCGGATTACCATCACGCAGCTCATCGTATTTCTGTTTATATCTCTGGTTCTGGCTCATGGTAATGTGATTTTTCCAGTTCTGATTTTTCGATTGATTTTGTACGAATGTTTGGAGCGGGTTGCTTTTGCATTTCCTGACGAATTATATGATCCGCGACAGAATTGCTTTGGACCTTTGATTTGCCCAGCAATTCCATCGCTGATTCCCTATCACGCATATTGGAAGCATGATGAAGTAAGGCTTCCTTATCATCCGTATAGATACTGACACGATCACGACCACGCGAAACCGAAACGTAAAATTGTTTCAGGTCAGTGGCCGGGAAGGTAGATGATGGTTGCGCGATAAAAACTTCATCGACCGTTTTGCCTTGGGAGGCATGGCTGGTGATGCAATGCGCGTGTGCAATGTGACCGTAATCTTGCGGCACGCTATATTCCACTTTGCTGATAACATTACGCGCCTTGATATGTCCGTTCTTTCGTACCAAAAGAATTTCTAATATCTGGCCGTTATCCATGTGTTTGTCTTTTGCATCAAACCCGTTTTTGGTGATGCGGATTTTATCACCTTTTGAAATTCCTATTTCACTTCGTTTGAACACATCGAACTTTGTATGCTGATCAATTGGAAGATTAATCGTTTTGCCTTCATCATTCGTCAGAGTAATTTTATTTTTATCCGATGATGTAATCGGCCAGACACTTCCACGCTTCACACCACGCATATTCTGATTGAACTGAACAACATCGCCTTGCTTGTAGGAACGCTTGTCCATTTTTTGTGCTTCGGTGAGATTAAGGTTAATCAGGCATTCTTTCTTGCCTAATTTCTCTGCTTCACGCAGTTTGCACCGTGAATTTATACTGCGTGGTAGTCGGCTTAGCTTCTTTCCGAGCAAAGTATTTTGATGAAGATGAAGAGCGGCCTCGCATGCTTCTCGAAGTTTACCGTGAACATAATACCCAGTTCGCAAGTCTTGTGAAGAAAGACCTTTGTGCTAAAGGAACATTAAAGCGCTATCAGGTCTGCATCAAGTCGATGGAGGAATTTTCTGTTATGGAAAAAGAAGGACATTGACATTCGTGATCTCAATTACAAATTCATTGCTGAGTACGAGTTTTATTTAAAGATTCAACAAGGTTGTTCGCATAATACAGCGATGGTGTATTTGAAGAAGTTGAAGAAAATGGGCAAACAATGTGTTGTAAGAGAATGGCTTGTAAGAGATTCATTCTATGGCTTTAAGATAATCACGGAAGAAAGGATAGAACCATATTATTGACTCATGAAATTGAAATATTAAAGAACCACGAGTTTTCATTAGAACGATTGATACGTAGCGTTGTTGGCTTACCGCACAGTGAGAACCTGCAAACCATAGGTACAGCAAAAATGGCTAACACTAATGTATTTGGTTTCTGTTGGGATACGAGTAACGAGCACGACCTACAACAGTGTGTATCCGCAGTTTAAATTTGATTAACTATTTTTGATGGTAAATTTAAATTACGAATACACAAACGCTGTCAGTAATTATTTTTAGGAAAAGTCTAGATTACGAACATTCGCAATGGCGCGTTGACTTTTAGCCTAAAGTGTATATTTTGTTTCCAAGTTTTGGTCACATGGACAGTTCAACTTCGAAATCGCGCCGCTGCGTAAACATAGACGTTAGCGGCAATGTTTTAAAGACTATGAAGAGCTTATGTTTAGTTATTGTTGTATCCGGGTTCCTTACTTCATGTTGTGTTTTCTCATCACAGGATTGCGGTTGTAAACCGTCAAAGCCTTTTATTGCAGAATCAACAAAAGAATGGATTATACCTTTCGTATCCGAAAATCAATTATTTACTACAAAATCTTCATCGTCTGACGAACAGAGGGGCAATCGGGTATATCAGGAAGGAACCGAATGCATAGGTGGAGATGAATGTTGTACGAATTACCCCACACATACCACAACCTTTTTTTTTGGTGCATTTCAGGACAAGAAGACACTACTATATACTAAAGCAATTCAGAATGAGGTAGATTTTAGTTCTGAGCAGGATGGCTTTCCATCGGACACATTTATAACTTCCTTCGATGTTACTACAGGAAAATTTTCAAAATCTGCCGCTGTAAACTTATTTGAAACGGACACAGTTATTAATGGCTCTAAGCACCTGAAAGTAATTTTTCAAAAGATAGACCCTACAAAAAATAAAATTCTATTTACAAGATTAGAGTTTGTAAAAGGGTGGGCGTTACAGGTTATACTGATGCATCAGGACAAGTCTGGAAAAAAGAATAATACGTGGAAGATTTTAACTGACAATAGAAAAAATACAACCGTTAGCGGCAAGTGCTAAGTTTAAACAATCAAGGAGCAAAAAAAAGTGGTCAGACTGTAGGGGATTTGATTTGATGGTTTTTTTGTTTTTAGACTATCCCAAAAATCAATACAGTTGTTACCCTGGTTTCGCGGAAAAATGATCTAAGCCAATGATCCCATTACTCCTGTCGTAACGAATGCACCGGGTCTGCGTTAGCGGCACGAAGGGTCTGGTATCCTACAGCAAGCATCGTTACGGTCAATGCGATCAGCATCGTCCAGCCAAAGAGCATGAAATTGAGTTCGGTGTGATAAGCAAAACGATGCAACCATTGATTTGCGAAATACCAGGCCAGCGGCAACGACAGTGCGTTGGCTACGATGACCAGTAACACAAATTCTTTCGACAACAGCTTTGTGATGCTCAATGCCCCTGCACCTAATATCTTGCGTACTCCAATTTCTTTTGTTTTGGCAACCACCATAAAAGAGACCAGACCTACCAGTCCGATGATGGCAATCAGAATTGTAATCACTGCAAAGCCTCCGAACACGCTGGCTAATTTTTTTTCTGACTGATATTGCTTTTCAAAGTCCTGATCGAGAAAGAAATAATTAAAATCATATCCTGGAAAGGATTGGTTCCATAACTTGTTTAAATCGCCGATGAGTTGTTGAGTGTTTGATGCCTGATAGCGGATGGCATACAGATGACTGTTCTCCGGAGCATAGTCCATCGCCATCGGTCCGATTTTTTGTTGTAACCCTAACTGATGATAATCTTTCACTACACCAATTACTTCACCTTCCGGTTGCCCCGAAGGTGAAGAGATGCGCTTACCGATAGCCTCCTGCGGTGAAGACCAGCCAAAGCGTTTCACGGCAGTTTCATTTACGACCAGACCATCTTTCAGTTCCGCTTCGCGCGCTTTGTCAAAACCACGACCAGCAATTAATTCCAACCCCAGCGTGGTGAGGTAGTGCTCATCGATAGCCATGTATTCCACACTCACGGCATGGTCACCGGATTTACCTTCCGGATAAGCGACCTGCCCCGTCCATCCCGGATTACCAGGAACGGCGTTGGTATGGGTAACCTCATCCACGGCTGCTAATTCCTTCAATTGATTTTTGAATGTTTCAAATCCTGCCGGATTGGCCGAACGGGCACGGGCGGCATTGATCACCACGATCTCCTCTTTGTGGAAGCCAAGGTCTTGCTTTTGCATGTAGCTCAGTTGATCCACTATGACCAGTGTGCCCATCACCAAACTAACGGAAATGACAAACTGAAATACAACCAGCGTTCTGCGGAGCTGAATACCTCGTGCACTGGTTTGCATTTTACCTTTCAACACGTGAACCGGCTGTAAGGCAGACAAGATCAAAGCAGGATAGTAACCGGCCAGCAGCGATACGATCAATACTAAAAGCACGGTACCCGCTATCATTGAGATGTTAACCAATGAACTTAGTTCATAATTTTTATCAAGCAATTGATTGACTACAGGCAGTAACCCGGCAATCAACAGGATGGCCATGATTAAGGATAATACAGTAAGTAAAAAAGATTCACTTAAAAACTGGGCGATGAGTGCCTGACGGGTGGAGCCTGCTATTTTACGAAGGCCTACTTCCCTGGCCCGGTACACTGATCGGGCTGTGGCAAGATTCACGAAGTTGATGCAGCCAAGCACGATCACAAAGGCCGCAATGCCAGATAGCAAATAGAGGCGGTCTGAACTTCCCAGCGGCCCCATGCCATTGCCACTTTTTGATGAAAGATAAATGTCTTCCATGGGTTCAAATGTAACATAGGCAGATACACCCCAATCTTTCAGCATTGCTGCTGCCCGATCCATGTAAATCGTTTTTGCCTTGGCAGCGAAGGCGGGATAGTCAGTTCCTTCTTTCAACAGCACATAGTTTCGCATGTTAATATTGCCCCAACCCGTATCAAAGCTGAAATCGGGGTTTAGCTTTTCGTAGGTGGAAAATGAAACCAACATATCTGATTGAATGTGGGAGTTAGCAGGGATGTTGGCCATGACACCGGTCACTACAAAATTCAGTGAATCGCCCATGATCAATGTCTTATTTAACGCGTCAGTACCGCCAAAGAATTTCTTCTCCATATCTTCAGAGATCACTACCGAATACGGATCATTCAATGCTTTTTGCGCGTTGCCTTTCAACAGCGGGAAAGAGAACATGCTGAAAAACTCGGGAGTAACAAAATGCATCTTCTGCTGTATACGACTCCCTTCATAGTTGATGGTGAGGAAGGCGGCACTGCGCGTGTACAGTACAGCCTCCACTTCAGGAAAGTCTTTTTCCAGTATTTTACCTATGGGCCAGCCATTCGTTTCGTTCGCACTTCCCTTGTCATCGGAGGAAGAAGCAAATACCGTGTTGACCCTGTAAAGACGATCGCCTTTGGCATGAAACTGATCATAAGATATTTCATCGAGGACATAGATCATAATCGATATGCCTGTGGCAAGACCCAGGGCAAGTCCGAATAGATTGATGGCCGCGTACCCTTTAAATCGGAGCAACGTCCGGAAAGCAATTTTAAAGTAGTTGGAAAGCATGAAATCAAGGGGTTTTGTTATTCAGTGTCATCTAAACCAGGTGACTACTTAAGATTCTAAATTCTTTACGTAATCTGTGGAAACAGGCAGTCAAACAAAATATTCCTTTTTAAGGAATTTATTTTCCCGAACATAGATAGCTTATACTCAGAATCGATGTCTCAGGTTTCTTTTAGAAAGAGGAAATCCTGATTTTTTGTTGACGATAATGAGGCGGGGTGATTGATATAACCGAGTGTGCTAAAATTTGTTACTAAAACCTGTCCGCTGGAATAGGACAGTGATGTGTTTTGTGTTTAAAAAAAATGCCTTTAAACTCACCTAAGATGCCCGAATCAGTGTGATCGAAAAAGAAAAAATGCTAACTTATAGTGAGTAGCCAGCCGTATTGATGGATGAGGCGGGAGTGGAGCGGTGGCTTTTTGTAGGTTGATTCAAATCCCACACCATATGAAATCTCCTCTGCTTCCGGTCGACCTCCTCTCCATTTACAAAAACAAACTGGGCGATGCCCT
>JAHEZH010000094.1 GCA_023251155.1 Flammeovirgaceae bacterium | reverse complement strand
TGAGTGCGGCGAAGAAAGAGATACTGGATAAACTGATATTCCGTATTGAAGCAGTACAATCTGCCAAGAGCAGCAAATACATATTGTTGAATTGCCCGAATGATGCAATCGCCAAGATAACAAGTGTTCTTCCTGGTATTAATAGTCCTACGGTGATGCCACTAAGTAAACCCGGCTGGTCATCCCTTCACTCGGTAGTGAATGAAAATGATTTCTGGGAGAAGATCGATCAGCTCAAATCTTTTGGCGCACAGGGCATATTAGTTATTCCCATTGAAAAAATGATTGCCTGACATTACCCCTACGATAAACATGGAATACCAATTCATCCTTCTATCCCGCATTATCCGGAACTCATGAAACAGATAGTCAATCCTTCGAAAGAAAGCTGGCCTGCACTTTGCCAACGTCCTCAACTGGAACTGGAATTTTTGGATGGCGCAGTGAAGAACATACTTAACCGCGTGAAGAAATCAGGAGATGCTGCGCTGCTTGAATTCGCTCTTCAATTTGATAAAGTAAAACTGACCGACTTCAAAGTTACTGAAAGCGAAATCAAATCGGCTGTGGCACAACTGGATGCTCCGTTAAAAGCAGCCATACAAACTGCAGCCAGTAACATAGAGAAATTCCACGCGGCACAAAAGCGTGAAGTTATCAAAATAGAAACGATGCCTGGTGTGGCGTGCTGGCGCAAGAGTGTGGCCATACAAAAAGTAGGCATCTATATTCCCGGCGGCTCTGCTCCTCTCTTCTCTACGGTATTAATGCTGGGCATACCGGCCAAGCTGGCGGGCTGTACGGAAGTTATTCTATGCACACCTCCGTCCAGCGATGGATCAGTAAATCCGGCTATCCTGTTTGCAGCAGACCTGGTGGGTATCAAGAAGATTTTTAAAGTTGGCGGAGCACAGGCTATTGCGGCGTTGGCCTACGGCACCAAAAGCATTCCATCCGTAGATAAAATATTTGGCCCCGGCAACCAATACGTTACCAAGGCAAAGCAGATCGTAAGTCAGGAAGGAGTGGCGATCGATATGCCGGCAGGCCCTTCTGAAGTTTTAATTATTGCCGATGATACTGCTGATGCTTCCTTTGTTGCCGCTGATTTATTATCACAGGCAGAGCACGGTGCAGATAGTCAGGTCGTACTGGTTAGCCTTAGCGAAACGGTTGTTACCAAAGCAAAAACGGAAGTAGACCGGCAGGTAGAATTACTTCCCCGAAAGGATACGGCCAAGGAAGCATTGAAGAGCAGTTTATCCGTTGTATTTAATGATGAAAGTAAGCTCATTGATTTTGTAAATGAATATGCCCCCGAGCATTTGATCATCAACACCCAAAACAGTGATGCGATTGCTGATCAGGTAATGAATGCCGGATCGGTTTTCCTGGGAGGCTATACGCCTGAATCGGCTGGGGATTATGCTTCGGGGACCAACCACACGTTACCTACCAATGGTTTTGCCAGAGCCTTCAGTGGTGTGTCACTGGAAAGCTTCATGAAGCACATTACGTTCCAGAAAATCAGCGAACAAGGACTGAAAGTGCTCGGACCGGTAGTGGAGAAAATGGCGGAAGCCGAGCAACTGATCGGGCATAAGAACTCCATCAGCATCCGTCTGAAAAAGTTAAACAGCAAAAGTTAATCGGATAACAAACAGAACGCTACAGTGAAAAACTTCGATCTCAATAACCTGATTAGAGAGAACATCAGGAAAATGAAACCGTATTCATCCGCACGTGACGACTTTCAGGGGAATGCCTCTGTCTTTCTGGATGCCAATGAAAATCCTTTCCCCGCTCTTTATAATCGCTACCCCGATCCACACCAGCGTAAGTTGAAAGAGAAAATTGCCGGGCTGAAAAAAGTCAGCACCGATCAGATTTTCCTGGGCAACGGAAGTGATGAAGCCATTGACCTGATCATTCGTGCGTTCTGTATTCCGGGAAAAGACAACGTGGTTATTCCTCAGCCTACTTACGGCATGTATTCAGTCAGTGCCGAAATCAATGACATTGAAATCAAATCTGCTTCACTCACTACCGACTTCGATATCGATATCGATTCAATACAGAAAGCGGTCGATGCAAATTCAAAAATCATCTTCTTGTGTAGTCCGAACAATCCGTCAGGCAACCTGCTGAGCCTTGACCGAATCAGAACCGTACTGAATACGTTTGAGGGCCTGGTCATTGTTGACGAAGCGTATATCGATTTTGCGGATCAGCCCAGTCTCACAACCTGGCTGAGTGAATACCCACATCTGCTTATACTTCAGACCTTATCCAAGGCATGGGGCCTGGCGGCCTTGCGATTAGGAATGTGCTTCGCCAGCAAAG
The DNA here is from genome assembly GCA_023251155.1 of Flammeovirgaceae bacterium. GTDB lineage: Bacteria > Bacteroidota > Bacteroidia > Cytophagales > Cyclobacteriaceae > ELB16-189. Next base: position 20,304 of record JAHEZH010000094.1, on the reverse strand, counting down.
AGATCATCGCGGTACTGAATAAAATTAAACCACCCTATAACATCAACGAAGCGACTCAACAACTCGCACTGGATCATCTTACTCATGTTATGCAGAAGGAAATCTGGGTAACGGAATTAATCAAGCAACGGGAACAATTAAAAGAAGATTTAAAACAGATAAAAACAGTAAGAAAGATATTCCCTTCCGATGCCAATTTTTTACTCATCCGGATTGACCATGCTTCGGCTACTTATCAGTACCTTGTCGATAAAGGAGTCATTGTGAGAGACCGTTCCAAAGTAGTGCATGGAGAAGATTGCCTGCGCATCACAGTAGGAACCCAGAAAGAAAATGATTTTTTAATCAACGCGCTAAAGCAATTATAAATGAAGAAAGTACTTTTCATCGATCGCGATGGTACACTTATACTTGAGCCACCCGATGAACAAATCGATAGCCTGGAAAAACTCGAATATTATCCGGGCGTATTTCAATGGTTAAGTAAGATTGCAGCCTCCAACCGCTACGAACTGGTGATGGTGACCAATCAGGATGGATTGGGAACATCGACCTTTCCTGAAGATACGTTCTGGCCTGCACACAACAAAATGATGCGTGCATTGGAGAAGGAAGGAATTCAATTCAGTCACATCCACATTGATCGCTCTCGCCCCGCTGATGGTCTTCCTACCCGCAAGCCAGGAATAGGTATGCTCACCTCTTACCTCAGTGCTGATTATGATCTGAAAAACTCCTACACGATCGGTGATCGCTTAACCGATGTAGAGCTGGCAAAGAACCTTGGCACAAAAGCGATATTCATTAACGACGGACGTTGGAGTGAGCAACTGGAAAAGGCAGGATTAGCATCGTATTGTGAACTGACTACGACCTCATGGAAAGATATTCATGATTTACTTACCCAGCCAAAACGCATTGCCTCCACGCAAAGAACCACGAAGGAAACGGACATACAAATCACTGTTAATCTGGATGGCAAAGGACAATCAAAAATCAGCACAGGGCTCGGTTTCTTTGACCACATGCTCGATCAGTTATCACGACATGGAAATATTGACTTAGCGATTGATGTAAAAGGAGATCTTCATATTGATGAACATCATACGATTGAAGACACGGCACTTGCGCTCGGTGAAACCTTCTTCAAGGCGCTCGGTGACAAGCGGGGTATTGAGCGTTATGGATTTTGCTTACCCATGGATGATTGCCTGGCGCAAGTGGCACTCGATTTTGGAGGAAGACCGTGGCTGGTATGGGATGCCGAATTCAAAAGAGAAAAGATTGGTGAAATGCCTACGGAGATGTTCATTCATTTTTTCAAATCATTCTCAGACACATCCAAGTGCAACCTCAATATCAAAGCCGAAGGCACCAACGAACATCACAAGATTGAGGCCATCTTCAAAGCTTTCGCGAAGGCAATCAAAATGGCGGTAAAGAAAGAAGGAGATCAATTACCTACCACTAAAGGTACGCTTTAAGATATGAAACTGGCAGTAATCAAATACAATGCAGGAAACATTCAATCAGTTGCTTTTGCATTAGATCGACTTGGAGTGGACTACATAGTGACGGAGAATGCCGAAGAAATAAAAAAGGCAGACAAGGTGATCTTTCCAGGTGTTGGCGAAGCAAGTACCACCATGAATTTTGTACGTGACAAAAAATTAGATCAATTAATACCTCATTTACAACAACCCGTGTTGGGAATATGCCTGGGTATGCAGCTGATGTGCCGGTATTCGGAAGAAAACAATACGACTTGTCTTGGTATCTTTGATGAAGACGTAAAACGGTTTCAACCTTCCGCTGATTTGAAAGTGCCGCACATGGGCTGGAATACCCTCATGGACGTGAAGGATTGGCTCGATCCCCAATTGGAAGAACAACAAGTCTATTTTGTGCATAGCTACTATGTGCCTTTCAATAAAAATACGGTAGCTGCCGCTGATTACGGGATTCGCTACAGCGCAGCGCTCCGCAAAGACAATTTTTATGCTGTCCAGTTTCACCCTGAGAAATCCGCACACGCCGGAGAACTCGTAATTAAATCATTTCTTAACGTATGAGAATTATTCCTGCTATTGACATCATTGACGGAAAGTGTGTGCGACTCACACAAGGTGACTACGGCCAAACCAAAGTATATCGCGATGATCCGGTAGATGTAGCTCGCGAGTTTGAAGATGCCGATTTAAAATACCTTCATGTGGTCGATCTGGAAGGCGCCAAGAAAGGGAAGGTCATCAATTGGGAAGCCATTGAAGACATCATCACTAAAACATCATTGGAAATTGACTTTGGCGGTGGCGTAAAAACAGAAGAAGAAGTAGATCGTCTGCTGGACATGAACATCAATCAGATCAACATTGGAAGTCTGGCGGTGAAAGAACCGGAGAAATTCAAGTTGTGGATAGAGAAATTCGGAGCTTCCAATTTCATTCTCAGTGCCGATGTAAGGGAAGAACAGATCAAAGTAAGCGGCTGGCAGGAAGACACCAAATTGAACATCTATGATCTGGTAAACAAATTCAAAAGCGACGGACTGGAATACGTTACCTGTACCGACATCAGCAACGATGGCATGCTGCAGGGGGTCAACCTTGCCCTGTATAAAAAGTTGAGAAACAAATTTCCTGATCTGAAGATCACTGCCAGTGGTGGCGTGAGCGGCATGGAAGACCTGGAAAAATTAAAATACATTGGTGTGCATGGCGTGATTGTCGGGAAAGCGATTTATGAAAAGCGGGTTACTCTTACCGAATTAGCTAACTTCAATTAACACTCATGCTCACAAAAAGAATTATTCCCTGTCTTGATATTAAAGATGGTCGAACCGTAAAAGGAATCAACTTTGTCAACCTGCGTGATGCAGGAGATCCGGTTGAATTAGGTGCTGCTTATAGTCAGCAGGGCGCAGACGAGTTGGTATTTCTCGATATCTCGGCAACCAATGAGAAAAGAAAAACACTTGCTGAACTGGTAAAGCAGATTGCAAGGAATGTAAACATCCCGTTTACGGTGGGCGGAGGTATAAGCGCTATCGAAGATGTAGCTCCTCTGCTTGAATCGGGTGCCGACAAAGTAAGTATCAACTCATCTGCGGTAACCCGACCGGAACTGCTGGATGAACTGGCCAGGGCATTCGGATCACAGTGCATTGTACTCGCTATTGATTCGCGCAAGGTGGGTGAAGAATGGATCGTGCACACCCATGGTGGCAAGAAGCCCACTTCCTTAAATCTTTTCTCCTGGGCAAAGGAAGGACAGGAAAGAGGTGCCGGTGAAATACTCTTCACCAGCATGAATAACGATGGCACCAAAAGTGGTTTTGCCGTGGAACCATTACGAAGTTTATACGAACAACTAACCATACCGGTCATTGCTTCAGGCGGGGCCGGCACATCGCAACACTTTTTAAGTGCTTTTGCCGATGGGAAAGCAGATGCTGCATTAGCGGCCAGCGTTTTTCACTTTGGCGAAATAAAAATCCCTGAATTGAAACACTACCTGAAAAACGAAGGCATCGCGGTACGTATATAAGACCTACTTAACCTCAACACTCTATCCATTTCAAAAAACATGATTACTGCATCACAATTGAAATTCAATAAGCTTAATGGATTAATCCCATGTATCGTGCAGGATGCCACCACCGACATTGTACTCATGCTGGGTTTTATGAACAGCGAAGCTTTTGATAAGACAATAAAAGAAAAGAGAGTTACCTTCTACAGCAGAAGTAAACAAAGGCTATGGACAAAAGGGGAAACTTCAGGAAACTTCCTGGAACTGATTGAAATTCTACACGATTGCGATGAAGACACGTTATTAAGCAAGGCAAAACCCAGAGGACCCTCCTGCCATACCGGTGCGGATACGTGCTTCAATGAAAAGAACGAATCAAAAGGCATCTCTTTCCTTGAGGAGATCATTGCAGACCGGAAAAGAAATCCAAAATCAGGATCCTACACCAATAGTTTGCTCGACTCCGGTATAAACAAGGTAGCCCAGAAAGTGGGCGAAGAGGCGGTAGAGTTAGTGATCGAAGCAAAAGACAATAACAAAGAGCTGTTTGTGAATGAAGCTGCTGATCTGATGTATCATTACCTCGTATTACTATCAGTCAAGGGGGTAAAATTGAGCGAAATTGAAGCTGTCTTGCGCCAGCGCCATCTATCCAGATAGGTAGTAAGACCCTTTATACATTTTTTTTACCATTAAGTAATAAAAATCCACCCTCCATCACCATGACTTTTCCACCGATTTTAAAAAAAGATTGAAGTTTTTTCAAAATACAATCGCAAACGATTAAAAAACATAAAACAATCGATTGCTGAAGTATTTTATACTGCATAATGCAATCGATGCAGTATTTTAAACTAAAAACAAATCTTTCCTCAGTATAAAATTTTATCATAGATTGACTCAGTTTTTAACCTAAACCAAGTTAATCTATGCGAAGAATTCTACTCCTGCTCTGTGCAGTGAGCATTAGTATCTATGCTATTGCTCAGGATCGAACAGTGACAGGTAAAGTATCAGCCGATGACGGAAGTGCTTTACCGGGCGTGAACGTTGTACTGAAGGGTACAACAAACGGAACAGTTACCGATGCCGATGGTAACTATAAATTGACCCTCCCATCCGGAGGCGGTAGCTTAGTCTTTTCATTCATTGGTCTGGAAACTCAGGAAATTGCTATCGGTGAGAGAAGCACGGTAGATGTTGTTCTTTCATTGGACGTGAGACAATTATCCGAAGTAGTTGTTACAGGTGCGGGTGTGGCTACTGAAAAGCGTAAGCTTGGTATAGCCGTTGAATCAGTTACTGCTGCCGATCTTCCTGCTGCTCCAACTGCATCTATTGATCAGGCACTGATTGGGAAAATTGCCGGCGCACAAATTACTACTACAAGCGGTAACCCCGGTGACCCTGTTAACATCGTATTGAGAGGTATCAACTCAGTACAAGGTGGCACCAAGCCGTTGATCATGTTAGATGGTATTCAAATGGGAGCTACTGATATGGGCTCATTAGATTTGAGTAACGTGGAACGCGTAGAAGTTACACAAGGTGCTGCGGCATCCGCACTTTACGGAGCCCAAGGTGCCAACGGTGTAATCCAGATCTTCAGCAAGAAAGGTAAGAAAGGCCCTGTTTCAATCAATTATTCTACCAGCTATGCTCAAAATGAGTATATCAACAGTGGTGATGTAAATAAAGCCGACAAACACTCCTGGTTGACGGATGCTGATAATAATGTTGTGGATATAAATGGAAATATTATTCAAATCAATGCATTGGGTAGTTTACCAACAGCTACCGGTACAGGTATCGCTTATCAGAATGCCTGGCTTTCTTCTACAGGCACTGTGCTGGGGGCCAGAGATACCAGATGGGCCATACTTTCACCTCTAAACGTTTCAAATAAAGCTTATGATAAAAACTTGCAGTTCTATGACCACATAGCACAAATGTTTAAAAAAGGCTACACCGTGAACAATAGCTTAAATATTTCAGGTGCGAATGATAAATCAGATTTCTCTATTGCGGTATCAAACACCAATACGCTGACTTCTATCATGAAGAACGGCCACTACGAGCGTAGCAACCTAAGTGTTAATGTTGGAACTGAACTGTTTAAAAATTTCAAAATCCGCTCCAGCACGCAACTGGTATTTACCAAAAATGATATAGACCGAGGCCTCGGTGGAGGTGGTGGTAGCCTTTGGGGATTGGGCGATCGTCCAGGAAATACAGGACTAGTATGGGACTTTTTGAATACATCTCAATTCTTTGATCTGACCTGGACAAATGCAAATGGTTTACCTCCTGCTTCTCAGAATGCGGGGATCGTTTCGGTAAACGCAGGTAACCCTTACTACGATGCTTACTATTCTTCAAGTCTTGATAAGAAGGTAGATGTAATCCAGAATTTTAATGCCAATTATAAAGTCAATAAGTTCTTGACCTTGGATGCAACGTATGGGTTAAACAATCGCTCTCAAAATGTGCGTTGGATATGGCTAAATCAATCAGAACATCCTCAGGGCACGTATTCGGGCTTTTATGCTTCGAATAACAAAGGTGAGATTGTAGATTGGCAGTACTCCAATACCTTTCAGAATTTTATTGCCAATGCTTTTGTCACTACCGATTTTAAGGAAGACTTTGGTTTGAATATTCCAATCACGACCTCAACTCAGCTATCCTATGACTACAGAAAGAGATATTATACTCAATATGCTACTTATGGATTAGGCCTTCCTTTGCTGCCGCCTCTCAATGTAACGTCTACATCTTCCCAGGCAGTGGCCAGTGATTATACTCAGGAGTTCATCACTTTTGGTTACCTTCTCAATCAAAAAATCAACTTTGGCGAATTTGCCGGTGTGACTGCCGGTTTTAGAAGTGACTATTCTTCTGCATTCGGTGGTGGATCTAAACCTTTCACATTCCCTCACTATGATGGGTTCATTGCACCCTCTACTTTTAGTTTCTGGGAAGGAGCGAAATCTATAGTTCCTTACTTCAAATTAAGAGCGGCATACGGAGAGGCTGGTATTCAGCCAGGTGCTTTTGACCGCTATCAGGTATTAAGTCAGGGTAACCTGGGATCCGCCTTGTATTACGCTAATCCAACCACTCCTAATGATCCAGCTTTGAAAGTAGAGGTGTCCAAAGAATTGGAAGTGGGTACGGACTTCACTGTTTCTATGAACAACAATGGAAACTGGCTGAGAGAACTAAACGTAGCATTCACTTACTGGGACAGATCAAGTGAGAATGTGATATATTCTGTTAGTCAGTCACCATCCGTTGGATATCCCAGCAGATTGACTAATGCAATAGATATGTCTTCCCACGGTATCCAGTTTTCCTTGACGCTGCCTGTTTTGGAATCATCTAACCTGAAATGGGACTTTACCACCAACTTTGGTAAACAGACTTCCAAGATTGATGCTATCGCAGGAGGTGCTGATATTATTTTAACTTCTTCTGCCGGAAGTTCAGCTATGTCATTATCTCCGGGCGTGAAAATCGGTCAGATTTATGGGTATAAAGCATTAACCAGTGTAGATCAATTGAGACCTGATGGAACACGTTATATTGCCGAAGCTAACGCAGGTGAATACGATATCGTTGATGGAAGAGTGGTGAATATCGCCAGCAAAGCAATTCAGTGGACACAAAATGCAGTTCCGCTTGGTGACCCCAACCCTAAATTCAACGTATCATTCATCAACAATTTAAAATATAAGAGCTTCTTAAGCTTAGGGTTCCAGTTTGACTGGGTGTATAAGCCACATATTTACAATCAGGTAAGAGAGTGGATGTACAGAGATGGTATTCACAAGGATTTTACCACACCTGTTACCATCGGTGGAGAAACGGGTGCTTATACAGCCTATTATATGAGTGCATATGCAGGCGCAAATGCAGGTACGCTAAACTCACTTAATGGTGGTGGTAATGCAACAAAAGATTACTACTACGAAGACGCTACTTTCCTTAGACTGAGAAACGTTTCCGTAGGATTGGATTTTGCAAAACTGACCAACCTAAAGTATTTCAAAAAACTGGAGTTGGTATTGACAGGCAGAAACATACTCACCGTTACAAAGTATAAAGGCTTTGATCCGGAAATCAGCTCTGCATCAACAGCAAACTCAGCATTTGATCGTGGGGTAGATAATGGTACAATGCCTAACATTAAATCGTACCAAGTCGGCCTAAATGTTTCTTTCTAATACTATCTAATGAATCAAATTATGAGAAAAAAATATAGACTTATATCAATACTTGCCTTTGCATCATTGATGGTGGGAAATTTTTCCTGCAAAGATCAATTAGAGGTTGGTAACCCTAACTCACCTACAGTAAAGACGAACATCACCTCAGTAAGCGGCCTTACCTCACTAGCACAAGGTGTAGTTTACATTGATGGTTTTGTTGACGGCGATGGCTGGTTGGGAAACAGCTATTTTTCACTCCCTTACGGTTATCAGGAACTTTTGGGCGATATGGTTGGAGCGATCACTGCCCTTAACCAAAATATCAACCGGATAGGCCAACCTAACTATTTCACACTATCCAACGGCACTAAGGTTGAAACAGGTATTACAAATATTGCTGAAATGAGAGATAACAATACCCGTGCCCGTACTGGCTCAGGATATAACGCTACTTATTATCAGTGGTTGAATATGTATGCTATGAATGCCGGTTGTAATCAGGTATTGAGCCTGATTGAAACAGTTTCTCAGGATCCGGCGACAATTGCTACATTCAAAGCATGGGCCTACTGGTGGAAAGGATATGCGTATGCGTCAATTGGTTCTATGTATTACTCTGGATTGATTATTGATGAGCCCGGAGCACGTAGCAGTGATTACGTAACCCATGATGTAGTCATTGAAAGATCCAATTATTATTTCAACCTGGCATCTACTACATTGGATGGTATTACCAATACAGGCACATACACTACTGTTCTCACCAGCCTCATTCCTGCGTTTACACAAACAGGAAATGGAGGTGTTCCAACTATCGCTCAATGGAAGCGTAACATCAATACAATGTTGGCACGTAACATTGTATCGAATCACTTGGCTCCATTTGTAAATGGTAATCCTGCAGCAACGATTACTGGTGCTACAGCACCTGCTATGACAGCTGCTGATTGGACACAAGTTCTAACTTTGGCAACAAATGGTATACAGGCAGGAGATAAGGTTTTCACTGGAAGAGCTATAGCGACTAATGGTTTCTTCACTCCTACTGGAGGTACGGTCTCTGCATTAACGATAAGATCAGGTCCTACGGCCACATCAACGTTCAACATTAGTGAGCGATTCATACAGAACTTTAAAGCAGGTGATGCACGATTGGCCAACTTCAGCACTGACACGCCAAGCTCACATACTTTTTTTGGTACACGCTATAGAAATACTGATGGTTTGGTAACCACTGGCATTTATGACTATGGAAGTCGTAACGCAAATGAGTATGAACTATTTATTGCTGGTAGCTACGAAGAGAATCTTCTTTTGCTTGCAGAGGCGAATATCCGCTTGGGCAACATTGATACAGGTACCGGTCAAATCAATGCCGTTCGTACCCGAATGGGAGCTGGAATCGCTGCACTTCCCACAGGTCTCACCTTGGCTCAGGCCATGCGCGAACTGGTGATGGAAAGAAGAGTGGCGCTTGCTTTCAGAGGCTTATCTTTCTATGACTTAAGAAGATGGGGAGCAATTTACGACATCACTAAGGGTGGTGGTAGTTATGGAAATACGATGTACTATAATAATGCTGTACAAACCAATGTTACCATCAACTATAACTTTATGGACTACTGGGATGTTCCCGCTGATGAATCTGTACTTAATCCAAGTACTAGTGGAGTAGCAACCGTAAATCCTAATTTTTAAGTGATAAAGAGACTGCGCTGAGAAAACGGTCTCTTTTCCTTAGCCTTCACTTACTACGAAGACAAGCAGGTAAATTAGTAACTATCTAATTCTGCTTTACGGACGGTTAGGCAGAATTAGGTTTTATTAATTAGAATAAAAGTAGCCCCGTAAGGCTACTTTTTATATTTCGACACCATGAAAAACCAAACTTAAACTCAGTTTTTACCCAAACTATCCCCCGCCTTCGGAAACAACTTCACATAAGTAAGTTTATACGTTACGGTGTACCCTCCACTCTTTTCGGTGCGGATACCTTCGAGCAGATCGCGTGTTTTATCGTAAGTAAAAGTGTAAGAGAGTATCCGATTGCGTGATTCGATGTGTTTGTATAGGATGATATTGCCTTCGGCTATTCCGGTAAACTCACCCCGCACGGAATACGAAGGTAAATACGTTTTATCCAACGGCACTTCCAGGTATTCACGGGTGGAGTTAGTGTGATCCCGGATGATGGCTACAGTGCTGTAGTTTTCTTTATTATCGACAGCTTTTTCCTTCTCAGTAGTAGCAAAAACACCTTTACCTTTTTTGGAAACATAACTGGATACCGAATAGATGCCTTCAATAGTACCTACACTGGTCTGGTCTTTACTGAAATAGCGCTTCACGATGTCTCCAAATTCAACCTGCTCGTAGGCACTTACCCTTCTGGTCTGTCGCATCTTGTACAGTTTATCCATCGAGCACGAGGATAGCATCGCCACTAATGAAGCAGCATACAATGATCTTTTAATCATAATTCAAGTCTTTCTGCAACGCTACAGTACCTCTCTATTCAAACTATTCAACGATCAGAAAATAATGTCTGCATACACGCCTTTACTGTAGGTACGGCAAGACAAACGCCCGCGTAAAGCAGATGGTTTAAATAATGACTTCCCCATGAGCATGCGTACACACTCCTGAATACCTTCGGTGATCGATGGATGGGGATGAACACATTCGGCCAGTTCTTCAATTCCTTTGTCCATCGAAATCAATACCGCCACAGCCTGAATGGCACTGCTGGCATTATTACCCACCACTTTCATACCCAGGATTTTCATCTCATTATCACTGGTCACCAATAGCTTTATGAATCCTTGCGTATTCCGCATGGCTATTGCACGCGGTATAGTAGAATATTCCAGAGTAACTACTTTGTAGTCGATGCCTTTTTCTTTCGCCTGTGTTTCATTCAAACCCACTCCTGCAACTTCCGGACTCAGAAACATAATGGTGCTGATGTTTTCATATACCAGCTTGCGATCCGGATCTCCAAACATTTTTTCTACGGCATAGCGCCCTTCCAACTCTCCTACGTTTACTAATGAGATGTCTGCGGTGAGATCTCCTACGGCATAAATATTAGTGACATTTGTTTGCGTGTCATTGTTATCGATACCTCGCTTGGTGATGTTTATTCCAACTTTATCTTCCCACAGGTCTTCAATGTTGGCCACACGACCTACGGATACCAGCGCCTTGGCCACATTAAATTTCTCCCTGCTTCCATCGGTATATTCCAACTCATACTCCACCCTGCCATTCTTTATTTCCATATGAATGAGTTTGGAGTTACGATGAATCAACACCCCATTGTTTTCCATATTGCGCTCGATGATGCGCACCACATCTTCATCTTCGAAAGGCAGAATACGATCTCCTTTATCAATGAGGTGAACCTTTGTTTTACCAAAGCCAGAGAAAATCGTTGCATACTCACAACCAATTACCCCGGCCCCCACAATCACCATACTCTCAGGAAACTCTTCCATATTTTCGATTCCTTCGCTGGTCATTACCGTCTTCTCATCGATAGGAAGCTCCGGCAAAAACCGGGGTCGGCTACCGGTAGCAAGTACAATATAGTCTCCCCATACTTTTTCGGTTTGTGCCCCCACACTAATCTCCACTTCATGCTGCGTAAGCAAGCGTGCGGTGCCGCTCTTAAAATCGAGAAGGTTGGAGTAGTTCGAATTCTTCAATGAATCCATGTGCTCTTCCAGCAACATCATCCGTTCGGATACCGCCTTACGAACTTCCTCCTGTATCTCTTTATAGTTGATGCTCGGAATTTCAATATTAAATCGTTTCAGGTTTTTGCGAAAAGCGGACGCTTCGCGGGACAGCTCCCACCAGGTTTTGGAAGAAAGTGCTCCGTTTGTAACTCCAGCACCTCCTACATTATTCTTTTCAATCAGCAGGATTTTCTTTTTGAAATCAAGGGCGCGCATAGCAGCGGCATATCCGCTTGGGCCGGCACCAATCACAATCAGGTCGTACTTATTCATATTTTAAAGCCAAACAATTATAAACGGCATTCTATTTACGCATTTTTATCAGGGTATTCAAGAGCTAATTCCTGGCAGGAAGGTAGATGCCAGCCACCATGCACCGAATTCCTCCCCCACCATATTTCTCTATGATATCGATCGACACAATCAGGGGTTCTGCATGTTTACTCATTTCGTTGAGTTGCCCGGGCAGCAGCGACTGAAAGGCAGTGGTCGACATCAGCAAAAACACTTCTTCGTCTTTATTCATTACCTCAAACATATTGCCTGCAAAGGCCTTCATCTGATCGAAGCTAATGGCAATTATCTTGTGATCCGAGCGGGTGAGGCTGTCGATTACTTTATCCTGGTCCGCTTCGCTTTTTATGCTGTCCAGGCAAAGAGCCGCCACCTTCTCTCCGATCCACATCAACACGTTGGTGTGATAAACCGGAGTTCCTTCTGCATCCACGGCATCAAATACAATGGCTTCATATCCGATTTGCCTGCATAACTCATTGAGCACGAATTCACTGGTGCGTGGTGACCGGCATGCGTATGCCCGCTTGTTTGCGTGATCATACACGATACTCCCCGTTCCTTCCAGGTATTTATTATCCCACTCCGCCCCTGTGATATCCAGCACGCGATTCACTGCATACACTGCCTTCAGTAGTTTGACAATGTCCTCTCTACGCTCACTTCTTCGACTTACCGCCATCATGGGATAAGTAACAATCGTTCCGCTGGAGTGGGTAGAGATCCAATTGTTGGGAAAAATAGCATCCGGCTTTTGTGGAGTAGCCGTGTCTTCAGCAATGATCAGGTGGATGTTCTTCTCTTTAAGTTTTTCAACCACCGCGTCAAATTCTGCAAGTGCCTGTTGTTGAAGCGCTAATCGCTCCAGGTCCCCTTTTTGCTGGAAGGAATTTGAGCCTGCTGTCTCCTCATTGAAAGCAAAGGAAGCAGGCCTTACCATGAGCAAGGCATGGGGCGTATTCATCAAAGACATAAACAACGTTTAAAGGGTAAAATTGCTAAATTTCGAGATTGTTGCCGCTGCACGATATGCAAAGATTTTGGAATTACGTCTCTCTCCTGGGAACCCGGCCAACTCAGGCAGTGGTACTGAACCGGCATATTATTCTCTGCAACCGTCTCAGCATTGTGGTATCCACCCTCACACTGCTGCTATTCCTTCTCGAAGTCACTTACTTTGGTTTTGGAACCATACCTGTTATTGAGCTGGCTTGCTTTGCGCTTACAGCTATTCCATTGTTCCTTAATGCCAAAGGGTTTATCCATCTCAGCAGAATCATTTTTTGTGCGCTGCTCCCTACGCTGCCCATCGCCATTTCTGTTTATGCCAAAATGATTTACCCCGGTGATATCGGTGAATCGTTTTATTACGACTATCGCTATATTTTATTAGGCACATCCATTATTCCTCCTCTCCTTTTCAGCTCCAGCGAAAAAGCAAAACTTTTCCTTTTCATCGCCCTTCACCTTGCCTGCTTTCTTTTATTCGATACCGTTCACGAAGCGTTTAACGTAGGTTATTTTCAACTAAAGCATTCCTCGTATTCGTATCCCTTTTCAGGATCGCTGGCCATTGTCATCTTCTTCGTTATCACAACCTGTGCGTTGGTTCTGAAAAATCTATATGAGGGGTTTGAATCCCAGAACACACAACTGATTGAAGAACTGACGCATCAGAAAAACAAACTTCATCAAAGTCAACTCGAAATACTGGATGCCAACATCATTATCCGCCAACAAAAGGAACAACTTCTCATTCAAAACCGTGACCTGGAAAGTGAGTTACTGGAAAAAAATAAAAACCTGATTGATTCTAACAATGAATTAATGAAGCACAATAATGAGCTAAGGCAATTTTCGTATACGGTATCGCACAACCTGAGAAGCCCTGTAGCCAGCCTTATGGGGCTGCTTCAGCTGATGGATAAAAATAAGCTGGAAGGAGAAAATGCCACCATCTTGAATCACTCCATCAGATCGGTTAATAAGCTCGACTCAACCATACGGGATTTGGGTAAGATCATTGATATCCGAAACGATATCTTTCGCATCCGCCAGCAAATTAATCTCCAGGATGAAATCGATCAGTTGAAGCGCTCCTTCGAAAAAGAGATTGTAGTAAATCAGGTATCCATTGTTTCCGATTTCAGTGCGCTTCATGTGCTTTATTCCGTGCGACCAATGGTAGCGAGTATTCTATACAATCTGGTGAGTAATAGCATCAAGTACCGGTCACCTTTACGAGCTCCACAGATTGAAATTACCTCAAGCCAGGAGGAGAAATACTTTATACTTACTGTAAAAGATAACGGATTAGGTATTGATACACAGCATCATAAAGACAGTCTCTTCATGATGTACAAGCGCTTTCATCCCCAGACGGAAGGAAAAGGGCTAGGTCTTTATCTGGTAAAACTGCAAGCGGAAGCCCTGGGTGGTTATGTGGAAATTACCAGTGAAGTTAACCGCTTTACTCAATTTATTGTCCGCCTGAAGAAACCGGATAACGTAGAGCGCCAGGTATTGTACGATGAATCGCATGCACAGATTTTTTTTGATGCACCACTGAATTCATTAGGAGTAATCTGGCGCGGGCCGCTTACTCAGCAACAATACACCCTCACCTTCAATAAATGCCTGGACTTCATTAAAGTATACAATACGCCTAATTACATTTCTGATCTTACCCACCAGGGAGAAATACAACTGGAAGACCAGCAATGGGTATTCAATGAGATTTTTCCCAGTGCCACGGTGAATGGGTTGAAGCGTATTGCCATTGTAAAACCTTCCGGCCATACCGTATCGGATAAGTATGTGGAGGGAATTGGAATTACGTTACAGAAACTGAATATGGACCTGGCTTCGTTCACGACGATGGAAGAGGCTTACAAATGGATTCAGCAACAAAACGATAAAACTTTGACTAACAAACCCGAATGGAACCATTAATAGATCTCGATAAAAAACTGCTGGTATATCTTAACGGTTTTCATGCCGATTGGCTTGATCCGGTCATCTTACAAATGACCCAGACTGAATTCTGGATTCCATTATACCTCTTTCTCATTTATCTTATTTTCAGAAATTACAATTCGCGTGCATGGCTTGTGCTGGCAGGCGTAGCACTTGCCATTTTGCTGGCCGATCAAATCACCTCTTCGCTGATGAAACCATTCTTTGCCCGATTCAGGCCATCGCAGGAACCCACGCTCAAAGGACTTGTCCACCTCATCATGAAATCAGACGGGACATTCTACACGGGAGGGCTGTATGGTTTTGCATCGAGCCATGCGGCCAATAGCTTTGCCACGGCCATGCTGATGTGGCTCTTATTCAAAGACAAATACAAATGGATGGTATTCATCTTTGTATGGGCAGCAGGCCTTACCTATACACGTATTTATCTGGGAGTACATTATCCCGGAGATATTCTCGTTGGCGGAATTATTGGCTTGCTCAGTGGCTGGGCCGGATATCGGTTCTTCCGCTATCTCAATACGAAAGTAAAGTTCAAAACAGAAGACCAACTGGCCGAAGGTGATTAACGGATGGGAGGTTAACCTAACCTTCCTGATCGTTCTAGCAACTTCTTTACATACTTGCCGACTACATCAAATTCCAGATTCACTGTATCCCCGGATTGGAGTTGATGGAAATTGGTATGCTCAAAGGTATAGGGTATAATAGCTACTGCGAAGGAATTCTCCCTGGAGTGAAAGCAGGTAAGGCTCACTCCATTAACGGTGACTGATCCTTTCTCTACCGTCACATTTCCCTTGCCGGGATCATATTCAAATTCAAAAAGCCAGCTGCCGTTCTCATCTTTAATCGATTTAACCACACCCGTCTGATCGACGTGCCCCTGCACAATGTGGCCATCAAACCGACCGTTGTTCAACATACAGCGCTCCAGGTTTGCCTTATCTCCCACTTTCAGATCACCCAGGTTGGAAGCCTTCAATGTTTCATCAATAGCAGTAACCCAATACGACTTCTTATCTGATTGGGTAACGGTAAGGCAGACTCCGTTATGAGAAACACTCTGGTCAACCTTTAATTCTCCGGCAATGGCGCTGGAGAACTGAAAGTGTTTATTGGTGCCTTCTTCTTTAATCTGCTGAACAGTGGCCAGTGATTCAATGATTCCTGTAAACATAATGCATCCGCATGGCAAACATGTTTTTACCACACGGATACAAAATTCAGGGAATTACTTCGGAAATAAAAACCGATTATTTTTTAGTTGCTTCCAGTTTTTCCACCGCTTCTTTTTGATCTGCACGCACCGTAGGGTACTGAATTCCCAATTGCTCCAGATAGGTTTTATACTTGGCCGGGTTATAATAAAACGGCTTCAGCTTGGGAGCATATTCGGTCATGATCTTCTGATTGAGATAGATAGCCGGATTATCTTTCTCACCAATTAATGGAGTGTATTGAAGTTCTTTGGTTTGTTCGGTACGATAATAGTTCCAGGCGTTGGCCAGCAACTCCGGTTTCAGGAGCAAGTCAATCAGTGTCATTACTTCCGCTTTGGCTCCATATACAATTCCCTTATGTGCGATAGGCGTAGCCATGGATATGGCGTTACTCCAATGATGGCCAGGCAAACCAGGAATATTAGAAGGATAGCGCAACACAATTGTTGGCAATGACCAGCTGATGTCCGCAATGTCATCGGAGCCTCCCCCCATTGCCATTAATTGTCGGCCCATGACATTAACCGGTCCCGTCGGTGTTGGCAACCCTAACGTATCGAGCTTCACGGCCAATCCATCAATCTTTGGAGCTTTCATTTCTATCTGAGCGGCTTTCGCCAATAGCTGATCTTCGGCTGACCATTGCGGCAAGCCGACTACCTTTATGTTCTGATACATGGCTTCTGCCATCGGCTTATTGAAATGACCAGGCCATGCCGATCCTAATATCTCGTAGGTAAATTTGGTATCGGTCATCAATGCTGCACCTTCAGCAATCTTCACACCTACATCAAATAGCTTTTTGATATTGGGATAAGATCGTTCCCGAAAGTAGTACCACACCGCTGCCTTGGAAGGAACCACGTTGGGTTGATCTCCGCCATCGGTAATTACATAATGCGAGCGCTGTGTCAGCTCCAGGTGTTCTCTTCTGAAATTCCAGCCAATGTTCATAAGCTCTACGGCATCCAGGGCACTCCTTCCACGCCAGGGAGCACCGGCTGCATGTGCGGCAGCACCTTCAAAATTAAAACGCACCGATACCAATCCATTGTTACCGGCATCCCCATATGAAACACCGAGGTTGTTAGCAACATGAGTAAAAATGCAAGCATCTACATCTTTGAAATATCCGGCACGCACGTAAAATGCTTTTGTACCTACCACTTCTTCAGCCACACCCGGCCACAGCATGATGGTACCTGGTATCTTTTCCTTCTCCATGATTTTCTTCAGTGCCAAAGCAGAAATGATATTCAACGCCTGACCCGAGTTATGACCTTCACCATGCCCCGGAGCTCCATCAACAATAGGATCATGGTAAGCGACACCTGGTTTTTGCGAAGCTTTGGGAATGCAATCCACATCAGAGCCCAACGCGATGAACGGCTTGCCGCTACCCCATGTAGCGGTCCAGGCAGTAGGTATTCCGGCTATGCCTTTCTGAATTTTAAACCCATTTTTTTCAAGCAGTGTGGTCAGGTAAGTGAATGTCTCTATTTCCTGAAAACCAAGTTCCGAAAAACTGAATAGCATGTCGTTAATCTGCTGACCAAGCACCGCGTTCTTCTCTACCTCCAGTGCGGCAGCGGCTTTTAATTTTTCAATGGAGCGCACTTCGCTTTGTGCCGCGCACCATCCGGTCATCAATACAGCAATGAATAGGGAGAGGAGTCTCTTCATACAATTTAGGTTTAGGTTTAGGTGATACGCAATATAACCGTTCTTGCTTTTTCTCCTCTCCCATTTCTTTGAGCGGTCACAGATCTTCCCGCAATCGATAAAATAATTCCTTTATTTGGTTTATAATATAAACCAGTTTATATTTATATCAACATAAACGATACCATGAAAGACGAAAACAAAGATCTGAGTGCTGAGCAAAGCCTTGCCCTTATTTCTGGTATGATCCGGCAGGCACAAGGAAATGTCTCCTATAGTACGAAATACATTCTGCTTTGGGGATGGTGCATCGCACTGGCTAATTTGGGAATGTATGGATTGATGAAATTCTCAACTTACCCGCATCCCTATGTTGTGTGGCTTATTACCATCCCGGCTACTATTGTGAGTATCATATATGGTATCAAAGAAGGAAAGGAAAAAATAACCCACTCACATCTCGACAAGATCACGATGTGGCTTTGGCTTAGCCTCTTCTTTATCATCCCTCCCGTTATAACTTTCGGTTATAAAATCAATTTTCAAATCAACCCGGTCATACTATTACTGACTGCCTTCCCTACGTTTATCACCGGAATTATTCTACGGTTCAAACCGTTGCTTGTAGGTGGAATCTGTTTCTGGGCATGTTCCATTATCTGCTTTATGGTAGATGCCCAAACACAGATGTTATTGGGTGCACTCGCTGTGATTACCGGTTACCTGATACCTGGCTATTTGTTGAAGAGAATAAAAGTGTGATGTTTAAGGAACTCGACCCACTGCTTCACTCCCAGTTACGACTTGGTGTAATGTCATTATTGATTAGTATGGAAGCGGCAGAGTTTACTTTTCTTAAAGAGAAAACCAACTCTACTGCCGGTAACTTAAGTGTGCAACTCGATAAGTTATCAGAAGCGGGATACATTACCATTGAAAAATCATTCAAAGGAAAAAAGCCTTTAACTACCTGTAAGATCACCCGAAAGGGAATCAAAGCCTTTGAAGAGTACGTGAACAATTTGAAAGACTACATTAAAAAATAATTTTTTTAACTATTTAGTTTATAAAATAAACCAGTTTACAAAAAATTAATCTCTAACTACTATGAAAAAAAAACATGTTTCTTTTAATCATCACTGTGCTGGCCACAAGTCAACTAACGGCGCAAGTTCCCGTTAATCATTCGCAACGCTGCAAAGACGAAATGAAGAAGCTTGCCTATTTTATAGGCGACTGGAAAGGAGAAGCCAAACACTCTACACCCAAGGGCCATACGATCATCCGGCAGCAGGAGCATGTCGAATGGAAACTTCAGGAAATGGTGATGGTCATTGAAGGCACAGGCAGGGAAAAAAATGAAAGCACTGGCAAAGAAGAAGTGACCTTTCAGGCGATGGCCACCGTTCACTTTGATCCGATGGAACAGCAGCTCAAATTAAAGTCATTTGTAAAAGAAGGATATTCTACCAATGCATATTTCAATGTGATTGATGAAAATAAATTCGAGTGGGGATTTGATATTCCATCGGGTGGTAAAACCCGATATACAATCATTCTTGATCCGACAAAAAAGACTTGGCACGAAACAGGCGAGTATTCTAAAGATGGAACCAAGTGGATGAATTTCATCGAACTTAATCTCATCAAACTAAACCAGTAGAGCGATTCATTATGAACACTCTTATTCATCATACTACCGGTTTAATACATTTGTTTAGTGCAGTAGCGGCTCTCCTACTTGGCTCCTTCGTTCTCTTTATGAAAAAAGGGACGCTACTGCACAAGCGAATGGGCTACTTGTACGTATTCAGTATGATCGTTATGAACATCACTGCCTTTTGTATCTACGAACTCTTTCATCGGTTTGGCCCGTTTCATATTGCGGCACTCATCAGTTCGGTTACCTTATTGATGGGATTTCTACCAGCGCTATTCAAAAAACAAATCCCATCGTGGATATACTATCATGTATTCGGCATGTATTATTCTGCTATCGGATTATATGCTGCTTTCGCTGCGGAAGTGATCGTGCGTATTCCGGGAATCCATTTTGGGATAGGTGTATCTGTTGCCACACTGGTGGTGATGGGTGCAGGTATTTTAATCATTCAAATCAACAAGAAAAACTGGCTGCCAAAAACACAATCGAATTAGTAATTTTAAATTTGGTTATAAAAAGTAAGCGATGGAATTTGGCAAAGTAGATCCGACGGAGATCGATAAAATCGATTTCAAATTACCTGCAGACAAACCAGAAACATCGCAACTGCTTGCCCGGAATAAAACGGATAGGACCGAAATATTTGTAGGCTGTGCGAAATGGGGTCGCAAAGATTGGGTAGGTAAGATTTATCCACCCAAAACCAAAGAAGCAGACTTCCTTCATCACTACGCGCGTCATTTCAATTGCATTGAGTTAAACGCTACTTACTATCGCATGCCTACGGTGAGTCAGACAGATGGTTGGAGGAGTAAAGTTACTCCCGGATTTAAATTTTGTCCCAAGTTCACAGAGGCAATTACTCACATCAAAAGATTAACAGATACGCAGGCCTTAGTTGATCAATTCCTGGAAGGCATTTCTGGTTTTAAAGAGACGCTCGGTCCGGTCTTTCTCATGCCCCATCCTCAAATGGGGCCCAAGACATTAGAGACACTGCA